>VDMG01000261.1:0-16554 GCA_006514895.1 Beijerinckiaceae bacterium
CCAGAAATCCTCCGTTCTTCAACCCGCTTAATCTGTCTCACAGGCGCTGACGCCGGACAGTGATGATGAGGGTTATGGCAGCGCTTATGATGTGGTCGCCATGGTTGGAGGACGAAAAACGCGTCCGATGACCCATTCCCATAAAGCCCCCCCGCCAAACACGGCTATTCCGCCGCGCTCTTCACCCCGCCAAACCGCCGCTCAATATAACCCTCGACGATTTGCTTGAATTCGGCGGCTATGCCTTCGCCGCGCAGGGTCATCGCCTTTTGCCCGTCGATGAACACGGGCGCCGCCGGCGTCTCGCCGGTGCCGGGCAGAGAAATCCCAATGTCGGCATGTTTCGATTCGCCAGGTCCGTTGACGATACAGCCCATCACCGCGACATTCAGCGCCTCGACCCCCGGATAGCGAGCCCGCCAAAGCGGCATCTCGTCGCGAATGTAGGCCTGAATATCCCGCGCGAGCTCTTGAAATACCGTCGACGTCGTGCGGCCGCAGCCTGGGCAGGCGGCAACCAGCGGCACGAAAGTGCGAAACCCCATGGTTTGCAAAAGCTCTTGCGCCACCTTCACTTCGAGCGAGCGGTCGCCGCCTGGCTCGGGGGTGAGCGAAACTCTAATCGTGTCGCCGATCCCCTCCTGTAACAAAATGCCCATGGCGGCGGAAGAGGCGACAATGCCTTTCGAGCCCATGCCCGCTTCGGTGAGGCCGAGATGCAGCGCGTAATCGCTGCGCCGCGCGAGGGTGCGATAGACACCGATGAGATGCTGCACATCGGAGACTTTGGCGGAAAGGATGATTCTATCCCGGCCAAGTCCGATGTCCTCCGCCCGCGCGGCGGAGGATAGCGCCGATTGCACCATCGCCTCGCGCATTACGGCGCCGGCCGGGCGCGGCTGCGGCATGCGTGCGTTTTCATCCATCAACGCAGTGAGCAGCTCCTGATCGAGCGATCCCCAATTAGCGCCGATCCGCACGGCCTTGCCATATTTGATCGCCATTTCGACGATCAGGCCGAATTGCTTGTCCCGCTTGTCCTTGAAGCCGACATTGCCGGGATTAATTCGATATTTGGCGAGCGCCTCGGCGCAAGCGGGATGATCGGCGAGGAGCTTATGGCCGATATAGTGGAAATCGCCGATGAGAGGGACGTGGCAACCACTTTTCTCGAGGCGGTCACGAATATAAGGGACGGCGGCGGCCGCCTCATTGCGATCGACAGTGATGCGGACAAGCTCGGAGCCCGCGCGGGCAAGCGCCGCGACCTGGGTCACGGTCGCTTCGACATCGGCCGTATCCGTATTGGTCATGGACTGAACGGCGATTGGGGCGCTCCCGCCAACCATGATCGCGGCTTTGCCGGACCCGACCCGCACGCCGATGGTGTGGCGCCGGGGGAGAGGTCCCGCCTCGTCGGGGTCAACAAGTTCGGGGGAGGCCGGAAGCGGGGAGCGTGTCATGCGGGGCTCGGGCTTTTGAAAAAAGGCGCCTGCCGGACATATCCTGCGTGCTTGTCGCGATCATGACTCGAAAGGCCGTAAAGAGTGGTGACCAAAAACGCTTTTGCAGTCAAGTGACTAGGGCTCGGTTCCGCTTCCTTCTCGACACAAGCCACTATTGGGCCTTATAGCCCCGATGTGCGTTAAAAAAAAACGTCGCGGCTGCCAACGGCTTTGGCGTCACGGAATTATGACGACGACTTCTAATAATTTGTCAGAATTGGACTCTCAACATGGCACCAAAGCTCCGCCGTATCGTAATTGGCACCGTAATCGTCCTGCTGGCCGCTGCCGGCCCCATTGCGTTCTTGGACTACTTTCTGCCACATCACGCCATCGTGCGTCTAGTGGGAGCAGAGACGAGGCGTCCGGTCGGCACCAACGAATCCCACACAACGACGCATGACGTGTTCTATGTCTTTGCCGAGGATGTCGAAACAAAAAAACCCCGGGTTTTTCGCAACGAAGATACCGGCTGGGGTTTTCCCTTTTATTTTAAATTCAATTCGGCCGATCTCCAGGCGGTTGCGCAATCGATTGCGGGTGAGCGCGGCACCGCGCTTTTGACCTATTATGGCTGGCGCATCCAAATTCTTTCAGTCGTGCCCAATGTGACGAATATTAAACGCGCCGCGCTTGACGAGAGGCCGCCGATACCTTGGTTCAACCTCGGTTTCGCCGCGGTGGTCGTTGGCGGAAGTATTTGGTTAGCCTTATGGATTCGCGGTTTCTGGAAGCGGCGCAGCTAGTTGTACGAGACGGTCAGGGGGCCGCAGGTCATCGCAACGTACTCTCAACGTTCCTCACGCCGCCGCGCAGACCCGGCAGCGGCCGGCGACTTCCATGACCTGCGCGCGGGGGGAGAATTTTGCCTTGCGGGCAAGTTCGGCCAGACTGCCTCGCATCTCGGCCGACGTGGCCTCAACGACGTCGCCGCAAACGTCGCAAATGAGAAACACAATCGGCTCCTCTCCGGCGTGACCGTGGCCGCAGGCGAGATAGGCGTTGCGGGACGCGAGCCTGTGGACGAGACCGTTTTCGAGCAGGAAGTCGAGCGCCCGGTAGATCGAAATCGGCGCCGGACGCTTGCCAGTCGCCCCGGCCACCCTGTCGATCATCTCATAGGCGCCAAGCGGGCGGCCTTCGCGGGCTAAAATCTCGAGAATACGCCGCCTGCCCGGGGTCAGGCTGATCTTGTCGCGGCGGCAGAGCGCCAGCGCTGCGGCCAGAGTGTCCTTGACAGCAGGACCCTTCGACTCGCCAGCCCCGGCAAGCTTTTCCCGGCGTGTTTCACGTGAAACATTCATGTGCGCGTTATACTCCGTTTGCACCGCCAAGGCGATCTTAAGCACCAAGCTTCGCTTTTGTTTCATCTTTCCGCAGCGCCGTTGTAGCATGACGGCGCGGCACTCGCGCGGGGCCCCGTCCTCGCGAACCCCTGGAGGACACATGACCCTTAAAACGCGCAATGCCATCGTGACCGGCTCGACCAGCGGCATTGGTCTTGCCATCGCCCATGCTCTCGCCAAGGAGGGAGCCAATATCGTGATCAATGGAATGGGCGACACCGCGGTGATCGAAGCCGAGCGGGCCTCGATCGAGAAGGAGTTTGGCGTCAAGGCGGTCTACTCCGGCGCCGACATGACGAAACCGGACGAGATCCACGCCATGGTGAAGGAGGCGGAAACGAATCTTGGGTCGGTGGATATTCTCGTCAACAACGCCGGGGTGCAACATGTCGCGCCGATCGAGGAATTTCCGCGCGAAAATTGGGACATGATTATCGCCATCAATCTCTGTGCCGCGTTTCATGCGATGGCAGCCGCAATCCCGGGCATGAAAGCGCGGAAATGGGGCCGCATTCTCAGCACGGCTTCGGCCCATTCGCTCGTTGCCTCACCATTTAAATCCGCCTATGTGACCGCGAAGCATGGCCTTGCTGGCCTCACCAAAACCGCGGCGCTTGAACTCGCGACTTTCGGAGTGACGGTCAATTGCGTCTCGCCTGGCTACGTTTGGACGCCACTCGTCGAAAAGCAGATCCCCGACACGATGGCCGCGCGCCACCTGACGCGCGAACAGGTCATCCATGACGTGATTTTGCTGGCGCAGCCAACCAAGCAATTCGTGACCGCGGATCAGGTCGCCGCGCTCTTCGTCTTTCTCTGCTCGGACGCGGCGGCGCAAATCACGGGATCCAATTACTCGATCGATGGCGGCTGGACGGCTGAATGAACTTCGCCGAGGGGTGGTATGATAGACGCGATGGAGCCGATCGACTGGACCGGCAGGAAGAAGGTCAATCTTGCCTTGCAAGGCGGCGGCTCGCATGGCGCTTTCATCTGGGGCGTGCTCGACTATTTACTGGAGGATTCGAGGCTCGATATCGAGGCGATTACCGGGACGAGCCCGGGCGCGATGAATGCCGTCGTGCTGGCCGAAGGCTATCTCGAAGGCGGGCGCGCGGGCGCGCGAAAAAATCTCGCCAGATTCTGGCGATCGATTAGCGACGCGGAGGTGTCCCTCCCGCCGAGCGAAAGTTCCTGGATTTGTTTTTTACGTTGCCGCTGCCATCCATGGTCACGCAATGGTGGAACGATTATCTCACCCATTATTCGAGCCCTTACGATTTCAATCCCTTGAACATCAATCCATTGCGCGATCATCTCGAAAAGACAGTCGACTTCGAAAAGGTGCGGGCCCTGACCGAACTCAAATTGTTTGTCGCCGCGACTAATGTCCACACCGGCAGGATCAAGGTTTTCGAAGGTCCCGAACTCACCGCCGACCATGTCACGGCCTCCACATGCCTCCCCTATTTGTTTCAAGCGGTGGAAATCGACGGGGTGCCTTATTGGGATGGCGGCTTCATGGGCAACCCCGCCTTGTTCCCATTGTTCTATAAGACCGCTTGCCCCGACATTGTCATCGTCCAGATTAACCCGGTCGAACGGGACGCGACGCCACGCTCGGCGGCCGACATTCAGGATCGATTGAATGAAATCACTTTTAGCGGCGCGCTCCTTGGTGAGATGCGGGCGATCGATTTCGTCAACCGGCTCATCGATTCGGGGAAACTGTCGCGCGATGAGTATATACGCCCTTTCGTGCCTAGGATCGATGGCGGGTGCTGTCTTGAACCTTTTTCGGCCTCCTCGAAACTTGATGCCACCTGGTCCTTGATCAGCAAATTGCATCGGTTCGGGCGGGAAGCCGCCAAGCAATGGCTTGACGAGACCTACGATTCGATCGGGCGGGAAGGCACCCTCGATCTGCGGATGGCCTATAGTGGACCGGCCCAAAAATGACCCTGTTCGAGGATTCGTAATTGCGATCGCTGCTTTTCACACAGTCATGCAACAAAGCCACAACAAATAATGAATGTGCGGAACGGCGGCGAGCCGATCGGCCCTTGCGCTCCGCCAGATCGTTGCTGAAACATTCAAATCGAGTAGGAGCAGGTTGCAAACCCACGGAGATCGCGTGCGAAGAGACCGAGGTGAATGAGTAATCGCTTGTAGCGCATCACAAATGAGTGATCCTTGTACGTCTCATATTCGAAATCCCGTGCCCGGCGGTGGCGGCGGTCCCCTAATTGTCAAAGGCGCCAAACAGCTAGCCCGGCGAATCGCGCAAAGGTGATCACGAAAGTTGCCTAGATGCAGCTGTTAGGACCCTTGTTTAGCAAAGGCGATGCTGGAACCCATCGATAGGGACAACGTTAGGACGAAACGTGCCGTAACCAAACTTTGCGCACGTCAACTGACAGGAGACTGCAATGGATTGGAATCGCATCGAAGGAAACTGGAAGCAATTGAAAGGCAAGATCAAGGAGCAATGGGGCCATCTTACCGATGACGATCTGGATAAGATCGCCGGCAAGCGCGAGCAGCTTGAAGGAAAAATTCAGGAGCGCTACGGTATCACCAAAGACGCGGCACGCAAGGATGTCGACGACTGGACGAAAGGGCAGTGATCGAATCGTAATCACAAAGCTCTGTCTCTTTCCGGCGATTGAAGTGCTTGCCGCGGACGGCTGCTTCGCACCTCTGATGCGAAGCGGCCGTCGATTGGCATGCGGAGTGCGGGAACGAAGGTGCCAGACCAAAAGTACGGACAGAAGCGCGTGATGCGTCGTGGTGACAAATCAAAATACATTGGTAGGCAGATTCGCAAAACCAAATCACATCGTTGAAAGTTATGAATGGTGTGCGCATTTGGATGCCGCTTCAGAGTCCACCCTCAGCGCGGATGATTTTCCATTCAATCTCGCTCACCGGCTGCACGGAAAGCCGCGAGTTATTGACGAGCACCATTTTTTTTAGGCGCGGATTGGCCTTGATGGCATCGAGGCTAATTGGTTTTTTCAATCCCTCGACCGCGCGTACGTCGACCATGCCGAACTTGCCGCTCGGGTCCGACGGGTCAGGATAATAGGGTTTGATGACTTCGACAATGCCGACGATCTCCTTGCCTTCGTTGGAGTGATAGAAGAAAGCTTGCTCGCCGAGGCGCATTGCCATCAAATTTAGCTTGGCGCTGTGATTGCGGATGCCGTTCCAAAATGTTCCTTTTTCGCCGGCCTTGACCTGGTCTTGCCAGGACCAATTCCCAGGTTCGGTCTTGATCAGCCAATGCGCCATCGGTGTGCTCTCCGTTCGCGAGAAAGGCTATTCGCGGATTACAGCATGCGATAAAACAAAAAGAAATCGAGACCTCGCGTCAAGATTTAATCGCTTCCGGTGAATTCGGCCTTGGAGGGGCGCGCGAGCAAATCCGCGATCGCTTCCTCGACGGTGATCCGTTCCGCGAGCACCGCATCGACGGCCGCCGCGATTGGCATATCTATTTCCTTGGCATGGGCGAGATCGACAAGCACGCCGCATGTGTGCACACCTTCGCAAAGACCGCTTCGCGCGATTGCATCCGCAGGCGTCATTCCCTGCCCCAACGCGACGCCGACGGTATAATTCCGTGACATTTCCGATGTGCAGGTGAGGACCAGATCGCCGAGCCCTGAAAGACCCGCCAAGGTGCCGGGCAGGGCACCATGGGCGCGACCGAATCGGCTGAGTTCGGCAAAGCCGCGGGCAATAAGGGCGGCCCCGGCGCTCGCTCCTAAACCGCGGCCTACGGCGATCCCGCTCGCGATGGCGAGAACGTTTTTTGCCGCGCCGCCAATCTCGACTCCTCTCACATCGAACGACGAATAGAGCCGGAAGGAGGGCGACGCCAGAGCGCCAGCGAGCTTGGCCGCGAGTTCCCCGTCATGCGCGGCCAGAGTGACGGCGGCCGGCAGACCTCGGGCCACCTCCTTGGCAAAACTCGGACCAGAAAGAATGACGGGCGGATTAGCGGGCAATATCTCCCTGACGACTTCGCTGAGGAACAGTCCTGTTGCGTGCTCAATGCCCTTGGCGCAAACAACGATTGGCACGCCATTGACCACATGCGGCACGAACATTTCCAGGACAGGCCGCAGCACCTGTGCGGGAACCACGGCGAGAATGAGTTCTACGCCCTGGGCTTCAGCCAAATCCGAGATGGGGCGGACATTTGAGAGGAGCGGCACGCCTGGCAGATATCGCGCATTGACCCCAGTAGCCGACATCTCGGCAACATGCGCGGGGTCGCGCGCCCAGAGCATGACTTCGGCCTCGTCCTCGCCGCCAGGGCGGGCGGCGAGATTGGCGAGCGCCGTGCCCCACGCACCAGCACCGAGTACGGCGATCCGGCGTTTACGGTCAGCTGCCATCAAATTGCTTCCTCGCTTTCCTCGCTGTTGGTGTCCCGCCTCACGATCTCTTTGGCGCGAATGCAATTTCCAGCTTCACAATAGGAAATAGCCTTTGCTATGTTCGCAAGGAAATCTTTTCTCTATGCTGTGCTTCGCGGTGAGGCGCAGTGGCAGCCTGGAGTTGGTCAGGGTAACGGTAAGTGTCTCTTGGCAAATTTCTTAACGCGGCTGCCTGCCGCCATTGGCGCGCTGCTTGCGATTGCCACAATTCCGCTTCATATGCTTATCTCGAAGACGCAAGCGGAACAATTCTCTGCCGTACTTTTAGCCGCAATTGGCGCGATTTATGTCGGATTTGGCCTACAAACTGGCAACTGTGCGCGGATCGTAACCGATTAATCGTCGCTCTGTGATTCTTTAGCGCAGCATTGATGGGTTTTTGGGTTACGCCTTGGATCGTTCCAGCCACTTATATCATACATGATACATGGGATTTGGGATTACGCGCATGGCGCAAGGTTCGCACCCATACCTTCATGGTTCCGCCATTTTGCGCGGTATACGATTGGGTGACGGCAGTGGGTTTGGTGCTTGTTTGGGGCCTACGCGGCTGAACAACGATGCCTCACGTGCGACGTGATCCAAATGAAGCGGGAAGTGCCGAATCCGTGCTCTTGCCGGCACCGCACCGCCTTGACGTTCGAGTCTATTATGAGGACACGGATTTTTCCGGTGTCGTCTATCACGCCTCCTATCTGCGTTTTCTCGAGCGCGGCCGCACCGAGTTTTTGCGCGCACTTGGTATCGAGCATCGTGGGAGTTTTGCGAACGGCGGCGCGGAGGGCTTCCATTTCGTGGTGCGCGCCATGACCATTGAGTTTCTCAAACCCGCGATAATGGACGACGCACTTTCCGTCGCGACGCGACTCTCAACAACCGGTGGCGCATCGATCGAAATGTGGCAAGAAATCCTGCGCGGAGGCGACGTTCTTTTGACAGCAAAGGTTAGGATAGCCGTTGTCGCGGGAGGGAAGGCACGTCGCATCCCGGCGGAAGTTTTGACAAAGTTTAAGGCGTCGGCGCATACGGACCACGCGGCGTGGGTGCCTTGGAAGCTAAGGGGTAACGCAAATTTAACCTTGATCATGGCCAAATCCGACACCTGTTCAACGGACAGGGCCGGGGACTGGCGGGAAGCCCCAGAAATGACCGATTTCGCAGGCAAGATTTAACTGAAATGGGATTTGACTTACGGCATTTGCCTCGCCAACCTTTAGAAGGAATGAAGAAAATGAATCCGGCCGATATCGCAGCTTCCGGATTGGCGCCGCCCATTATGGAAGTCTCTCTTCTCGGCATGTTTTGGTCGGCTCATTTCGTGGTCAAGCTCGTCATGGTGGGATTGCTCGCGGCCTCGGTCTGGTGTTGGGCCATCATCATCAACAAGGTGATGCTTTTTTCAAAATCGAATCGCGCCATGGCGCAGTTCGAGGAGGTTTTCTGGTCAGGCGCCTCTCTCGATGAGCTTTATGCGACCTTGTCTTCGCGCCCGGCGTCGGGAATGGCGGCCTTGTTCGTGGCGGCGATGCGGGAATGGCGGCGCTCTGTGCAAGGAGCGGCGTCGTCCTTCATGGGCCTTCAGGCGCGGATCGAGAAAGTCCTTGACGTTTCGATCGCGCGCGAGGTCGAGAAGCTCGAATCCAACCTTCTGGTGCTGGCGACGGTCGCCTCGGCAGGTCCCTTCATCGGTCTGTTCGGCACGGTCTGGGGCATCATGACCGCGTTTCGCTCGATCGCCGCGTCGCGCAACACGTCGCTTGCGGTCGTGGCGCCGGGCATTGCGGAAGCGCTTTTCGCGACCGCTATAGGGTTGTTCGCGGCGATTCCGGCCCTGATCGCTTATAACAAGTTCCAAGGCGATGTCGCTAAGAAACAGGCTCGGCTTGAAGGTTTCGCGGACGAGTTTTCCGCGATTTTGTCGCGTCAAATCGATCAGCATGCCATTCATGACCGGGCGGCTTGATCGTTGCGTCGCAAAAAGATCGGCGTCGTCTTGCGCCGGTAACTTTGAAACCATCCGCTGGAGATTTTGAAAATGGGCATGTCGAGTATAGCGGTGCGCAAGAGCGGGCGCGGGCGGCGTGGCGTGCCTCGCTATCGTGCCATGGCCGAGATCAACATGACGCCATTCATCGACGTCATTCTCGTGCTGTTGATCATTTTCATGGTGACCGCGCCTCTGCTCGCGACAGGGGTCGCAATCGATTTGCCGAAAACCAAAGCGGCGGCGCTGAACGTCGAGCAAAAACCGATCTCTGTCGCCGTCGATGACAAAGGCTTGGTCTATGTCATGGAACAGCCGGTGCAAGTCACCGAGCTCGCGGACAAATTGAAGGCGGCGGCGGCCGCGGGCGTCGACGAGCGAATTTACGTGCGCGGGGCAAATCAGGTTAATTACGGGCGGATCGCCGAGGTCATGTCGATCATCACCGCGGCCGGATATAAAAAGGTCGCTCTGGTCACCGATCCCGACAAGAACTGAACCGTCATGGCGTTGCCTGAAAATCCTGGCCTCGCGGTCTCGGGCGGCGTTCATCTCAGCTTGCTCGCGCTGGCGCTGTTGTCCTTTTCCGGGACGCCGCCATTAAGCGACGCGCAGGAGAGCATTCCGGTTGCGGTTCTCAGCGGCGAACAGTTTAATCAAATCATGAAGGGCGAAAAGACGGCGGCTGAGGTGAAGCCCCGCCAACGGAGCCAAAGAATTGCTGAAGTTTCCCGGCTAAACCCGCAGCCCTCGCCAAGCGATGCGCCAAAGGATGTTCCTGCGCCGCCTTCGCCGCTGAAACGTCAGGCGGATCCAGGGCAGGCCGATCCGCAAGCGGCGCCGAAGCCGCCTGAACATACCGCGGCTGTGCCGGCGCCACGCTCGGCACAAGAAGTTGCCAAGCCAGCGCCGAAAGCCGCGGCGGCAAAGCAAGTCGTTGTCCCCCCGCCGATGTCGCGTGCCGACGAAGAAGCGGAAGCAATTGCGCCAAAGCCGGCTCCATTGAAACCGAAGCCATCCATCGAGGCGCCAAAAAAAGCTGAGCCTAAATTCAAGCCGGACCAATTGGCCAAACTGCTCGAGCAGGATAAACAACAGGAAAAGCTAAAGCCGGTGGCCAAGCCAAGATCCGGAGACGAGGCCGCCGAGCCGCAACAAAAATTTGATGTGGGCGACATTGCCAAGTTTCTAAACAAGGAGACTCCACAAAGAAAACAAGCGAGCGGCCATGAATTGAGCCAATTGGCCTCGCTTGGCTCGCCAACCGCAAGCGCTACCAAAATGTCGCCTTCGCTCTGGGACCAGCTCGACGGATTGCTGCAGGAACAGTATAAGCGATGCTGGACCTTTGCGGGGCTCGGCGGCCAACAGAAATATATCCCGGAGATTCATGTTCAATATACGCCCGACGGTTCGCTGATCGGTCAGCCCGTGCTGCTCAATCCTCCTTCCGATCCCAATCTGCGCAGTCTGGCGGAAAGCGCAGTACGGGCAGTGCGGCGCTGCGATCCGCTGCGGATTCCTGCCCAATATCAGCCCTATTACGACCAGTGGAAAGGCCGGATCGTTCGCTTCGATCCAGAGGAAATGCTGTGATATTTTGCTTCTCCTTGCTTCGTTCCCGCGCGCGGCTCCGTCTTCCGTCCATGGTGGAAACTCTCGCTGCAGTCCTCGCGGCCGCGGTCTTGCTTGGAGGCTTAGAGTCCGCGCCGGCGGCGCTTGCCCAGCAGGACCGCTATCTCGACGTTCATGGCGCGGGAGAATTTAAGCCCATACCGATAGCGGTGACGGCATTTGTCGGCGAAGCGGCGGCCGGCGCCCAGTTGACCGGCATTATTACCAATAATTTCAATCGTTCTGTGTTCCTTGCGCCCATCGATCCCAAGACCTTCGTTGAAACGATTAGCAATCCAGACCAGGCTCCTCAGATGGCTTCCTGGCGTATGATCAACGCGCAATTCGTTGTGACTGGCCGCGCCGGTCGAGTCTCCGACGGCAGGCTGCAAACCGAGTTCCGGCTTTGGGACGTGGCGACTGGCGCGCAGATCGCGGGGAGCCAATATGTCACCGATCCGAACAATGCCCGCCGGGTTGCACATATTATCTCGGATGCAATCTTTTCGCGGATTACGGGCGAGCAGGGATTTTTCGATACGCGGGTTGCTTTTGTCGATGAGACGGGTCCGCCCGAGCACCGCCGCAAGCGCCTCGCAATCATGGATCAGGACGGCGCCAATCTGCGCTACATGACCCGGGGCGACGATCTCGTCGTGACGCCAAGGTTCTCCCCTTCGTCGCAGGATGTGACCTACATGTCGTTTGGCGCTTCCGACCCGAAAGTGCTGCTATTAAACATCGAGACGGGGCAGCGTGAGGTCGTCGGCAATTTCCCAGGCATGACCTTCGCGCCGCGTTTCTCGCCGGATGGGCAAAAGGTCGTGATGTCGCTTGCGCAAGGTGTCTCATCCAATCTCTACACGATGGATTTGCGCACTCGCACGACGACGCGGCTCTCCGATTCCAATGCCATAGACACGTCGCCTTCCTATTCGCCCGATGGAACGCAAATCGTGTTTGAATCGGACCGCGGCGGCAGCCAGCAGATCTATGTCATGTCGGCCAACGGGGGCGGGCCAAAACGCATTTCCTTTGGCGAGGGGCGCTATTCGACGCCAGTCTGGTCACCGAAAGGCGATTATATCGCCTTTACCAAGCAAAAGGCCGACACATTCGCGATCGGTGTTATGCATCCCGATGGATCCGGCGAGCGGATCTTGACCGAAGGTTATCATAACGAGGGGCCGACCTGGGCGCCGAACGGCCTTTATCTGATGTTCTTTCGCGATCCTGGCGAACAAAGCGGCGCGAAGATTTTCATGACCGATGTGTTTGGACGTGGCGAATTTCCAGTGCCGACGCCGAATTATGGTTCCGACCCGTCCTGGAGCCCGTTATTGAATTAGGCTGTGGCGGCGGTTAGGTGCCCCCGGCCGGACTCGCTGTCTTTTGGCCATCGCTTTTTGGATAAGATCATGCGACACAACATACAGCCGCAGATCGCGCCAAACGCAATTCCGGCCCCACTCGCGGGGGCACCAAACGCCCGCATTCAAAAGCCTATTCAATAGGATCTATGGTGAGCAAGGACAACGGTGCCGATAAGGGAGAATCCAAGCCGAAATCCAGCCTGTTCAAACGGATGTTCGGCCGCAGAGAAGATCCCGCTGAAACCGCGCGGGCGGATTCTGGCGCTCCGGCGGAAGATGAAATCTTGTTCAAAGACTTCACCGCCGAGGCCGCTCCCGATGTTTTGGAGCCGGACCTTCCCTTGAGCGAAACAGCTTCCGGCGGGCCGCCAGCGCTTGGACAAAAGCGGAGCTGGTGGACGCGGCTGCGCGATGGTCTATCGCGGTCGTCCGGTTCGATTGGGGAAGGCCTCGCTTCCATCTTCACCAAGCGCAAGCTCGACGCTGCGATGCTCGACGATTTGGAGGACGTGCTGATTCGCGCCGATCTCGGAATCGCCGCGGCGGCTCGAATTGCGAAAGCGATCGGGCATGGCCGCTATGACAAGAATGTCGGTGTCGACGAAGTCAAGATGGTCCTCGCGGCGGAAATCGAGCGTGTGCTGACCCCTTATGCTCGGCCGCTAGAGATCGATCCCGGCAAGAAGCCATTCGTCATTCTCGTGGTCGGGGTGAATGGATCAGGCAAAACGACAACCATCGGCAAGCTCGCGGCGCAATTTAAAGCCAAAGGCATGAGCGTCGTCCTCGTCGCTGGCGATACGTTCCGCGCCGCTGCGATCGAGCAATTGCGCATCTGGGGCGAGCGCCTCAATTGTCCCGTGATTTCGCGCGAACAAGGCGGCGATGCCCCGGCGCTCGCTTTCGATGCGATGAAGACCGCGCGGGAAAGTTGTGCGGACGTTATGCTGATGGATACCGCGGGACGCCTGCAAAACCGGGCCGAGCTCATGGCCGAACTCGAAAAAATCATACGCGTGATGAAGAAGGCCGATTCCGAAGCGCCGCACGCCGTTCTTCTCGTCCTCGATGCGACAGTCGGCCAGAACGCGATCAATCAGGTCGAGATTTTTGGCCGCGTCGCCGGGGTCACGGGCCTTGTGATGACCAAGCTCGACGGAACCGCACGCGGGGGCATTCTCGTTGCGATCGCAGAGAAATTCGATCTTCCGATACATTTCATTGGGGTGGGGGAGGGAGCGAGCGACCTCGAAGCTTTTGAGGCGCGGGATTTTGCCCGCGCCATAGCTGGCTTGGAGCAATAGAGCGGGATGAGGAAAAAGTTGAAGCCGGTTTTCCGCCCGCATTCCGCTCTAACCTCTTGGAATCGATCACGCTCATGATTTTGGATTGGTTCAATCCAAGATCATCGTGATCTAGAATTTCGCGTTGCCTGGCAAACACCAGAAAGGTCAAATCGATGAACGATATGCAGGCCCAGGCCGCCGCGCCGAAGCAAAGGCGAGGCAAGCGGGGATCGCCATGGCTCAAATTTGGCGTCGAAATGGGGCCGTTGATCTTGTTCTTTTTCGCGAATGCGCGTCCAAAACTGTTCGCGTCCGTCGTCGCGACTTTCCTGCCGCCGTCGATCTTGAGCGATCCCAACGTGGGGCTTTTCACCGCGACCGTCATTTTGATGGCTGCCGTAGCAGTGGCCCTAGTTGTCTCGTTCGTATCGACGCGGCGGCTCCCGGCCGTGCCGCTCGTAACCGCGATTCTGGTGCTCGTTTTCGGCGGGCTCACGCTTTATTTGCAGGACGCCACCTTCATCAAGATGAAGCCGACCGTGCTTTATGCCGGCTTCGGGGCGGCGCTCATAGGCGGCCTCGCGACGAATAAGCCGGTCCTGCCCATCATATTTGATAACGCCATGGCCTTGACCGAGAGCGGCTGGCGGCTTCTCACCTTGCGCTGGGGAAGTTTCTTTTTCGCGCTTGCGCTTCTAAATGAGATCGTTTGGCGCACCCAATCGAACGATGTCTGGGTCGCCTTCAAATTTCCGGGAATGCTTATTCTGATTTTTCTTTTCTCTATGGCGCAGGTGCCATTCATCTTGCGCCATAAGCTGCCGGACGAAGACGCGGAACGGGCGCCGGAGCATTATTGAGCTTGCGCTTTAGGAGCCTGAGGTCTCACGGCCAAGACGTTTCCCTTGCCGAGGCTCTTGGATGTCAGGACTTGGACAGGAGACGCGCCGTCGCCGCCGGGGGCCAAACCGCGCGGTGTTCAGGCCCGATATTGCTGAATACGGGTCGTGCGCAGCCCGGCGAGCCCATATTGATCGATCGACAATTGCCAGGATAGAAATTCGTCGATGGTCAAGGTATAACGGCTGCACGCTTCGTCCAGAGACAAAAGGCCGCCTCGCACCGCCGCCACGACTTCCGCCTTGCGCCGGATCACCCAGCGCTTGGTCGTGGAAGGAGGTAGATCGGCGACTGTCAAGGGGCTGCCGTCCGGCCCGATGACATATTTGGTCCGCAGACGGTTTGGTTCAGACATGTTCAACACTCACACACCACACTGACCTTGCTGCCGGACAAAATAGGGAGTGTGTTTTAAGATTTGCCTAAACTGAAACCACGCTTTTGCTAACGGAATTCCATTCTAAACATCTCGATTATTTGGTACGAATGCGATGTCCGATGCTTTATGTCTCTAATTGAGACGATTCATTTGCATAACGTTAAGGAAACACGCTGGCGCGATTCCCGGGGAAGGGACGCCAAGCAGCGATCAAATTTGCATTCGGCATGGGGGAGGTATTAAATAGGGGTGCTTGGTACTGTAGTGCCGGTCCTCATGGTGACTGAATAGGCGCGAGGATTTGCCCTGCGCATGCCGGGCGGACCTTGGAGAGTCGCGCATGAGAGCATAATCTTATCCGACGAGTTGCGGAATTTTGGATTAGATCATGCAAAAAAATCTAATAGATAGACACCGGGCGATCGAACTTGAAGCAATCATGGTCAGAGGTCGCGACACTTACCTGGAGACCCGGTGTGCCGGTTCGCCCCGGCATGTGGCGAATAGCTTCTTGCCGGCCAATAGAGTGAGCGTTGGGCGACGGCCATGAACGAAAACCCCGCGCCGGGAGGGACCGCAGTTCCCATGAGTCTCGGTTTCGACAAACCCGCCGCACAAACGCGCGTCGTCGTCGCAATGTCGGGCGGGGTCGATTCCTCGGTCGTGGCCGCGTTGCTCAAGGAGCAAGGCTACGATGTTATCGGCGTGACCTTGCAGCTTTACGACCATGGCGCGGCGGTTCATCGCCGGGGTTCCTGCTGCGCCGGGCAGGACATTCATGACGCGCGTCTTACTGCCGCGCGCCTTGGCATCCCGCACTATGTGCTGGACTATGAGGAGCGGTTCCGGAACAAGGTTATTTCTCCCTTTGCGCAAAGTTATGCAGCTGGGCAAACGCCAATACCTTGCGTTGCTTGTAACAGCGAAATCAAATTCGCCGATCTGCTGGAGATGGCGCTAGACCTCGGCGCCGATGCCTTGGCGACTGGCCATTACGTATCCTCCCGGCTCGATGCCTCGGGCAATCGCGCGCTCTACCGGGCGCACGACCTTTCCCGCGATCAAAGCTATTTCATGTTCGCGACGACTAAGGCTCAGCTCCAATTTTTGCGGTTTCCTCTTGGCGAAATGGAAAAAACACAAGTCCGCGCCCTCGCCCGCCCGTTCGGTCTGCCGGTCGCGGAAAAAGCTGATAGCCAGGATATTTGTTTCGTTCCGACCGGCAGGTACAGCGATCTTGTCGAACGCTTGACGCCCGGCGCGGCGCGGCCCGGCGACATTGTGCATATCGACGGCCGCGTGCTCGGACGCCATCCGGGCGTCATCCATTATACGGTCGGCCAAAGGCGTGGTCTTGGACTTGGCGGCTCCGTTGCCGGCGAGCCGCTTTTTGTCGTCAAACTGGACGCCGCGCGGGCGACTGTCGTCGTTGGGCCTCGCGAGGCGCTGGCGACCCGCCGGGTCCGTTTGCGCGCACTCAACTGGATCGGGCCCGGCACGCTAGAGGATCATGCGAAGGGAGAAGAAATCTTTCTGCAGATCCGCTCGTCCCGGCCTCCGGTTCAGGGATTCCTTTTTATTGGTCCCGAAGAAGCCGCCGTCGAATTCGCCGCCGCCGAAGATGGCGTTTCGCCTGGCCAGGCTTGCGTCTTTTATGCGTCGGACCGGCCGCGCGCACGGGTTTTGGGCGGCGGCTTCATTATTTCGACGGAACTGGCT
>VDMG01000261.1:16564-21916 GCA_006514895.1 Beijerinckiaceae bacterium
GGAAAGAAGTTTCGCGCGAGCCGAGCCATTGCCGCTTTGAGGGGAAGACCAGCCGTATCACGTGCGTGAGCGGAAGCATTGAGCAATTGACCGGAGCGCGGTCCATGAGAATGGAAATCGTTGCGGCGAAACGTGGAGGATCGCGCCCGTGCAAGCGGAAACCTATCCTGGTGAAGCCACCGCCTCGGACGCAAGGCCAGGGCACGCCGGCGATTCCGCCGTTCTCGATAATAAACATGTCAAGAAATCCTACGCGCGCTGGGCGCCTATTTACGATCTCGTCTTCGCACTTGTCTTGCGACCCGGGCGCAAAGCCGCCGCGGCGGCCGCCAGCTGCGTGGGAGGACACGTGCTCGATGTCGGTGTCGGAACTGGTCTGGAATTGCCCATGTTCGACCGGCGGACGCGGTTGACCGGTGTCGATCTTTCCGAGCCCATGCTCCGGCGCGCGCAACGGCGCGTAAGCGCCAAGGCTTTAGGCAATGTCGAAGGCCTCCTCGTCATGGACGCGGCGCGCCTTGCTTTTCCAGACGCCCATTTCGATGCGGTGGTCGCCCCTTATGTCTTGACCGTCGTGCCCGAGCCGCACGCTAGTCTCGATGAACTGACCCGGGTCGTGAAATCCGGTGGCGAGATCATCCTCGTCAATCATATCGGTAGCGCCCAAGGTCCGATAGCCTGGATCGAATCGGCTCTCGCCAAATGCAGTGCCGAACTCGGTTGGCGGCCGGAATTCGCCTGGTCTGTTCTGGGTGATTGGATCGATTCCACGCCCAGCGTGCGTCTCGTAGAACGGCGCAAACTGCCGCCTCTTGGACTGTTTACCCTTGCGCGGATTGAAAAGCTTTAAACCCGCATACTCCGAAAGACGCTCAATTTTACAGGGCTGGGGAGCGCGTTCAAATTTTGTAATAGCTGTCTCGTCGAATGGTGAGGTTCTCAGGCTTAATTACAATCGCCGCCTGAAGCTACAGTTTCGCGGATTGGTCGCGACCTCCGGCGCCGGATTATTGGCTTATCGGGAACTCGACGATGTGCTTGGCCTGACCACGATGGCAGGAGAGCGTGATCGAGCGCAATCTCGAAGTCGTGAAAGCGGCCGATTGGATCATCGATCTCGGTCCGGGGGCCGTCATTGCGGCGGGTCCGCCCCGAGGACGTCGTGAACACCAAACAGAGCTTCTCGAGTTACGGTCTGCGCGAGGATCGGCGGCAGAGTAATCTCCATGGATGGCATAAAGAGTAGCTTTATGATATTACTATAAAAATTGGCACAACGATAGTGTAGCAGAATTTTCGCGGAGGCATACCTCAATGCTGTTCGGTTCTCCTATTGGCGGCATTCCTGGATTGGTCCCACCCGAAGTCCTGATTTTCTTCCATATTCCAAAAACGGGCGGAATGACGATGAAGGGCGTTGTCGAGCATTGCTTTGCAGATCAACACTTTAATGCCTACCTTAAGTATGGAGGTACGGCTCTTCATGTGCGATCCACTGCGAAGGTTGCCGAGGAGTTCCATAAACTGCCGGTTGCGAACCAGCGTGCGATCCGTTGCATAGTAGGTCACTTTGCAATGGACATTGATACTCTGTTCGATCGGCCATCGAAGTGTTTCACAATTTTGCGGCATCCGGCGAATCGGGTTATTTCCAATTTTTTTTTCAATCGGTTGAAGACCGACCTGCGGAGTTATTCGTTCATTAAGGACCTGACACTTGAACAATATTTGGACAGCGGGATCGGTCTAGATCATAACAACCAGCAGGTGCGAATGCTGAGCGGCTGTCCTGAACTGGACGCGCCCTGGGACCTTGAGGGCCGAAAGATTTCGACTCCCCCCGTGGAACGGCGCCATCTCGAGATGGCCAAGCGCAACATTGAGGAACGCTTCATCGTCGCGGCCCCGTTGGAAAAGTACAGCGCACTCGTTTGGTTCTTAAAGCGGCTTTATGGTTGGCCCCTCCATCGGGTCTTGTTCCAGATTCGCAACGAGACGCCTAATCGGCCCAAGGTAGAAGCTGTGTCGGAGGCGACGCGGAAACGGCTGGAAACATTGAACCAATATGACACGGAGTTATATAATTGGGTGAAGGCCCGCTTCGCCAAACAAATTGAGCCGCTAGAGCCTGATTTTTCGCGTGAAGTCCGCCTGTTCGACATGCTTAATCGCTCGGCCCAGCGCGGCTGATCTACAAACCAATCCACAAAAACGCGAAACGCTTTCTGTTTTCGTCGCGATGAATTTTCAATGTTCGGGCTTACGAGCCCATTCCCCATTGCAAGGGCTTTTCAAGTACGGAAAGCGCCCGTGGCGTCAATGTGCCATGGCTCGCGTGAAGGGGTTAAAACTGCGCTCGCGCGCGCGAATCTCGCGGATACGTGTCTGGCGTCAGCGCCCGTGAGACAGATCTAGCGGCTTGAAGAAGGGAGGATTTCTGGCTCATCGTAACCATCAAGGAGTGGAGATGAGCCAGAAATCCGGAACCCCCAAAATGTCCTCCGAGCGGATCGTGAAGGACATCCGCCGGGCGACGCGCAAACAATATTCAGCCGAGGAGAAAATCCGCATTGTGCTGGACGGTTTGCGTGGCGAACACAGCATCTCGGAACTCTGCCGGCGCGAGGGCATCGCCGAGAGCCTGTATTACACCTGGTCGAAAGTTCCTCGATCCGTTTGCTATCCTCTTCACCCCGCGCCAGTACGAGATCGAGCTTGACGTCGATGGTCAATGCGCGGCATTAATACGGCGGAGGATCGAGACAATGCCTAGATTTTGGTTCAGCGCCTGCGTTTATTCAATAGCCATGTCCGGCCGGGGATTAGCTTCTCCGGCCGCATTCGGTCGCGCTATTCGCGATGTACTACAATTTCGTGCGCATCCATACGACGCTGCAGACAACTCCGGCCTGGCGTGACCGGGGGCTTTGGGAAATGACGGACGTGGTGGAAGCGTTGGAGGTGTTGGAGGCGTGGGAAAATTGACAAATACTGATATTGTTTGTCGGCACTCAGTTCAACTATTTGTGCATCCCAGGTATCTGATTTATCTGATTTTGCGTATTGTTGAGTTGCTCCTTTATCTGCGCCTGGCCGTCTTGCAACCTAGTGACGGCGTCGTGGGTATCATCGATGGTCTTTTGCATCGCAGGCAACCCACTGACATTCACGCGAATCTCATTGATTTGCTCATCTAGCTTAGGAACTTTTGCAAACAACTCTTCAACCTTAACGTTAGAACGGTCGGCTGCCTGGAATTTGTCATCTGCCGATTTAAGGTGGTCGTCTATCGATTTAAGGTGGCCGTTCATTCCTACAAAGATAACGGCGACCAGAGTCCCTATAATAGCTAAAAAACCATTCACGATTGTTCGCATGGACACTGGGGACGACCTTTCACTCCAAATAATATGGGGGACTTGGCCGGCGAGCGCTGGCCGGATGTCAGCGACTAAGCTCCCACGCTTTATCCGGTATGGGGCGGCGGCGCGACGCCGCAGCAAGGCCCTGCACATGGTGGGGCTATTCCTGCCACGAAGGCGGCGTGACCGTTCATGGTGCGACGGGGACGGCAATGTGCTTCTGGGAGCTTAGCTACATGACCAAGGGCCATTCCCGCCGCACCTCAAGCATAACACCGGCAATCACATCACACGAACCGCGAAAGCGCGCTTTCCACCGAAAAAATAGGTGAAGCTTCACATGACCACGAAATCAAAGCCACCCAAAGCACCTTCGGTATCGCCTCGCATACAATGAGATCAATGAGATTGTCGGCAAGCTTATGATTGAAGGCTGGCGCAAATCTCTCGAGAAAGCCAAGCAAGAAGCCGCGAAAGGCGACCTGGACGCAGCAAAAGACGTTGAGGCGCTGACCTTATGGATCCACGGCGTCATGAGCGGGTCTTTGGCCTGCTCGTCACGAATCGCGCGCCGCATCTTCTCCTCGACTGGAGACAGTATCCCCGTAAAGCGCGTAACCTATTTTCTGTCTGCACATTGCGCGATGGAACAGGTGTATCATCTGATTCGCTGTCAAGCTATGAACAGCCCAAGATTGGGCAATACCGCTGCGGCGTTCTTCCCTGACGGCACGGCTCTGTCGGCGCACTCGAATGCCAACGTTCAGGGCTCGATTCGCGGCAAGGTCGGTATCGCCTTGGGCGGGATATTTCCGGGCTGGGACCGCGTCCTGATCTACGCGACCGGCGGCGTTGCCTTCGGCGGCTTCAACACCAATGTGTCGATCGCAAACTCCGGAGCGCTGAACGGTGGCTTTCCGTTCTTCGCCTCCGGCAACGTTTCGAGCACCCACGTAGGCTGGACGGTCGGCGGCGGCGTCCAGTATGCCGTCACCAACAATTGGTCGATCTTTGCCGAATATCGTTATAGCAATTGGGGCAGCATCAGGGAGAACAATTTTGGGCTGCTGCCCGCGGGCGCATTCTTTAGCGGGAACCGTCAAATCAACCAAAACCAGGTCCAGGTCGGCTTCGATTACAAGTTCGACTTGTGGGCTCCGGCGCCGGTTGTCGCGAAATATTGAGCCAAGTTTGTTGGGTCTCGACCTTATCCAAGAACAATGAACCCGGCCTTTCGGCGGGGTTTCTTGAGGTGCATCAGGCCGCTGCCCTTGCGCTTGACCCTTATCGACGTCCGGCGTCCCGGTGAGATCATGGAAGACCTTCGCGGGTTCGTGCTCGACAAACTAACCACCATCGAGATGGATATGGACGCCGCGACCAGCGGCACGTGTGAGCGCCTGCAAAATGGGCCAGTCGGTCCGCACAAGGCGGCCATGTTGATGCCATGCAGGGCGCCGTCGATGATTACCACATCGATTGTTCTAGCCATCTTATTCGTGACCGGCGCTGTGCCAAGGTTCGGCGGCGGCGGGAAGCCCCACCGCATCATAACTATCTCGCGCTCTGCGTCTCGGGCAACGCGGACAACTGGCGCCATAGTGTCCGGGTGGACGGCTGGAAGGCCAGGGAGATTGCCCGTGAGATCGCGCTTGACCCGAAAGAGGCGCCGCATGGCCTCTTGGCTGCCGGTGATGCTCTAGATGAGGTGATTGCGGTTTCTTCCCAAAGGCTCAGTCTGTGACGATGGCTCGCTTTGCCGCCCCCCGACCTTCGTCGGCGACGCCAACTTTCGCAAAAGCTCAGACTCCGGGCGGCGGCAATCCGCTCGTTCAGCGACGAAACCCGCGGCCGCGATGGTAAACGCCACCACGATGGTAAACGCCACCGCGACGGTATACGCCACCGCGATGGTATACGCCCCCGCGGTACACCCCACCGCGGTAAACGCCACCGCGATATACGCCCCCGCCGTACCCGACCGCGGGAT
>VDMG01000008.1 GCA_006514895.1 Beijerinckiaceae bacterium
AGTTTGTGCACGACCTGCTGGGCGACGCCTCGGCGGGCGACCCACCCCAACCGTTCAATATGCTTTTGCAAAGCTTTATCGGGGATACAGGACCGTACCAGAAACCGATTGACAAACGGATGGAGCAAAGCCTCTCGCGGGCTCTGGGACGGGCCCGGGTGCCACACAAGCGTGTTAGAATCGAGGGCGAGGGCGAAAAGAAGACCGTCTATGCGGTGGCGGATTTGGACATGTGGCGGGTTGCTGGGGACGACGAATGGGCGGCGTTGAAGTTGCAGCACCCATTTTTTTAACAGCGTAGCTTTGGTTGGGCAAGGTCCTGGGGCAAGGGTCTGGCGGACCTTGCCCAGGTTAACTTATTGTTTTTATTATAGTTGGCAAGGTGGGCAAGGTGGGCAAGCTAAAAAACAAACTAGAGTCTTTCTCTAACACTCACACGCTTGCTACGCGAAAATGCACCGATTGGAAAGGGGGGTAAGCTTGCCCACCTTGCCCATGAAGCGGAAATATCAATGAAAACAATATGTTATCCTGGGCAAGGGTCGGGCAAGGGTGCTTGTTGTGGCTCAGGTCGAGTCGTACAAGCTCTGACGTTGCCTTAAGGAACGGCAAGGATGACGGCACGCTTGCTATGACAGTGAGCGGTAGGCCGTCGCCAGCACCATCGCCGACTTCTCAAGCCGACCGTGCTCTTCAGCAACAGCCGCCGCGCCACTCCCTTCCGCCCGATGGTACAGGGCAAACCAAGGGCAACCTCCGTGCCGATGCCGTATTCGGGTAGAGCACGCGCCGAAACAGTAAAGATCCTCCCCTCATTCCGCAGAATGCTTGTCGAAATTCGGCAGACCGCCGCCGCGATGCCGTAGCTCGTGTAGCCTTTGCGCGTGTGGATGTCCGCGCCGCGGCGCCGCGTGGCGGTTTCACAGTCGGCCTGGATCTGCGCGAGGCTCATCCCGGACGGCAGCGGGAAGGACGCCAGGGGGATCGACCCGATCGCAGCGCTTGACCAAGCCACGAACTGGCTTTCACCGTGCTCGCCGAGTATGTGCACAAGTGTGTCCTCGGCGTCCACGCCCAAGGTCGCGGCTAGGCGATAGCGCAGGCGCGCTGTGTCAACCACGGTCCCGCTCCCGAGTATTTGGTGCTCCGGTCGCGACGAGCACGCGATGGCGATGCGGGTGAGGATATCCACCGGGTTGGTTGCGATCACGACGACCGCCTCCCGCGACACATTGTCCAGCTCGCCCATGACCGACCGGATGAGGTCAGCATTCTGCCCGAGCACCTCTAGCCGGGACTGCCCCGCCTTGATATTGGCTCCGACGGTCACCACCACCACATCCGAGTCGGCGAGGTCGCGGTAGTCATCTGTGGGGAGCACTGTTCCCTCGTGGAGCAGCGGTGTGGTGTCGTCAATGTCCCATGCCTCCCCTTCGGCCCGCACCCGCTGCCTGTCGTGGAGAATCACGCGCTCGGCGATGCCTTGGAGTACCAGGGTATGGGCGATGGCCGCTCCGACGTGACCAGCGCCCAAGACCGCCACGGATGCGCTCGTTGCGCGAGTGCGCATCAATTGTCTCCTCGACCTCCTTGTGAGAGCATGGTCTTCGATGTCGGTGTGTGTACCTGCGACAAAACCGCCTGGACCACAGTATTTAGCAGGCGCTTTAGGATTGCCCAGTCCGGATTTGAATCTTTGTAGACCCAAGAAAATGTACGTGGGTCGCATCTAATGGCACGAGCGCAAGGGCTGTCCCGCTCGTGCTTTTCATGAAGGGCTCACCCTTGCGGGGAAGGGCGCGGCTTTAGGATTGGTAGGCGTCGCGATCGAAGCTCGTCCACTCAATCCCAAACCCTTTGAACAAGAAAGCGGGGACGCTCGCCGACCGTGAGGCCCATGGCGAACGGCACTTCCGCCTGCTAGCTCCCCTCGCCTCAAACACTGCGCGAAGCCGGGCGGGCTAATTCTGCGCCAGTCGCTCGATTCATGGGTCGCATTGGCGGCGACTTCGCGGATGCGATGGACCAATCTCTCGGCCGTGCCGAAGAACAGCCTGCCCTGGGCCTCGATGATGCAGATCGCGCCGCCGCTTCGGTCGAGGATCGCACGTTCGGCGGGCGTGCGGACGCGCTTCGAACGGATCTGGAGCCCATAGAGTTCGTGGCGCAAAACCGATTCGACGCCGGTGCGGCTGCAAAAGGCATGAAGGCCGAAGTCCGTCGATATCCGGCGGCAAGCCATCAGAGCGCGGACGCTGTTCCCGTAAGTATTGACCCGCGGCGAATAGATGGCGATCCCGATTTGCCCCGGTACGACGGCGATGACGCAGCCGGACACACCGCTCTTGGCGGGAATACCGACCTCGTCGGCCCAGTGCCCGGCATAGTCGTACATGCCGCAGCTATGCATGACGCTCAGCACGTCCTGAACAAATTCCGCAGGCATGGCAGCCTCACCCGTGACCGGGTTCAAGCCGTCATTGGCCAAGGTAGCCGCCATGACGGCGAGATCCCGGCAATTCACTAGCATCGAGCACTGCCGGAAGTAGAACTTGCCGAATCGACTCCGGCGGCTGGTGGAATTTGATCCCTAAAATCAAGAAAATAAACCGACATTCCCCATATCGCCATCGGTTTCAGTCTCATCCTGGTTCCGTTCCGCTCGCCGCCACGACAATATCGATTCGCGTCAATGATTTCGCCAGTGCCTACGGCCAAATGGGCGATAGGGAATTCTCGAACAAATGCCT
>VDMG01000007.1 GCA_006514895.1 Beijerinckiaceae bacterium
GCCTACTCGCGTTGTGGTGCATGGACCGCAAAAGCGGAATCGAGCTTTGGGTGAGTTCGGCGGCCTGAACGATGATGTCGCCCATACGGCGCATCGGGGCCTCGAAGTCGCGTATTTCGTAAAGGAGCGTCGCCTTGGCCGTTTGATGCATCTGGTCGATGGTGTCGTCCATCACCGTGATCAGAGCGCGGATGTCGCCGCGATCGAAAGGCGTAATGAAGGTGCGCCTCACGGCGAGCAAGACTTCCCGCGTGATCTCGTCCGCGTCGTTTTCATAGCGCTTGATTTCCTTACAATGTTCCGGCGCTTTCTCGCCGCCATCGAGCAGAGAGCGCAGCGCATGCGCGCCGGCCACAATAGTGACGGCGTGCCGGTCGAAGAGATCGAAGAAGCGCTCTTCCTTCGGCATTAGCGCTTGAAACCATGAGAGCATCATCGGCCTCCGCGGATCGCCGCTGTCAAAGGAATGTCATAAACATCTCAACGCAAGTAACGGGACTAAGCGACCCTGTAAAGCTCGAAAAGCCTCATCGTGCGGACGGCAAATGTGAACGGGCACGAGTTCAACGCACGTCGTCGTAAGTCCTCGTTACTTTTGTTGACGTTCATGCAGATCGCCCGCGGTCATTATAGGGCTAATGTCTCAATTTGCATTTCTGCTTCCGACCCAAAGCGGAAATTCGGCTCACAGTTCTCAATGACGGGAGTTGACCCCAAGCGGAAGTGGAACACCACATTCGACTGCTCAGATCCAAAACCGCGATGAAAGGCCTGTTGGCTGTACGTCCCAACGGCAAAATTAGGCCGGATTTATTTGGTGCGCCGTTTTAGGGATCGCGTAACATGGCCGGGCTTAGATGGCTTTCAGACCTCAGCGATGATGCCCGATACCGGCTCCTTGTTGAGGCGGTGACGGACTACGGCATCTACATGCTTGATCCCGAAGGCATTGTATCGAGCTGGAACGCAGGCGCGCAGCGTTGCAAGGGATACGAGGCTTCAGAAATCATCGGGCAGCACTTTTCGCGATTCTACACGGATGCAGATCAGAAGATTGGGCTGCCACAGCTCGCCCTCACAACCGCAGCCCAAGCGGGGAAATTCGAGAGCGAAGGTTGGCGGGTGCGTAAGGATGGCACACACTTCTGGGCGCACGTCGTCATCGATCCGATCCGAGATCGAGACGGATCGATTGTCGGATATTCCAAGATCACACGCGATCTCACGGAGCGGAAAAAAACGGAGAATGCACTCCAGAAAAGCGAACAGCAATTCCGGCTACTCGTGCAAGGCGTGAGCGACTACGCCATTTACATGATCGACATGAAAGGGCGGGTGACGAATTGGGATTTGGGGGCCGAGAGAATCAAGGGCTATCTTTCCCACGAAATCATTGGCCATCATTTTTCGAAATTTTACACGGAGGAGGACCGAGCAAAAGAAGAACCGCAGAAGGCGCTCGACACCGCGATCCGAGAGGGGAGATTCGAAAAGGAAGGCTGGCGCGTTCGTAAGGACGGAACACGCTTTTGGGCCAGCGTCGTTATTGATCCAATTCGCGATGATAAAGGTGAGATATTTGGGTTCGCAAAAATTACGCGCGATATTTCAGAACGGCGGCAAATGCAAGAGGACCTCGACAAAGCGCGTGAAACATTGCTCCAGTCGCAAAAGATGGACGCGATTGGTCAACTGACTGGCGGTATCGCCCATGATTTTAACAATTTGCTCATGGCCATCCTTGGCAGTCTCAAACTCGTGCGCACGCGCATATCTGACGACCCAAAAACCATCGCGCTATTCGACAATGCTATAAACGGAGCGGAACGAGGGATAACTTTGACGCAACGACTGCTGGCCTTTGCGCGTCGCCAAGACCTTAAAACCGAAACCGTCGACATTGCGGTACTCGTGCACGGAATGACCGATCTCGTTCAGCGCTCATTGGGGCCGTCAGTCGCAATAGAGAGTCACTTTCCGTTCAATCTTTCGTCAGTGAAGGTCGACGCGAACCAACTGGCATTCCAACATCCAGCGACGGTCTAAAACCTGGCCGATACGTTTGCCTCATGGTGACGGATTCGGGCGAAGGCATGGATAAGGTCACGCTAGAACGCGCGACGGAGCCTTTTTTCACGACGAAAGGGTTGGGCAAAGGCACAGGTCTCGGCCTTTCGATGGTCCACGGACTTGCCCAGCAATCGGGGGGCCAGTTCTTTCTGAAAAGTCAAAAGGGCGAAGGGACAACGGCGGAGATTTGGCTTCCGATAGCGCAAAAGGACGCCGATGACTCTGCATCAAGCCGGGATTTGCAACACACCCGAGAAGCTCAAAAGGACATGCGCTCGCTCGTGGTGCTCGCCGTTGATGATGACGGTCTCGTGGACATATCGCATTGCAAGCGAACTGCGGGAAGGAAGCGCTGGACTTACTGCGAGGTGAAAATGCCGTTGATCTGGTAATTACAGATCAAGCCATGCCGAAAATGACGGGCGTACAACTCGCCGAGGCCATCGCACATGAGTGGCCGAATATGCCCGTCATGTTGGCCACGGGTTATGCCGAACTGCCGCCCGGAGCTGGTAGAAATATGCCGATGCTTTCCAAACCGTTCTGTTTAGAACGACTCGCAGAGGCACTCGCCGAAGTGGACGCCAAAGGTCAGGGCGTCGTGAGCGAATGACCGCTTTCCATATGTGGACGGCCCCCTCCTCGCAAGGTTATTTGGGCAGTGCTCTGATC
>VDMG01000156.1 GCA_006514895.1 Beijerinckiaceae bacterium
GGACTGGTCCTCTCCGGCGGGACAGCCGCGCCGCGCCGTTTGACACTGGCCGTCGTCTTCACCATGGCGCGCAGTTTTGCCGCCGCGTCATTGGAGCGATGCTCCTGGATGAACACCGTGGTGATTGCGAGAATAACCATGACCCCGATGACGATCGCCGCACGGATGTCGCCGAGGAAGTAGGAGACTGCCGCGAGAGAAAGAAGCAAGGCGTTCAAGGGATTCTTGGCCCGTCCCCACAATTCGCGCAAGACGCTCGGGCGGCCTTCCTTTGTGACGAGGTTCGGTCCAGCCGACGCCAATCTTGCTTGCGCTTCGGCGGGATCGAGCCCCTCCGGCGAGGTTCGAAGCAGCGCAAAGATTGCCTTTTCATCCCTCCGGCTCGCCGCGAGAATCTCGTTCGATAGAACCATGTCGGTCTCATGCGCCAGGGTGGCCCTTGGACGCGGCATTACGAAAGTTCTGGTGATGGAAGAAGCCCTTGCCACTCATATGCACCATCTCCGATGTCTTAATCGTTCAGCGCGGGATTGGCACGCATTGGCGGCTCTTTGTCGGTGCCCGGGGCGGAAGGGGGCGGAGGGGCCCGCATGACAGCCTATCGCATAGAGCAATGTTGCGCTTGCGCCGGCGCAAAGGATTTTTCGATATCCATCGTCACACTAATAATTCTCGGTTTTCTTGGCCCGTTAAGTGCTAGGGATGCAAAAGTGCACGTGTTCAGCCGCCCAGTACACAAATCAACCCTAGAGCGTTTCCCGATCACGTGGAATCACGTGATCGAAAGAAATCGCTCAAATTCAAAGAGTTGGGGCATGTCCTTATCGAAAAAGTCGAGCAACTTTTTCGAAACATGGTCCAGATGGCAATTGGCGTGCTCCATGAGTCGCGGAGAGCACAAGTGAAACTACGGGTCGGCTACGAGTTGCAATATGAATTTCCGCAACCCACTCCGCTGATCGCGATGTTGAACATCCATTACTCCCGGGTGGCCGACCTCGCGGCGCCTGATCATATCGTGATCGTCCCCCCGGTTCCGATATCCTGCTACCGCGACGGGTTTGGCAATTGGTGCAGCCGGATTCTTGCCCCGGCGGCCCAAATGATCCTATCCACTGACGCTGTCGTGACGGATTCCGGTCTGCCCGATGAGGTCGTGGCGGACGCGGCCCAGGTCGCGGTGGAGAATCTTCCCGAAGAAGCCATCGTCTTTCTTCTCGCGAGCCGTTTCTGCGATAGCGATCGGATGTTGGATCTGGCTTGGACTTTGTTTGGGGGGACGCCGCCGGGCTGGGTGCGGGTGCAGGCGATCTGCGATTTCGTGCATCAACACATTTCATTCGGCTACGAGCACGCCCGGGTGACGCGGATGGCCTCGGAAGCCTATCAGGAAGGTCGCGGCGTCTGTCGCGACTACGCGCATTTGGCCGTCGCGTTCTGCCGCGCCTTGAACATTCCGGCGCGCTATTGCAGCGGCTATCTCGGCGACGTCGGCACGCCGCCACCTTTTCCGCCGGGGGATTTCGCGGCCTGGTTCGAGGCTTATCTTGGCGGCCGATGGTACACATTTGATGCGAGGAACAACGAGCCGCGCATCGGCAGGGTGCTTCTTGCCAGGGGACGCGACGCCGCGGATGTGGCGATCACGACGACCTTCGGGCCCAATACGCTGACGGGCTTCCGGGTCTGGACGGACGAGATTGTGGAGGGGCGAGCTTGAAAACTTCCCTGTCTGCAAGCGAGTTACGGCGTGCAGACATCAAGGGCTGACTACGGTTCTGAGGAAATTTAGCGAAATGAAGATTATTTTGAAATGCGCATCCGCCGCACTTTTGTTCTCGCTGCTGGGGAATGGAGCCGCCCTCGCTCAGCATGCCTGTCACGACGACGCCTTCCGCTTTTGCGGACAGGACATTCCCGATCACGACAAAATTCACGCTTGCCTGGTACGGCACGTTAGGCACCTTAGTCCCCATTGCAAGGCGATCATCAAACATCGCTAAAGCATGATCCGGCCCGGCCTCCGGTCGTTTCCTTGCCGCACGGAACGTCAACCTTCCCCCACCAAAACATATTTGTTGCCGGTCCAGGCCTCGGGCAATTGCAGACCGAGCCTTTCCGCCTCGGCGCGTTCCTCTCCGTCGACGGTGCCGCGAAACGACGACCTTGAACGCAAATGGGATCGACTCCGTCGTGCCCGCGCGAATGATATGGGAGATGGCGCCGGATTTGGGGTTAAAGGTGAGGGGCACCCGGAACCGCGTTGGCGGATCATATTTTGGCTTACCGTCCGCATCGAACTTGGCCAGCCGCACATGGAAGGCGGGCGGCTCGTCCTTCCAATTGATTTTGGTATTTAGGCTGCTGCGATTGGCAAGCTCGACGACAGCGGTGATAAGGTAACCGTCTCCGTCAAGACTGCGCGTAATCGTCGGGCGGATATCGACGGCAACGGCAGCCTGCTGCTTTGCCCGCAGTTCAAGCTCCCTGATCCGGGCTTCCGAATGACGTGCCAAACTATCGGCGCCGTCCCCCTTACGGAGGAGGCGCAGCACGGAAAAAGCCCAGATTCCGGCGCCGAAGACGGCAATAATCTTAAGTCCAAGTTCTATTAGGGTCCGGACCCATTAACGGGTAGAGCGCTCTGGGATTCCCAAGATCCCGCGAATCTGATTCCGTTCTCTCATGGAGGACGGCTATGGCAG
>VDMG01000179.1 GCA_006514895.1 Beijerinckiaceae bacterium
CGCGGCGCCTTCGGCGGCGCCCAGCCGAAACCGGCGGCGGAATTCGACACGCTTGCGGTGAGCACAAGACTTGTCGCGCGCAATGGCCTTGGCGATGAAGCGGTCGGCAGGTTGACACGGCTCATGCTGGCGGCGCGGTCGGCCATCGCGGCGCGGATTCCGATCGCAAACCGCATTGAAGCGCCGCCCGCGGACAAGGGCGCGGCGCTCCCAGTGCATCCGGGCGCGCTGGCTTTTCTCAACGACGACGAACAAAGCTTTTTCGACAAATACAGCGATGCTTTCTATATTGGCGCGATGTGTCTTAGCGTGCTCGGCACAGGGCTCGCGGCGGCCATGGCAAGGCTCACGCACCATCAATCCACCGACGCCGACAAAATTCTGCGCCGTTTGATCGAAATCACCAAGGCAGTACGTAGCGCCGAGCACGCCGGCATGCTCGACAGTTACGAGGAGGAAGCCGATGAGCTGCTGGCGCTGGCACTGACGCCTGATGCGATCCACGCCCTGAGCGTCAACCGGATGGGCGCCTTGAGTCTTGCGTTGAACCAGCTGCGCCATGCCATCGCCGACCGGCGGCAAAGTTTTGCGGCTCCGGTGCGTGCCCATTTCGCCCCCAGGATAGTCGGCGAATAGGCGCGTCGGGGCGGGCTCGGGCAACACCCAGGTAATCTCGCCCGGCAACAGTCTTAAACTGCACTATCTCAGCATCTGTCAATGGGTTCGACAAACGCCGCCTTGACTATGGTGCGCCACATATCCCGGCTCGGGCCATGGAAGAACGATCAAATAGCAATGGGCTGGACATCGCGGCGGCGGGAGAGATGGTGAGCTTCGAGCGGCCCGGCTTTTTCGCAGGCCGCAGACGCTGATGAAGATCGACCGCGGTCGCTGGCTACTGGCTACCGGAATGTGGCCCTTCGCCGTGTTGTCGGGCGTCATCATTCATGTTTTATCGAGGATATCCTCGATCCCGCCGATGCGATGAAGCAAATGCTGCCACCGCTCATCCAGCAACTTCTCTAGTTCCTCGATCCGTTTGCTATCCTCTTCACCCTGCGCCAGTACGAGATCGAGCTTGACGTCGATAGTCCGCGCTAGTTGACGCAATTCGGCCGCGATTGCACGCAGCTCTTCGTTGGCGTGCTGTTCCCGCGCGTGGAAGTCGGGGAATTCTTCAGTCATCGCAGTCCCCGGACAGGTAGTATCTCAGTTTGAAATTTGGCTGGCTTCGAAAAGAAGTAGGCGGAGCGTGCCGGAAATGCGCGGCATTAATACGGCGGAGGATCGAGACCCCAGTACGTAGATGATACTGCAGGCCCACGTGCGCCGCTGGCCTCAGGCCAGGGGGCTTGGACGTTTACGGCAGAGGGCCGCGGTCATCGCCCGGGCGAGGTCGCGGTACTCATCGTTTAGTTTGTCGCAGCAGAACGTGTCGGTCAGCGCAGCAACGGCGTCGTAGGTTGCCAGCATGGTTTTGGGAACGAATATGGAATGAGGGGACTGCACCGTGGGGACCTCGCATCTGGACGGGCGACGCGCCCCAGGACGTCCCCTCTTTAAGTCGCCCGCAAACGGTAAGAATGCCACGCGCCCCGACCAACGTGAAGGACCGGTTTGGGTGGAAAGCGGTTATTCGATCAAGCCGCCTGAATGTCGCCAGTGCGCCAGCAGCTGACTGGCGCGGGCTGAGCAGGCGGGCTGCTCGGCAGTCTAACGCTTTCGAGCCTAGGCAAGCTTCGAAGGTTGAATGTGCGTGGCTCCGTTAGTGACAGCCCGACCCGGATGAGACGGACACGATCGACGGTAACTACGCCGCAGACATGGAAAATACGGCCCGGCCCCTCTGCAGGTCCGGCATAGGAATGCTCGTCTTCTTCGGCGTAAATCTGGGCTCCGTGAAGCGAACGGGCGCTTGAAACGTCTGAAAGCTGCCGAACGCAAGGCACAAATTGGCGAGCGGCATATCGTTCTGAGCCAGCCGCACCGCAAAGATGGCAACGGTGGCAATCTTTCACAGCTCTGTGAGAGCCCGATAGGCCAGTTCGTTTTGCGGAACAAGCTCCGCACCGCGTCTATCATCGTTGGACCCTTATGTCTTGGCAGTTTGGACACTGTACGGCCCCAAGAAACGATTTGATCCGCGCCATCAGCCGACAGGGTCCGCATATCGAGGCGTTGCGCACCGCAATCAATTTGGAGGATCGGGTGGCAGAAGCGCAGTCGCAACAACTCCTCCAGCGATCTCCCTCGCAATAAGCGAAGATCTTGCGCAGGCCGTCCGCGGCGCAATTTGCGAAAATCCGCGAGGAGCTCGTCGGCCGAACCATCGCAGTCACCAAGACAGGCAAGGTAGAGCGGAGCATCTGGAAACGCCGCGCCATAGGCTTCGAGATCTCCGAGCGTCGTATCATTCAAGATGACGAAGCGCGCGAATGCAACGTATCGAACTCGCCAAACGGCACCAGCGGATTAATTGGATCCGCCGCGCCCGGAAGACGGTTCATTGTCAAGAGAAGGTTGCATAACTCCGCTTCCCGCCCGGCACGATCGGCGCTGCAACCATGAAATTGGATTGCGGGGTCACTGTTCGTTGGCCAAATCAAAAGTAAGTCAAAATTTGAGCGAGAAATCGATCAGCCGCTTCTTGTCCCAATAGACCTTACCGAGATAGAACT
>VDMG01000072.1 GCA_006514895.1 Beijerinckiaceae bacterium
GGCGGTTGCCCCGCCGATCCAGAGTTGGCCGAGCGCCGGAGCGTAAACCACGCCGGCAAGCGGCGCAGCGTCTACGACAAGCCCTATATTGATCGTGAACTCGCCGTTGCGGCTCAAAAATTCGAGCGTCCCATCGACCGGATCGACCAGGACGAACGCCGCTTGCGAAACCTTAGTCTCGCCTCTTGATGCCGCTTCCTCCGCCAGCACCGGCAAATTTGGCAAACGCATCGCCAGACGCTTCAGGATGATGGCTTCCGCCGCCTCGTCGGCATCGCAAACGGGGCTGCCATCGGGCTTGGGCCGCGCGTGGCTGTCACCCGCATAGACGGCCATCACCGCGACGGCGGCCTCGATCGCGATTTCGGCAAAAATATCCGCGATGGTATCGCGATCCAAGGTTTGGGTTGGGTTGATGTCTGTGTCTTTCACGAAAATGCCCGCCCGGCAAAGGTGCCGTGCACCCTTTACCGGTGTCCCGATAAGATCCAAAGCCTTTTTGGCTCGCCCGCGCCGGGACATCGCAAATCGCGTGATGATTTGTTAACCTCTCATTCGCAAATTGAATCGTCGGCCTTGCCGCGGGGGCGGCCGCGATTGACGCGGGAATGAAGTTTTCTGTTGATTGCGTGCTCTGCCGCCCAGCGCTAGGACATCTTGTGTAGCAAAAGCTTCAGACATGCCATGCAATACACTTCTGGAACACAAAGCCTGATCTTCTGGGCCTGAAGCGGCTTTGCTTTAGAATGGATAACAGATGACGGTATTTGCGCTCGACCCTCTCGACCTTGCCGCGCTGCTTTGCTCAAGGGTCTGCCATGATGTGATCAGCCCGGTTGGCGCGATCATCAATGGGCTTGAGGTCCTCGACGAGGAGAAGGACGCGGAAATGCGCGGCTTTGCCCTCGATCTCATCAAGAAAAGCGCCGGGCAGGCCTCGGCGCGTCTGCAATTTTGCCGGTTGGCTTTCGGGGCCGCCGGTTCGGCCGGGGCGTCGATCGATACCGGCGACGCGGAAAAGGTCGCGCGCGGCCTCTTTGGCGGCGAGCGGACGGAACTCGAATGGAATGTGCCCTCTCTTTTGATGCCAAAGAACAAGGTCAAGCTTATCCTTAACCTGTGCGTGATCGCAGCCTCGGCCATTCCGCGCGGAGGTGTCATCGAGGTTACGCTCGACGGTGCCGAGGAAACATTGCGGATAAGTGTCATCGCCAAGGGCACGAATGCAAAGCTCGCCGGACACTTACCCAATCTCCTCGCGGCAACGCCGGCTCATCCGCCCTACGGCCCACAGGACATTCAGGCCTATTACGCGGGGCTTGTCGCCAGGGCCGCGAACATGATTTTGACGGTCACAGCGGAGGGCGACCGCGTCAGCATCGAAGCAGAGCCTCTCTCCGTTGAGGCCATCGCCGAGGCGCTTTAAGGGCTTGGTTCGGCGGAATGTCCGATCCGGCGCGCCAATCGGACAAAAACGTTTCACGTGAAATACTTTTGTCCGATTGTTGGGCGAAACTACACAAGGCCACATACATCCGGCGGCCTTGAGGCGAGTGCGATCGCGCGAAAACTTGGTCCTTTTGGCGCTTTGGATGGCGCGGCTCCGCCCGGCGGCTGGTTCACCGGCTTGGGCGCCCGTGCCCCATGTCCAGGAGGCGGCATTGCCAAAATCCGTCGCAAGCGGCAATCTCAGCGTCAACAAGGCCGTGATCTGGTGGATGCCGGATAGATGAGGTCCAGATGAGGTCCACGGGATGTGCCGGTTTTGCCGGGGCGATGCTTGCCGGGGCAAGCTGCTTTTTGTGGATCGGGGCGTCATATGCGAAAACGAACGCCAGGCTCCCTGCGCGCAATCATGATGGCATCTATGCGGTGCATGTCATGACGCGGCTCGGTTCTTGCTATAAAGTTTATAATACAAAAATCGCCGTGACCGGCGGTCAGGTTCACGCAACTGGACATGCTCTCTTGCGGGCGTCCGGTCACATCGGCCCGGGCGGCAGAGTCTCGGTGACGCTCCGGCTTTTGCACCACGCCGCGCATGTCGCGGGCAGTATGCGCGGCCATTCCGGCTCGGGAAACTGGGTGTCGCAGAGTTTGGCCTGCAGCGGAAAGTGGCGCGCCGCGCGGCAAAGCTAAGGTATCACAGATTCCGTCAAATGCTTTTGTCCGATTGCTGGGGCTGAATACGCAAGGCCTCATAGATCCGGCGGCCTTTATACACGTGGGTTGCAGATTTACTGAAAATCAGTGCGATGCCGATTTCGACAGCAAGTTGATGACCGCCAGCCGACGACGATGAGGGCGATGCCGATGATTGCGGGTGCATCCAAGCTCTGATTGAAAAAACGCCAGCCGATGAGCGAGATGAAAACGATCCCGATGCCCGACCACAGCGCGTATGAAACCCCGACCGGAATGCTGTCGAGCGTCAAGGACAGGAAGTAGAAGGCGACGCCATAGCCGAGCACGACCACGGCGGAGGGCGTCAGTTCGTAAATCCTTCAGACGCCTTCAATGCCGATGTGGCGGCGATCTCGCCCGATACGGCGATCAGTAGATATACCCACTTCATGGCGGTATACTCACGGCGTCCAGTCTTTGATGAGGTCATTCTTGCGCAGAGCGTTAACGTCGAAATGTCTTTCGATCATACAACCACTATAGAAT
>VDMG01000006.1 GCA_006514895.1 Beijerinckiaceae bacterium
AGCAAATCCCGCTGCAGGTCGAGTCCGAGGGCTCGGATTCTATTGGATATCGTACCGGCCTTGATCAATTCGGCGATCACGGCGAATGGGCTGCCCTCGACGACATTTGGCGGCGTCTCGAGCACGGCGCCGCGTATGACATCAGCGATGGCGGCCAAGCGTGTTTGGTAATCGTCCAGACGGTCTGCGTCCCGTGCCGAGAATTTCGCGACCTCTCGTTTCGTTTGGCCTCCGCCGACCTTCAGGACTGAACTCTTCCGTGACAGCTGCGCCTCCGACGACGGGGCGCTGATCGAGCACCACCACCTTGAAGCCTGCCATCGCCAAATAGGCAGAGCAAACAAGACCATAGTGGCCACCGCCGATGATGACGACGTCGTGCAACATTCACCATCCCCGAAGCGATGAACCGCTCAGACTATACAAGGCTGGTTGAACCCCAGGTCCACCGCGCAGAGAACGATGATGTGCCGGTCGAAAGGGTGGGACTTGAAGAGATCATCAACGCTGGTCATTCGGCTTCGCTTCCTCTAACATTGCTTTCTCCAGCAAATATGCCTCGCTTCTGCCGTTCGCACCAGAGCCGGGGACGGCTCGTCTTATTGACAAGTAAAACTCACGAATGTGACAGCGTTGTTTTGCGAGCCAATGCATCCAAGTTTTATGAGACGGCGGCTAAGCCTACGCGCATTTTCGAAGCACCGAGACTCGAATGAAAAGAGTGCGACAAGCGTTTGAGCCATCGATCCGCCGGGCTTTTCACCTCTACTGGCGCTGGGCGCGGGGGATGACGCTTGGAGTTCGCGGGCTAGTGATTGACCGGACCAAAGGATCTTTCTCATCACGCACACCTATGTCCCCGGGTGGCAATTACCGGGCGGCGGGGTGGAACCAGGAGAGACGGTGGTCGAGGCTCTGGCTCGCGAACTCGTGGAAGAGGGCAATATCGAGATTCTTGAGCCGCCAGTGTTACATGGCATGTTCTTCAACAGCCGGGTATCGCATCGCGACCACGTCGCTGTGTTTGTCGTGCGTTCCTTCCGGCAGGCGCGCGTGACGGTACCCGATAGGAGATTGCCGCGCACGGTTTCTTTTCTCTAGATGCGCTTCCTGAGAATACAACTCCCGGTACACGGGCTCGCATCGCTGAGGTAATGTTGGGCGCACCTCTTTCAGAACGATGGTGATGAAATGGGGGAATCGGCGCGGCAGGCTGCAAAAGAACTCTTGCCCCGCTGCGTCAAAGGCGTCAGAGCGCTCCACGCCCGCCACGAACTCCTTGCTGCTATAATCAATGACGTGATCGGCCCCGAGCGATTGGACAAATTCAATGTTCGAAGGTCCAGAGATGGCGCTGGTCTTCGCTCCTTGGCGCCAGAGCCCTGAGGAAAAATTCCTATGAAAGGCAAGACAGTGGTTATTACCGGCGGCACCTCGGGGATTGGCGAGATTGCCGCAATCGTGCTTGCGCAAATGGGTGCCCGCATCATTCTGATCGCGCGGAGCAAGTCCCGCGGAAGGGTGACTTTAGCGCGGCTTCACGAAAGAACACCTGGCTTTGCTCACACGGTCCATTACGCCGATCTGACGCGCATCTCCGAGATGAAGCGAGTGGCCGCCGAAATCGCCAGCCAGGAGCCGCGCATCGACATCCTCATCAATAACGCGGGGGCCATATTCGGCAGCCGCCGGCTCACCGAAGACGGGCTCGAATACACCTTTGCGCTGAACCATATGGCCTATTTCGTCGTCACTGAAGGGTTGCGCGAAAGGCTCGAGGCCTCAGCACCAGCGCGTATCGTCAATACCGCTTCAGCCGCACACCAGGGAGCCAAGCTGGATTTCGAGGATTTGCAATTGACGAAAAGCTTTGGGCCCTTGAAAGCCTATGGTCGCTCCAAGCTTTGCAACATTCTCTTCACGCGCGAACTCGCTCGCAAGTTGCAAGGGACTGGGGTCACCGCCAATTGCCTTCATCCCGGTTTCGTAGCCACCCGTATCGGCGATGCGAGCGGTGGTGTGATCTCGCGCTTCGCATGGCTCGCCCGCCTCTTGGCGATCTCGCCCGAAATAGGTGCGGAACCAATAATGTATCTTGCCTCCTCGCGCGCTGTTGCTGGAACGACGGGCGAATACTTCTACAGGCGTCAACCCATCGCACCTTCACCAGCGGCGCAAGACGATAGAGCTGCGTCGCTAGGGAGCGCAGCGCCACCCTGGCCGGGCTAAACGAAACCATGTGAGAACGCCTCGCCATGCGCCGCCGGTGAGACGCTGAGCAAAGTCGAGCGCAATATCTCAAGTGGTTCAGCCTTTGGGTAGCCTTTGGTGAGGCGTGCTGTGGCGAGTGAAAAGCCAGCGTCGAGTCCGAGGATTGGGACGGGCCGGCATATCAAAATTGTCGAGACGCGGCCCGGGTTGCTGAAATGATCGAATTGTCTTGGCGCCGGCTGGTTCTATCTCGTTATCCAACAGATTTCATATTGTAATGACCTTCTATTAAGACTACTTGATTTTTAGGTAGAAAATTATGAGAAGCAACAAGCATGTAACACAGAGACAACTCTCAAATAAATCCGCCTAGAAACTTAAGATAGTTCATCTTTACTCTCCGTTGCAATGCCACGACGGTAAGACTTACACCATCACCCTCGAAACAAC
>VDMG01000005.1 GCA_006514895.1 Beijerinckiaceae bacterium
GGTCAGGAAGGCAGCGGTGCTTGCCGCAGCGGTGAACCGGTCTCCGGTTCTGAATTCCCTGCTAGCAGGGAAAATGCAGGGAATTTTTGCGAATTTGAACCAGATCAGGCGAAAGGTGTATGGCTAAAGCGCTGATATTGCGTGGTCTTTTTGCGCAATCTTGCAGGGAATTTTAGAGCCGAATTTGATCCCGAGCAGGGAATTCGAATCCCGGAGCAGGGAATTTCGCGCCTTCCCGGAATCGGCGCTGTGCCGCTTGGGCCGGGGCGACACTCGCCGGCGCCCGCGGCCACTGGCAAGCGTACGCAGCTCTTTTGATGATGTGCCGCTCGGGTGTGGGTGAACCTTTTCGGGCCGATGATCGCAGCGGACCTGAAACCCCGACGCAAGGACCACACCCAGCACTTAATCGCAAAGCTAAACCGGCAAAGGGAGTCATCCGGGCACCCACATAGAGCGACGCTGCGTCGCGGCTCGATAGATTAGCCAACGGCAAGGCCACCTGCCGGACGGTGATAGCGCAGGTTTGTGTCGAACTTGTCCGCGAAGAGGTTCTCATTGTGGTAATCGAGGCGGCGGGCAATCACCGCGGGGTGTCTGGCGATATGTACCGCGAGTTGCTCACTCGTCATGGCGAACAGGGTCTCGGTGGAAATGTCGCCTGCCGGGACATGCCCAATGACGTATGGCCGATGGTGACGATCGCGCCGCAGTTCTCCAACTGGGTTGCGCGCAAGCGGACGACGGATTGATTTTTGGATCTCGATCTCAATGCGCGCAATTTCTCCAAGCTCGACACCGCCCCTTAATGTCGGCTGTGTTTTAGGTTCGCAATTCATCCCGCGACCGGCGCGCTGGCTCTCGTCGAGGTGACGTCGGCGAAGGTTCAGCGACGTGACATAAGCCAGCGGATTATCGCCGTCGTAAAGTTCAAAGCGCGAATCGATGCCGGCCTTTATGCACGCGCGATACGGGTTGCGCCCATCGGGCCACTCAATCTTAACCATTAGCGTCTTTTTCGCGGTCGGGCATTTACGATCTTTTCCGGCGCCGTTCGAGCCCCGGAGCTTTTCGCGACGGCACCAGTTCCCTCCTGTCGCGTTTCGATTGCAGAAGGAGTGGTCGTGGCGCTCGCTGAGCGCTTCTCCATCGGCTTCTTCTTTTTCTTTGTCGGCCGCTTCTTGCGCGCGGGCGGTTCTTTCGCCGGCTGAATGTCGGAAGATGTCGCTCGTCGAAGCCGGCGCGGCCTTCACGGATCGCGCGTTCTTCTTCATTTCTTCGGCTCCAGGCGCCGAAGGCCCAGGCGCCATTTCGATGCCGAAAAGCGCCGCGACATTCTCCTCTGCAAGAATGCGTTCTGTCGCAACCCCGGTTCGGGTCATCGGCAGATCGGCGCCGGCGTTGACGATCAGTTCCGAGGGATCGACGACAGCTTTCCCTGAAGCAATTCGACGAGCGAGCCGATTGAACCGAGGCAGTCCTTGCAGATCGCTTTCCAGCGCGCCTGCGAGACCGTGCCAATCTCGATCTTCACCGAATAGATGTCGGAGCCGCTCACCATCGCTCGGACTTGGCCGCGCTCGATCTGCAGATCGACGACCGAACCGTTACGCACATATGTTCGGCCGCGCGGCAGACGGTTCGCGTAATCGGAATAACGCTCCAGATTCTCGCACCACGCCTTGCCCCAGAAATTGCGCGCGATCGCGCGGCCCTCGATGACCCCCGGAGAAACAATGTGGCCCTTCTTCTTCAGTTTCTCCAATTCTCCAGAAGCCGGCGTTTGGCGACAGGCACATAGGGACGAAAGCCATAGTAGCTCATGACGTTGCGCCTTCCTTCATCGCGGCGTCAAGATCGAGGGCGACGAGCGACAACAATTCCCGGTCGCTCATTTCCGTCAGATTGATTTCCCCGCCGGCACCAAGGAAATCTTCCGCCAATTGCCATTTCGACTCGATCAACTGGTCAATTCGATCCTCGATCGTGCCTCGACAAACGAACTTTTGCACGAGAACGTTGCGCTTTTGCCCGATGCGATAGGCCCGATCGGTCGCCTGGTTCTCGACCGCCGGATTCCACCATCGATCAAAATGCACGACATGCGAAGCGCTTGTGAGATTGAGGCCGGCGCCGCCCGCCTTGATCGACAGCACGAAGAACGGCGTGCGCTCGTCTTCCTGGAATTTCTTCACGAGTTCCTTGCGCTTGGCCACCGGAGTTTCGCCGTGGAGAACGAGACCAGGACGCCCGAACGCCTCACCAAGCAGCTTTTCCACCGGCGGTATGATCTCCTTGAACTGGGTGAACACCAGTAATTTTTCCTGACGACTGCCGATGGTCTCGGCGATTTCGCGAAGACGTGCGAACTTGCCGCTGTCTTCTTCGTCATAGGCGCCGTCGCCCAGCCATTGTGTGGGGTGATTGCAAATCTGCTTGAGGCGCATAAGGGTGGACAACACCAGTCCCCGTCGCGCGATCCCGTCGCCGGACTGCTTCAGCCTTTCTTCCAACTCGGCGACGGCGGCTTGATAGAGCGCCGCCTGTTTGCGCGTCAGGTGGCAGAAGGCCTTGATCTCGGTCTTGTCCGGCAGATCGGCAATGATGCTCTTGTCGCTCTTGAGGCGGCGCAGGATATAGGGCCTG
>VDMG01000004.1 GCA_006514895.1 Beijerinckiaceae bacterium
AAGGCAACATCCGGCAAAATCCTCTTTTGTCAGTTTCCCCAAAATTACGTCTTCTCCGGTCCAATTGGCGCATCTCGCGCCAGCAGAGTTTAGTTATTCCAAATCCAAAAGCTCATAGTTTAGAGCACATATAATGTACGTATAGCAATTGACTCATTCTTATAGCGGATCAAGATTATAGGAATGCGCTAGCTTATAATTGTAATTATCTAAGTTAGAGCATCGTGAGATACTATATCCGGAGGCGGCGATGCACCACAAACAGCGAACGGACAGCAGGCAAGGAAATGACGGTTCAATAATGTTTGTGGCGGTTGCTGGCCGGACCTCTTTCCATGCACTGGAAGCAACACGATACGCTCGTCTGATCTCCACGCTTGCCATGGTGTCCTTTTTGGCCGCGACAGGGAACGCCGCGCTTGCCGAGGAAGCGACATCGCAAGGGAGCTCCGCCGCGCCACCTACCAACGAACAATTGATCGAGAAGCTCGACCGCATGGAGGCACGCATCCGGTCGCTCGAAAACGAACTTCATCGCAAAGGCGAGGCCGATGCGAAGCTTGGTTCCAAAGCGCGTATGGCGAAAACCCACGGCAATGCCGCGAAAGGACCCGCGGACGTCGTGGAAGCCTCCGCGCCCGATCAATCAGCCGTGCCGGGCCCAACGCCGCCAGGCAAAAAGGCGCCTGCAGCGGCCTGGAACATGGCGCCCGCGCCCGGCTATATGGGCGCGAAGGAAACTGCCGCGCTCGAAGCGCCAACGCCAGCCAATGAGGATCTCTTCGGTGTTGCGCCATCAGCCCTCCCGGGGCTCAAGATTGGCGCCTATGGCGAACTCCGGTTCGGGGGCCAACAAAATCCGGATGCCAACGGGCAATGGCAAACCGGCTTCGACGCCGCGCGGCTCGTGCTGCTGCCAACCTATCAGTTCAATGACAATATCATCTTCAATTCCGAGATCGAATTCGAGCGCACGGGCTTCGATGCCGACGATAAGCTGCAAGCAACGGCCGAGATCGAACAAGCCTATTTCGATTTCAGGATTTCGCCCTACTTCAATATTCGCGCGCCTGGCATTGACCTTGTCCCCATCGACTGGCTGAATTTGTATCACGAACCGACGAATTTCTACAGTGTCATGCGGCCGGAACTCGATAATGGATTGATACCGACGACCTGGAAGGCCCCGGCGGCCAGTATCTGGGGACAAATCGTCGAAGGTTTGAATTATCAGTTTCAAATCAGCCAGGCTCTGCAAGATTTTGGCGGTGATTTCGATCAGCGTACAGATGCCAACACCGTTCCGCTGTTCCCAATTGGCTATGCACCCGGCGCCAGAACTGGTTTTAAAGCTCAACTACACGAAGGCGCTGAATGCGGCGCCGAGCGGAGCTCAGTCCGACAGTGTTTTGGAAGGGGTCGGTTTCTTCTTCTAACCGGTGAATGAAGGAACAGGCTCGGCGTAATGCCGATACACCTTCCGGCAAAGAAATAGGGGGTCTTGGCATGGATAGTTGGGTTCGCTGGGGCGTGCCGGCGGCGGCGATCGCGATAACCCTGCCTGCTTACGCCTATCAATATTCAACGGTCGGCGCGGCGCAACAGCAGGCCTTTCCAGGCGCGCGGTTCGAGGAGATCCAGCCTCAACGGGTCTGGAAGGCGCTGGCCGTGATGAGCTTTCATGACGAAGGGAGCGACGTGAGCCGACTCAACCGTGGCGCATATGAAACCGCAATCCGCGTGCATCCCTGGACCTTTGAAGTCCTGGAAATAGCACTCGACTTGCACAGCCGCTCGAACGGCATGTTCGACATAAGAATAGCCCCAGCATTGCAGAAGCTTGGCCTGTTACCGTATCACGGCGGCGATCTTGCCGGGATGCGCCGCGAATTTCTGGCCATGGCGGAATAGAATTGCTCGCGGGCCAACGCGTCCGGTTTCGTGATCGCGCCACGCGGATCGATCTTGGCGGGATCGCCAAGGGCTTTGCCGTCGATCGCGCGATCGATGCGTTACGAGACCATGGGATGCCGTCTGGCCTTGTCAACGCGGGCGGTGATCTGCCGCCTTTGGGACAAGTCGAGCTGCGCGATGGGGCGATCGCTTCGAGCGGTGCCGGGTTCGATCCTTTGCATTCCTTGAATGCGGTGCGTCCGGCAATCATCGACCCCACTAGCGGGGAGCCGGCTTTCGGCGTCATTGGAGCAACGGTGCGCGCGCCGTTCTGCATATTGGCCGACGCGTTAACGAAGATTGTCATGATCGGGGCCGAAGCCTCCGCGCCAATTTTGCAACTGACGGTGATGTCCGCATCAGCTCCGAGTGGCAAGATGCTGCCGTTCTGGCGGTTTGATCCGCCCTTCCGCTTTGCGGTCTATATCGCGTTCGCGGTGCTTTTCGCGAGCGGCGCGGCGTGGCTGATTGCCGACCGTATGAAGGAAACCTCCGAGGCAGAAATCTGGCAAGAAAGTGCCGCCACTCTTCTTATGCTGCATGGCGGCACCGCCATGTTGACCTTGATGCTCCTCGGCGCCCTCGTCCCCGTGCATATCGGGCGCGCCTGGCGGGCCGGGAAAAACCGCGCCACCGGGATCGTCATGCTTGCCTTTAACGCGGTCC
>VDMG01000280.1 GCA_006514895.1 Beijerinckiaceae bacterium
GGCGATGGCCGCCCATACCAAGGTCGCCGTCGGCTACAATATCCAGGTCGCCGTCGACGCGAAGAACAAGATGATCGTCGACCAGGAAGTGACCAATCAGGTCGTCGACATGGGCCTGTTGACGCAAACCGCCGAACCGGCCCGCACCATCCTTGAGGTTGAGACGATCGATGTCGTCGCCGATCGCGGCTACTTCAAGATCGAGGACATCGAGGCCTGCGAGAAGGCGGGGATGACGCCGTATGTTCCCAAGCCCCAGCGGGGATCATCGGTGAGCAATGGCTTTTTCCGCAAGGATGAGTTCCGCTACGACGCGGAGCGCGACGCATTCATCTGTCCGGCCGGCCAGGTCCTGTCGACGCGCTATGAAAGCAAGCTGCGGGAACTGACGAAGATCGATTACAGCAATCGGGCGGCGTGTCTCGTTTGCGCGATCAAGTCGCGCTGCACCAAGGACTATCGCAAGGTCTCGCGTCTGGAAAACGAGGCGGTGCTCGACCGCATGGCGGCGCGACTGAAAGCGCGACCGGAAATTCTCGACCGGCGGCGCGAGATGGTCGAGCATCCCTTCGGCTCGATCAAGCAATGGATGAACCAGGGCGCCTTTCTGATGAAGGGCCTCGACAATGTCCGCGCCGAGTTCAGCCTGACCGCGCTCGTCTATAATTTGCGGGCGGGCGCTCAACATCCTCGGCGTCGAGGCGATGATGGCGGCCGCCCGGGGGTGACGGGAGGCGCGATATTGGCCGGACCGACCCACGTGGACGACGATCGCGTCATCACAGCCGGCATCCTGCGCCAGAATGCTCAAACATCGCTGAAACGAGCTTCCGCGATTTGTCACCGCTCAGACTGAGCCGTTTCCACACGGTCTGCGCAAGTTTTGCACAAAGTTGGCCAAATCGCGCGGTAAGAGTTTCGATTCGGCCATGCCGGGAGGGGCGGATGGGTTGGTGCTGGCGCCGGCGAAAAATGAAATTTGCGCGGCATGCCGGGCTCGGCGCCGGCCTTGCTTATCTCAGCATCCTGGCGGCGGCGCCAGTGCTGAGTAAGGAGGCCAGTCAAACGGGCGTGGCGGCTGCTTTGCGTGGCCATGCCCGCGCGGCGGAACTGACGCTGATCGCCGGGCTCACCGTTTTTTCGGGGTTCGTCGCGTTCCTCTATCTCTCCCAGCGGCGGCGTTGCATGGAACGGGAGGCAGCCCACCATCTTGAACTTATGGCGTTGCGCGCGAAGCTCGACCGCGCCGGGGTATTTCTTGGCGCCGAAACCCAAATCATCGCCGCCTGGGCAGGGCCGGGCGAAGACCCCGAGATTGAAGGCGATCTCGAACTTGCCGGGAACCGGCCCAATCCCCGCCGCCTGCTTGCCTTTGGTTCCTGGCTGCCGCCCGGCATGGCGCAAACCGTCGAAAATTCGGTTGCGCGGCTCCGCGCGGGGGGCGAATCGTTCCGCCTCACGGTCACGAGCTTGGACGGGCGGCATCTCGAAATCGAGGGGCGGCCGGTCGCCGGCATTGCCGTCCTGCGGATCAAGGATGTCTCCGGCGATCGCCGGGAAGCCGTCCGTCTGCAAGCGTTGCAGGCGGCCACGATCGGGCAAGTCGAGGCCCTGCGGGCACTCCTCAACGCGGCCCCCTACCCCGCCTGGCTTCGTGATGGCGGCGGCAAATTGAGCTGGGTCAATGCCGCCTATGCCCGGGCGATCGAGGCCAAGGACCAAGAGGCCGCAGTCTTGCGCGGCATCGAGCTTATCGAACAGCAAGCGCGCGAGGCAGGTGCGGCGTCGCGCATGGCGGGCGTGGTTTGGCATGGGCGCGCTCCGGCGGTCGTTGCCGGCGAGCGCCGGATGCTCGAAATCGTCGATGCGCCGGCGGGCTCAGGTTCGGCCGGAATGGCCGCGGATGTGTCGGAAATCGAATCCCTCAGGGCCGCTCTCGACCAGCAAACGCAGGCCCATGCGCGCACGCTCGACCAGCTTTCGACGGCGGTTGCCATATTTGACGGGGCGAAGCAGCTCGTTTTCCACAATGCGGCCTATCGGCAGCTTTGGGCGCTCGATCAGGCTTGGCTCGATCAGAAGCCAACTGATTCCGAGATTCTCGACCGCCTCCGAGCGGCGCGGCTATTGCCGGAGCAAGCCGATTTCCGGGCCTGGAAGGCAGGCCTGCTCGCCGCCTATCAATCGCTTGATACGGACGAACAGGTCTGGTTTTTGCCCGACGGGCGGACGTTGCGGGCCGTCATCAGCCCCAATCCCCAAGGCGGCCTCACTTATCTCTTCGACGATGTTACCGAACGCTATCATCTTGTTTCCCAATACAATGCCTCGATCCGCGTGCAGAGCGAAACGCTTGATGCCTTGAAGGAAGGCGTCGCCGTGTTTGGCAGCGATGGCCGCCTTAAATTATTCAACCCTGCCTTTGCCAGCATGTGGGCGCTTGATTCAAGCGCGCTCGGCAACCGGCCGCATATCGATCAAGTGGCGTCTCTTTGCGCTCCGCTGTTTTCCGGCGAAGATGCCTGGAGCGCGCTGCGCGCAACGATCGCCGGATTGCCCGATCAGCGCGTGGGGCTCGAACGCCGTCTCGCGCGCGGCGATGGGTCCGTGCTCGATTGCGCCGCGGCACCGCTCCCGGACGGTGCGACCCTTCTCACCTTCATCGACACGACCGCCAGCGTGAGCGTCGAACGCGCCTTGACGGAACGCAATCAGGCGCTGATCGATGCCGAAAAGCTGCGCAATGACTTCGTCCACCATGTCTCTTACGAGCTGCGTTCGCCGCTGACCAATATCATCGGCTTCATTCAGCTCCTCGACGATCCCGCGATCGGCCCGCTCAACGGCAAACAGCGCGAGTACGCGGGCTATGTGATGAAATCCTCGTCCGCGCTGCTCGCCATCATCAACGATATTCTCGATCTCGCCTCGATCGACGCGGATGCGATGGAATTGTCGCTTGGGGACGTCGACATCGCGCAAACTATGCGGGCCGCAGCGGAGGGCGTCCAGGACCGGCTTGGCGAATCCTCGCTAACCCTGAGAGTCGCGACGATGGAGGGGATCGGGTCCTTTGTCGCCGACGGCAAGCGTATCCGGCAGATTCTCTTCAACCTTCTCTCGAACGCGATCGGCTTTTCCTCGCCCGGCCAAACTATCGATCTCGCGGCGGCGCGGCGGGACGGCGAAATCCTGTTCACCGTAACCGATGAGGGGAGCGGAATTCCGCCCGAAATCCTCGAACATGTTTTCGACCGCTTCAAAACCTATACAACGGGGTCGCGCCATCGCGGCGTTGGCCTTGGCCTTTCCATCGTGCGTTCCTTTGTCGAGCTGCACGGCGGCCGCATCGAAATCGCTTCGGCCCCGGGAAAAGGGACGCGCGCGTCTTGCATCTTTCCCGCCCAGGGTGTGAAGCTGGCAGCAAGCGAAAAGCCACAAGGAATATGAACGCCATGGCCGCCGGCACGATCCGGGCAAATGCTTCCGATACGATCTGGCGGCGCGATCTCGAAGATGAGGACGCGCTCGCCGGGCTAGCCGCCGATGTCGCTAGCCTAGCCGGTCCTGGCGATCTCGTGACCTTGTCGGGCGGTCTCGGCGCGGGAAAGACGGCGTTCGCCCGCGCCCTCATTCGTATCCTGACGGGCGAACAAGACATCGAGGTGCCGAGCCCGGCCTTCACCTTGATGCAAATTTATGAAGGCTTGAACTTCCCCATCCTTCATGCCGATTTCTACCGGATCGAGAAACCGGGGGAACTCGTGGAACTGGGGTTCGAGGAGGCTTGCGATGGCGCCCTCGTCCTCGTCGAATGGCCTGAGCGCGCGGGCGGCTTTCTCGATGCCGGCCGGCTCGATATCGAATTCGCGCTCGATCCGGACCGCGGCCCCGGCTACCGCGCCGTGACCCTGACGGGTAGTGGCCCGTTCGCGGCACGGCTTGCGCGCGCCAAGGCGGTCCACGAGCTACTCGATCGCAGCGGCTGGAGCGGCGCCGAGCGTATTTTCATGCAAGGTGACGCGTCGACGCGAAGCTACGAGCGATTGGTGCATCCCGATGGCGCGACCGCTGTTCTGATGACCTCGCCGCCCCGCCCGGACGGGCCACCGATTCGCTATGGCAAATCCTACAGTGCCATCGCCAAGCTCGCCGAGGATATAAGGCCGTTCATCGCGGTCGGCGAAGGGCTGCGCGAGCAAGGTCTCTCGGCACCCGAAATCCTTGCCTTCGATCTCGCCGCCGGACTTGCCGTGATCGAGCACCTCGGCGATGAACCTTTAACCTGCGACAGCGGGATCATCGAAAACCGTTATGCCGCCGCGCTCGCGGTGCTTGCTTATTTGCACGGCGCCAGTCTTCCCGATACTTTGCCTGTCGACGACAAAGAGACCTACCGGATCCCAGTCTATGACATCGATGCGCTTTCCATCGAAGTCGAACTGCAGCTCGATTGGTATGCGCCCTATATCGCTTGCGCGCAGCTCGCCTCTGGCGCCAAAGCGACTTTCGTCAAGCTTTGGCGTAACGCTGTTCAGAATATCCTCGCCGTGCGGCCGACATGGACGTTGCGCGACTATCATTCGCCGAATCTCTTTTGGCTTGCCGGGCGCCAAGGCATCGCCCGTGTTGGTATCATAGATTTTCAGGACTGTGTCCTCGGCCATGCCGCCTACGATGTCGTCTCTCTTTTACAAGACGCCCGCGTCGATGTTCCGCAAGACGTTGAATTGAAACTGCTTGCCCAGTACGCTTGGCTGCGGAGCGAGGAGGACGCGGGCTTCGACATGCCAGCTTTTGCCCGCGCCTATGCGATTTTGGGCGCCCAGCGCGCGACGAAGATCTTAGGGATTTTCGCCCGCCTCGACGAACGCGACAAAAAACCCCAGTATCTCGTGCATCTGCCGCGCGTCGAAAGATATCTTGCGAAAAATCTTGGGCATCCGGCTTTAGCCGAGCTTAAACAATGGTATCAGGAGCATCTGCCGCGAATCTTTAGGATCGCGCCTTGAATTCCGCGGACTTAACGCAATGGCTGCTGTGCCGCTGGCGAGCCCTTCCGCCGGACATAGCGCGGAGGTTTGCAAAAGCGAAAATTTGAAGAAGGGGCTATCTCTCGACAAGCTGTCCTCGACACAATAGGTAGTCAACCGGCCCCCGATGTCCTCTTTTCTGCCTGCCAAAGCCATGGTCTTCGCCGCGGGATTGGGCACAAGGATGCGGCCCTTGACCGATCGCGTGCCAAAGCCATTGATCGCGGTCGCGGGCAAGCCGCTGATCGACCATGCGCTCGATCGATTCGCCCAGGCCGGAGTCGAAACGGCGATCGTCAATGTGCATTATCTGGCCGGCCAGATCGAGGCGCATCTGGCCGCCCGCGAAACCCCGAAGATCCTGATTTCGGACGAGCGCGAAAAGCTTCTCGATCAGGGCGGCGGGATCGCCAAGGTCTTGCCTTGGCTCGGGCCAGAGCCGTTTTTTCTCGCCAACACGGATGCTTTCTGGGTCGAAGGCCCAACGGACAATCTTCGCCGTCTGGCGGCCGCATGGGATCCGGAAAGGATGGATATTTTGCTGCTCGTCGCGGCCGCGGCCGCGAGTGTGGGAGTCGATACGCCGGGCGATTTCAACATGGCGCCCGATGGCCGCCTGACGCGGCGGCCGGAACGCGAAATCGCGCCTTTCGTTTATACGGGCACGGCTATCGTCAAACCCGGGCTTTTCGAGGCGGAGACAAGGGAAATTTTTCCTCTCGTTCCGTTTTTCTTCGAGGCGGCCACGAAAGGACGCCTGTTTGGCCAAAGGCTTGACGGGCTATGGTTGCATGTCGGCACGCCGCAAGCGATCGAGGAAGCGGAGCGAAAACTTGCGCGCGCATGATATGATGAAAACTCCTGCCCGGCGCGGGCGTGCGAGACGGTGCCGTTTCGACATTTGTTGGATCCGGGAAGGCGCGCTATATTATTTCGCATCCTGGTTTCGACGGCTTGATAAATAATGATTATGAATATGGGCTATTGGTAATAGCCACGACCCTTGCTGTATAGGGTTATTTCATTTTCTTCCCCTCATTCGCGCTTGAGTGCCGCTGTGCAGTCGCGGCATAAAGCCGGTCCTGGGTTGAGATCGAGCGAATTCTGGCCATCCAGGCCTTTTCATGAAGCGGAGGCCATGTCCGTCGCCTTACAGTCAAGTGACCCGCCGGCCGAGGCCGCCGCGAGAGTCCTGATCCGTCTTGGCCTAGCCGCTTTATTCGTCGCCTTGCCCTGCACGGGGATCTTTTGGCGCGGCGCGATTTATGTCCTTTTGCCCATCGGCGCGACGTTGATTTTGATCGGCGCCATGTTGGATGCGCCCGGGCATGGCGGCCGGAGGCTGCGCGGCGCGCTTGTCTCGCCGGCCGGCGGCGCCGCGCTGTTTTTGACTTTCTGGGCTTGTTTATCCTTGCTTTGGACTCCGTTCCCGGAGGAAGCAAGCGGGCGATTTTTGAAATCCGCCGCTACCACCGTCCTCGCGGTGCTGGTTGCGGTCTATCTCCCCCAAAAGAGCAAGACTTTCGATCTTTACCTGCTGCCTGCGGGACTGGCGGTCGCGAGCTTCGCGACGCTCGCTCTTGCCCTTTTTGGCTCGTCCTGGTTTTTGGGCGGCTTCGAGTTCGACGAAACGCTGTTCGAGCGCTCGATGGTCACGGCGATCGTTCTGGTCTGGCCGGCGCTCGGCAATTTGTCCTTGCGCGAGCATTGGATCAGCGCGGCGATTCTCGCCGTGCTCGTCGCCGCCGTGGCGCTGGCGGGATTTGCCCAGATCGCGCTTTTGGCAACTGGCGCGGGCGCATTTACTTTCGCCATGGCCATGTCAAGCCCCGCCCGAACGGCGCGGGTTCTCGCGTGGATTTTCGGGCCCTTGATCCTGTTCGCGCCGGCACTGCCTTTCCTCTACCGTCCGATTCTTCACCTGACCGGATTTGAAGCCGGTGCCGGGTCCGCCCCCATGCTGATTTGGAGCGATCTCATCGTCGCGCACTGGCCGCGCCTGATAACCGGGCATGGCTTCGACTTCGTGCATCAAGGATTGAGCTTCGGCTATTTGCCCGAACGGGCACCGAGAAGCCTTTTGTTCGTGATCTGGAATGACCTTGGCCTTGCCGGCGCCGCCAGTTTCACAGTCCTTGTCGTGCAGGCCTTTCGGAGCGCCGGAGCAATCCCGGCGAAGACGGCCTCAGCCTTGCTTGCCGGTCTCGTCGCGATCTTGACGATCGCCATTCTTGGCATTGCGGCGTCGCAGATCTGGTGGGTGACCCTGCTTAACTGTGATGTCATCGCATTCGCGCTACTCCTTAAGGGAATTGACAAAGCGCACCGGCTGGATGCGCAGGCGATTCGGGCGATCGAGCCGGAAGCTCCGCAAGAGCCCCTGAAAGACGGCGCCACGGTTTCCAAGGGGGCCGCCGCCACGCCCTGACGAAAATCGCGAATTCGTGATCGCAAAGCCCTGGAACCGGCGGCGAGGATGTCTTCGTGGGATTGGCGGAGCGTGACCCGCGCGCACTGGTTGCCGGACAATTGCGAAGAATCGTGAAAGAGGCCTTGCAGCGGCAGGCCAAGCGGCCTTAACATTGGCGGATGATCGAGACAGTCATCACCATCCGGAACGCGCGCGAAGGCGACGCCGAAGGTATCGCCGATGTGCATGATGCCGCGTGGCGCGATGCTTATCGCGGCCTGATTCCCGGCCGCGAGCTTGAACGGATGATCGCGCGCCGCGGACCGCGATGGTGGCACTCGGCCATCATACGGGGATCGCGTCTTCTGGTCCTTGATTTTGACGAAACCATCGGCGGCTACACAAGCTACGGACGCAATCGCGTGCCTTCATTGCATTATGGCGGAGAGATTTTCGAGCTCTATATCGCGCCTGAGTTTCAAGGGCTTGGGTTCGGCACCCGTCTTTTCGAGGTGGCCCGCAAGGATCTCGCCGAGCACGGCTACTCTTCTTTTCTCGTTTGGGCATTGGCCGACAATGAGCGGGCGATCCAATTCTACGCAAAGCTCGGCGGCAGAAATATACGCCAGGCGAGCGAGCGCTTCGGCTCCGAAATCCGCGCCAGGGTTGCGTTCGCGTTCGACTGATTCCAGGGGCCAAAGGAAAGCGCTACGGCAAAAGCGCTGCTGACGCTGCTCCTCGCGTTTTTGCATTGGCGGCTGCAACTCCGCATGTCATTCGGCGCAATCATGGCCTTCCGGCCGGCATAAAACGCCTGCCGGCGCGATAGATTCGAGTAAGCCTTGGAGAAGCAGATCATGTTTCTTGACGCGGTTCCCGCTTGGCCTCGACCCACCCCATGATGTTAATGTTCTTATCGAAATTCCGATTGGCGGCGAGCCGATCAAATATGAATTGAATAAAGAAGCGGGTATCCTCGTCGTCGACAGGTTTCTTCATACGTCGATGCGGTATCCGGGCAATTATGGATTCATCCCCCATACATTATCCGACGACGGCGATCCTTGTGACGTGCTCGTTGCCAATACGAGCGCGATCGTCCCCGGCGCGCTGATGAACTGCAGGATCGTCGGCGTTCTGTTCATGCGCGACGAGGCGGGATTTGATGAAAAAATTGTTGCGGTTCCCTCCACACGTCTCACCAAGCGCTACCAAAAGATAGAAAATTACACGGATTTGCCAGAAATCACCTTACGCCAATTCGAGCATTTCTTTGCTCGTTCCAAGGATCTCGAGCCCGGCAAATGGGTCCGGGTCGAGCGCTGGGGGGACGCCGCGGAGGCACGGCGAATTGTTGCCCAATCGATCGAACGGGCGGCTGTCCAAAAGGAGACGTGATTGCTCACCGCTTGCGGGTGAGACGGAAGACGCCTTGTTCCCCGAATAGGTTCCAGATCCAGGGCTCGCTATAACGAAGCGGCGCGCCGGAATAATCGAGCGCCACGCCGCGCTCGATCCTCGCATCGATCTCGCGCGCGAGCGCAATAAAATCCTGGATCGTGCAAAAATGGATGTTTGGCGTGTCGTACCAGGCGCAGGAAAGGTTGCGCGTCAGCGGCATGCGTCCGCCGATTGCCACCTGGAACCGGATGCGCCAATGGCCGAAATTCGGAAACGACACGATCGCGTGCCAGCCGATCCGCAACATCTGTTCTAGAACCTTGCGCGGCTGGCGTGTCGCCTGCAAGGTTTGGGATAGAATCACATAATCGAAGGCATCGTCGGGATAGCCGGCAAGATCGGTGTCGGCATCCCCTTGAATGACCGAAAGCCCTTTGGCGACGCAGTCGTTGACACCGCGCTGGGAAAGCTCAATGCCGCGTGCGTCCACCTGTTTTTCCTCGGCGAGCAGCCGCAATAGCGCGCCATCGCCGCATCCGACATCGAGAACGCGGCTCTTTGGCTCAACCATATCCGCGACAAGCAGCAGATCGACGCGCGCCGGGATCGCATGGGCTCGCTTGGCTTCGTTAGCGCGCAACTTTGCCGCCACGATTCACATCGCCCCGCTTTTGGCAAGCGCGATGCCCCGCGCCCGCGCTGCGGAATTAAGAAAACCGTGCGAGGTCGCAATAAACTCGGGGGTATCCAATAAAAACGCGTCATGGCCGCGGTCGGTCTCGATATCGACAAAGGAAACCGAGGCGCCGCCCGCGTTCAAGGCATGCACGATCGCGCGCGAAGCTTGTGTCGGATAGAGCCAGTCCGAATTGAAGGATACGACGCAGAACCGGCTCTTGGAACTCTTGAAGGCATAGGCAAGAGAGCCGCCGTAATCGGCGGCAAGATCAAAATAATCGCAGGCCCGTGTCACATAGAGGTACGAATTTGCATCGAAGCGGTCGACAAAGCTTGTCCCTTGATAGCGCAAATAGTTCTCGATTTGGAAATCGGCATCGAAGGAGAAGGTCGGCGCCGCGCGGTCCTGAAGCTTGCGGCCGAACTTGCTTTGTAAAGCTTCGTCCGACAAATAGGTGATGTGGGCGGCCATTCTCGCGACCGCGAGCCCCTTGGTCGGGATGACCCCTTCTTCTAGATAGCGGCCTTGACGCCAATCAGGATCGGCCATGACCGCTTGCCGGCCAACTTCGTGAAAAGCGATATTCTGCGAGGAGTGACGCGCGGCGGTCGCGATCGGCATCGCGGCGAAAACGCGCTCCGGAAAACTCGCCACCCATTGCAAGACCTGCATGCCGCCCATCGAACCGCCCGCCACACAAAACAGCATGTCAATGCCGAGATGATCGATGAGCATGGCTTGCGCGCGAACCATATCCTTGATCGTGACGAGGGGTAGATCGAGGCCATAGGGCCGCCCGGTCGCCGGGTTGAGCGATGCCGGCCCCGTGGTGCCCATGCAGCCGCCGACGACATTCGAAGCAATGACGAAATAGCGGTTGGTATCGATCGGCCGGTTAGGGCCGACCATGGTATGCCACCAGCCAGCTTTCCCAGTGATCGGATGCGTGTTGGCGACATGCTGGTCACCCGTCAGGGCATGGCAGACCAAAATGGCGTTCGACTTGCTGGCGTTGAGTTCTCCGTAGGTTTGATAGGCGATTGTCAAAGGGCTGAGCGAGACCCCGGCATCCATCTTGAGCGGGCGATCGGCGCCGAATTGCACAACAAGACTGTTCGGCGCATCGACCTCGCGAAGACCCGCCGTCTTACTTGCCGGAACAAATTGCACGGAACCGCCGATCATCCGATATGACGAACATTACGTTCGATATATGGGAGCGCCTGAAAAAAAGAGTCAAGATTGAGCTGCCCTTCGGCACCTGAAAAAACGTCGCCGGCCCATGCGGAATTAATACTTACGGGTTTGGCCCGAGCCAGAGCGCAGCGGAACCTTGAGCCGCGTTCCCTTTTCATCGTGGATCCCGAACCGGTAGCGCCCTGCGCCGTCCAAGCTGACCGAGTAGTGCAAAGTTTCGGCAATATTATTGTCCTCGTCCAGGGTCACGACGGCCGGATTGAGCCCGGCGATGCTGTCGCCCGGCAGATAGATCGAACTGCAGATGATAAGTTCGTCACCCGGTTGGCAGGTCCGTGCCGCGGCCCCGTTCACAATGCAGCAGCGCGAACCGCGCTCGCCCAAAATAACATAGGTTGAAATACGCGCGCCCGAATGCTTATTCCAGATTTCGACGAATTCGAGCGGCAAAATGCCCGCGGCTTCGCAGTGATCCGGATCAAGCGTGATCGAACCGTGATAATCGAGATTGGCTTCCGTGACGCGGATGCCATGAAGCTTGCCGCCAATGACTTTTCGCATGTTTTCTCAAATTCCGTCTGCGGGACCTCAGCTGGTTTGGCTCGGCCGGACCGTGGCCGGGCCAAGGCGCATCTGCTTAGAACATTTTTCCGCAAAGCGCGAATTGGTTCGTGAGCCAATGCGATTCTCAGGCGCGCGCTTCCCACCGCGCCGGCTCTCATTTAAGTATCCGGAGGCCGAATGTCATGAGCTGCGTCTGGTGGCGGTCCGGTTTCGAAGGTGACAAGCTCGACTCCCTCGGCGACTTGGCTGCCAAGCTTGAACTTGAACTCTTTTACGATGCCGCTTCGGGGTGCGGTCAAGAGATGCTCCATCTTCATCGCTTCGAGGACGAGAACCGGCTGGTTTGCCTCGACAAAGCTGCCGGGCTCGACCAACAGCGCCGCGATACGGCCGGGCATAGGCGAAGTGAGGCGTCCCGGCGCCTCACCGCCCCGCGCCGCCCCGGCAATGGGGCTCGCCAGCGCAAAGCGATGCCCGGATTCGGTACCTCTAAACACAAGCATCTCCTCCCCGGAACGGACGAAGACTCCCCTAAGCCGATGGCCGTCAAGATCCACACTAAGAGTTCCGTCCGGCGCGCGCGTGCCGCCAGCATGAAAAAAGCTGCCCCCCGGTAAACCGAGCCGCCAACCCTCCCGCAGATAAATGACTTCGATGACCCGGTCACTGCTCCCTTTGGGCCGTATCTCGCGCAGACGCACCGTTTCCCGCGCATGCTCGTTAAGACGCCAGCCGTTCTGGCTATTCCACGGGCTCCAGGGGTCGGCTGATCGTTCCGCTTGCCTTCGCACCGATGCCGCCCGCTCGCAAAGGAGGCCGATGACGACCATCGCCAAAATCTCGCTTCCGGCGGGTTCCGGCGGCGCCAAGAGATCGCCGGCATAGCGCTCGACAAATCCCGTATCGAGCGAAGCCTCGTTGAAAGCTTTCTGCGAGGCAATGGCGCGCAGAAAGTCCAAATTGGCGGCAAGCCCGGCGACGCGGGTTTCGGCCAGCGCCGTGCGCAGGCGGCGGACGGCACTGACCCGGTCCTGATCCCAAACGATCAGCTTGGCGATCATCGGGTCGTAATCGATCGGGATGACATCGCCCGCGCGCACCCCCGCATCGACACGAATATGTTCTCCAGGTTCCGGAAAATCGAGACGAACGATGCGGCCCGATTGCGGCAGAAAATCGCGCGCCGGGTCCTCCGCATAGAGGCGCGCTTCAATTGCTGCCCCGTGCGAAAAAATCTCCTCTTGACGCAAAGGCAGCGTGCTCCCCGCGGCCACATGAATTTGCCAGTCGACGAGATCGATGCCGGTGATCATTTCGGTCACCGGATGCTCGACCTGGAGTCGCGTATTCATTTCGAGAAAATAGAAGGTGCCGTCGTCTGGCGATAACAAGAACTCGACCGTACCGGCCCCCACATAGCCGATGGCGCGCGCGGCGGACAAGGCCGTCTCATGCATGGCTTGGCGCAGCTCATTGGAAAGGCTTGGCGCGGGGGCTTCCTCGAAGATTTTTTGATATCGCCTCTGGATCGAGCAATCGCGGTCGAAAAGATGGACGAAGTTTTGCTCGCCATCGGCGAAGATCTGGACTTCGACATGGCGGGTACGCGAAAAATATTTTTCGATGAGCACGCGATCATCGCCAAAGGCCGAGAGCGCCTCGCGCTTAGCGCTTGCGAGCGCGGCCGCGAACTCCGTCGCGTGAGAGACGATTTTCATGCCCTTGCCGCCGCCGCCCGCCACGGGTTTGATCAAGACGGGGTAGCCCAGCGCCGCGGCACTTTCCGCGAGGCGCGCTTCGTCCTGTTCGCTCTCGTGATAGCCGGGCACAAGAGGAACCCCGGCTTTCTCCATCAGCATTTTTGCTTGCGCTTTGTCGCCCATGGCGCGGATGGCCGCCGCTGGCGGTCCAATAAAAATAATCCCGGCTCCGGCGCAGCTTTCCGCGAAATCCGCGTTCTCGGACAAAAACCCGTAGCCGGGATGGATCGCTTGCGCGCCGCACTGGCGTGCCGCCTCCAAGATCTTGACCCCATCGAGATAGCTCTCGCGCGCTGGCGCCGGTCCAATCCAAAAAGCTTCGTCGGCAAGCACGGCATGCAGCGCCCCGCGATCCGCGTCCGAATAGACGGCGGCGGTCGCGATTCCGAGGCGCCGCGCGCTCCGGATGATCCGGCAAGCGATCTCGCCGCGATTGGCGATCAGGATTTTGGAAAACACGGCGATTGTCCAATCTGCACAGCTACTCATGCACTCCGGCTCCAAATGGCCGGAGAGAGACCCAGGACTTCTGCGAAGAACATAGGTGCGTCGCGCGAGTCTGCCGTTATACAGCCGATCAGATTGTCGCGCATGAATTTGGCTATGAGCCTAATGGAGATCGGGACGGAAAGGTGCCCGCGCAGCCGCGTCATCATGCGAAAGATGGAAATCGTCTCGTGAAAAGCCGGTTAAGGCAACCGCGATGTGAGAACGTGGATCGCTTCGGTCGGCATCCGGCGCAATAAGCGTCAGCCCAAATGGCATAACCGCGCGCGCGAAACCCATGCTCCGAGCCCGCGATTGGAGAAAGTTTCAAGGAAGTAGACCCGACCATTCAGTACCGGCCTGGCGCGCTAGCAAGGCTAATAATGACACATGCTCTCATTGCTTGTTGGAGCAGAAAGCCCGCACGTTCGCATTCGGAACGCTTTTCGTCCACACGCATTCCCAAGTACCCTTGCCTGGATCCATTCCGGCGCTCCGTAGCGTCGGTCCGTTACCTCGGGGAGAAGACAGCTCCCAGACACAACCGTGGTCCCGGCCGGGCAGAGGGACACCCAAGTGGTATTGTTATTGCTCCCCATGCCTACAGAGCCCAGCCAAACTGCTGCGCTGCAGCTGGAAACACCCCGAGCAAAAGAGCAGCGACCACCGTTCCCGTTCGAGCAATCCTCGTCATATGTTCCTCCCCAGAATGACGCCCCACCCGGCAGAATCGTTCTCGATTTTCTAGCAAGTATAGCCTACAGCAATGCTCGGCAATCGAATTGGTTCCTCGACGCGGAGTGGCTATCCGAAACAGGCACGTCAGTACCTTGCCGCAAATGTTGCGGCGCCGGCATCCAGATCGCAGAGCTGTACAAAACGATAAACTCTGGACCCTCACATCCGGAACACACCGAAGCGTGTTTCCTCGACTGGCGCGTTGAGCGCGGCGGAAATCGAGAGGCCAAGAACCATGCGGGTTTCGGCCGGGTCGATGATGCCGTCGTCCCAAACCCGCGCACTCGCATAATAAGGATGCGCCTGGCGCTCGAACTGGCTGCGGACCGGCGCTTTAAAGATTTCCTCGTCTTCAGCCGACAAGAACTGTCCCGCCGCTTCAAAATTGTCGCGGCGCACTTGCGCCAGTACATTGGCGGCTTGTTCGCCGCCCATCACGGAAATGCGGGCGTTCGGCCACATCCATAGAAAACGCGGGCCGAAGGCGCGCCCGCACATACCGTAATTGCCAGCACCAAAACTGCCGCCAATGATGACGGTAAATTTCGGCACGGCCGCACAGGCGACCGCCGCGACGAGCTTGGCGCCATCCTTCGCAATGCCTTGCGCCTCGTATTTCCGGCCAACCATGAAGCCGGTGACATTTTGCAAAAAGACGAGCGGGATTTTGCGCCGCGCGCAAAGCTCGACGAAATGCGCGCCTTTAAGCGCCGATTCCGAAAACAAAATCCCATTGTTGGCGAGGATGCCCACGGGATAGCCAAAAATATGCGCGAAGCCGCAGACGAGAGTCGTTCCGTAAAGCGCCTTGAACTCATCGAACGCGCTGCCGTCGGTGATACGGGCGATGATTTCGCGCGCGTCATAAGCTTCGCGCGGATCGGCGGGGACGATGCCGTAAATCTCTTGTGCATCGTAGAGCGGCTCGACAGGCTCGCGAACGACGACGCCGGGGTTCTTCGTGCGATTGAGAGTGGCGATGATATTCCGCGCGAGCGCAAGAGCATGCGCATCGCTCAAGGCATAATGATCGGTGACGCCCGATATCCGCGAATGAACATCGGCGCCGCCGAGATCCTCCGCCGAAACGATCTCGCCGGTCGCCGCCTTGACGAGCGGCGGACCCGCCAAAAAGATGGTGCCCTGTCCCGCCACGATAATCGCCTCGTCGCTCATCGCCGGGACATAGGCGCCGCCCGCCGTGCAGCTTCCCATCACCACCGCGATCTGCGGGATGCCCGCCGCCGACATCCGCGCCTGATTGTAAAAGATGCGGCCAAAATGATCGCGATCCGGGAAGACTTCGTCCTGACTTGGCAGATAAGCGCCGCCGCTATCGACAAGATAGATGCAAGGCAGATTGTTTTCCTGCGCGATCTCCTGGGCACGAAGATGCTTCTTGACGGTCAGCGGATAATAGGTGCCGCCTTTGACGGTTGCGTCATTGGCGATGACGACGCATTCCTGGCCGCATATACGTCCTAAGCCCGATATCAATCCCGCCGCCGGAATGGAGTCTGGATAAACTTCATAGGCGGCGAGTTGCGAAAATTCCAGAAACGGCGTCCCCGGATCGATCAGCGCCGCGACGCGGTCGCGCGGCAAAAGTTTTCCGCGCGCGATGTGCCGCTCCCGCGCCTTGGGGCCGCCGCCTTGCGCGATGAGCGCCACCTTACTGTTCAAATCCTCGACCAGGCTTTGCATCGCGGCTTTGTTTGCAACGAAGTTTTTGCTTTGCGGCGTGGCGGCGGTTTTGAGAATATTCATCGGCTTCGATCATCACTTCGGTTCGTCGCATCATCTTATCCAAAAACTCTGCAACTTTTCTGCCGACTATGCTCTAATTTCCGTCAAATAACTCGCGCCCGATCAACATCCGTCTGATCTCGCTCGTGCCGGCGCCGATCTCATAGAGTTTTGCGTCGCGCAGCAGGCGGCCCGCCGGATAATCGTTGATATAACCATTGCCGCCGAGAAGCTGGATCGCATCAAGCGCCGCGCTTGTCGCTCGCTCGGCAGCGAAGAGCAAGGCGCCGGCCGCATCCTTGCGCGAGGTATGACCATTGTCACACGCGCGGGCCACCGCATGAACATAGGCACGGCACGCATTAAGGCTTGTGTACATATCGGCGAGCTTGCCTTGAACGAACTCGAACTCTCCGATCGCATGGCCGAACTGCTTGCGTTCGCGCGTATAGGGCAGACAAATATCGAGACAGGCCTGCATGATGCCGAGCGGACCCGCCGCGAGCACGAGCCGCTCGTAATCAAGACCCGACATCAGCACTTGAACGCCATGGCCCGGCTCGCCCAGCACATTGTCTTCCGGGACTTCGCAATCCTCGAAGAGGAGTTCGGACGTTGGAGACCCACGCATACCAAGCTTGTCGAGTTTTTTCTCTGCCCGAAATCCTTTAAACTCGCTTTCGATGATAAACGCGGTGATGCCATGCGCACCGGCGTCGGGATCGGTCTTGGCATAGACGACAAGCGTCGAGGCACAAGAGCCATTGGTGATCCACATCTTGGTGCCGTTCAAAATATAGCGGTCACCCCTTTTGCCGGCGCGCAGCCGCATCGACACGACATCGGAGCCGGAACCCACTTCCGACATCGCAAGCGCGCCGACATGCTCGCCGGACAGCAATTTTGGCAGATAGCGGCGCTTTTGTTCCTCGGTCCCGTTGCGGCGAATCTGGTTGACGCAGAGATTGGAATGCGCGCCATAGGAGAGGCCAACGGATGCCGAAGCCCGGCTGATCTCCTCCATGGCGATGCAATGCGCGAGATAGCCAAGCCCCGCGCCGCCATACTCTTCCTCGACCGTGATGCCGTGCAAGCCGAGGGCGCCCATCGCCGGCCAGAGATCGATCGGAAAGGCATCGGCGCGGTCGATTTCTGCCGCGCGCGGGGCGATTTTGGCGGATGCGAAGGCGCGCACCGTATCGCGCAGAATGTCGAGATCGGAACCGGGCGCGAAATCGAGACCGTGATTTTGCATGGATGTGGTCCTTGCGCCGTCCCCTAAACTTTTTGCCGCGTCAATCGGCCGGTAACTTACCCCTTAAAGCACATTTGGTGGCAAAGGTTGCCGGCAAATAGCAATTTGCCAGCCAATTCGCGCAAGAGTTTTGGCTTGGCGACCGCCCGTGCGATAATGGGCCCAGATCACGCCGCGCGGAAAACCCAAAATGGCCATGCAGCCGACCGCTCTCGACCTTTGCCGCGCGCTTGTCCAATGCCGCTCGGTGACGCCGGACGACGGTGGCGCTCTCGGCGTCCTCCAGGGTGTGCTGGACCGGGCGGGCTTTGCGACGCAGCGGGTCCGTTTTTCGGAACAAGGCACGCCCGACATCGACAATCTCTACGCCCGCATCGGCACGCGCGCGCCTTTTCTCGTCTTTGCGGGTCATACCGATGTGGTACCCGTGGGTGAAGCCACGCGTTGGCGTTTCGATCCTTTCGCGGCGGAGGTCGCCGATGACGCGATTTGGGGGCGCGGCACGGCCGACATGAAGGGGGGCATTGCCGCCTTCGCCGCCGCCGCCTGCGCTTATGCCGCGCAACACGGCTCGGACAAAGGCTCGATCGGTTTTCTCATCACCGGCGACGAGGAAGGCCCGGCCATCAATGGCACCGAGAAGCTCTTGCGCTGGGCCACTGAAAAAGGCGAGCGATTCGATCATTGCATTGTTGGTGAGCCGACAAGCCGCGACGCGCTGGGCGACATGATCAAGATCGGCCGGCGCGGCTCGCTCAATGGCACGCTCACTGCCCTCGGCCGCCAAAGCCATGCCGCCTATCCCGAAAAGGCGGACAATCCCATCCCTAAGCTCATGCGGCTGCTTGACGCCATGACCGCCGCGCCGCTCGACACAGGCACGGCGCATTTCGAGCCCTCGAATCTCGAAATTGTCTCGGTGGATACCGGCAACCCGGCGTTCAACGTTATTCCGGCCCAGGTGCGGGCACGCGTGAACGTGCGCTTTAATGATCTTTGGACGCCGGAGACGCTTGCGGCCGAGTTGCGGGGCAGGCTGGAGGCCGTGGGGGCGAAATTCACGCTTGCCCTCGAGCCTTGCAATGCGATCGCGTTTTTAACGAATCCCGACGCCTTCACCGAACTTGTCGCCAAAACCATCGAAAAGAAAACCGGGCAGCACCCAAAACTTTCGACATCGGGCGGCACGTCGGACGCGCGTTTCATTCAGGCCTATTGCCCGGTCCTTGAATTTGGCCTTATTGGCGCGACCGCGCATATGGTGGACGAGCGCATCGCGGTTGCGGATCTTGCGGGCTTGACGGAGATCTATGCGGCGATTTTGGAAGCCTATTTTGGTAAGGATTGAGCCCTTGGTCGGACAAAAGTGTTTCACGTGAAACATTTTTTTACGATTGAGGCCGAAACCTTACAAACCCGCATACGTGTTTTGGCTTTAAGCGAGTGGGATTGCGCGGAAAAACTGTCATTTTGGCGATGGGAGGCGAATCGATCGCCGCCTGCTGCGCCGCCGCGGGTCCGCGGCTCCAAGCGTCACGGCTTCAGGTGCTTGAGGCTCTGGTTCCAACTCAGGCCGCCATTCAACATCGAGGCAGCCCATTCGAAGGCAAGTGCTTTCATGGGATTCCGGCGAAAGGCCAGATTCAAGAGTCTTCGCGGCAAGGAACAGTCGATAAGCGACGGCCTCGTCCACATCCGGCAGCCCGATGGCCGCGAGAGGAAATTGCGCGAGCGCCTTTTCACCCTCCTGCCCCAATTCCGTCGCTCGGCGCATCTTCGCAATCGTGTGGTCCGCGACAGGCCTTCCATAAGCAGCAGCTACCAGGGCGAGGACGCAAGTCTCGTCGCAATCGACGGAGACTCTTTCCGCGGCAGTTGCGCCATGTGCCGGGCGGATGAGGATAGTTTCTCGGCCCAGCATCAGTCCCGCGTCTGTCAGGGTTAGTTTACGATGAATCGGGCCTATCGAGCATTTTTCGCGCCAGTCTTCATCTATAGCGTTCATGAGTTGCATCACGTCTCCGAATAGCGGCGGAATACCTAGCCAAAGAGGTAGATTACTAAAAAGCGCGGTCCATGGAGACCAGGAACGGCGTCTGCGTCGATATACATCGCTTAGGTCTTGTACCAGTCCGATGGCCTTTAGTGTGCCTCGCGCATCCCCTACCCCGCCCCCAAAAGCCGGATCGCTTCGCCGCGCTCAAAAATGTTGAGCAACAATCGCAGCGATTCTCCCCGCGCGCCTTCGAGCCGGGGATTTTCCTCGACGATCTTGCGCGCTTCGTCTCGCGCGAGGGTCAGCAAAGACCCATGCGCGGGCAAATCAGCAAGGCGGAACCCCGGCAGGCCGGATTGTTTCGTGCCGAGCACTTCGCCCTCGCCGCGCAGGCGCAGATCTTCCTCGGCGATACGAAAACCGTCTTCCGTCTCGCGCATGATCGCGATGCGGGCTGTCGCGGCTGCGCCGAGCGGCGCTTTGTAAAGCAACAGGCAGAAGGAGTTTGCGTCACCGCGCCCGACCCTTCCGCGCAATTGATGCAATTGGGCAAGCCCGAACCGCTCGGCATGTTCGATCACCATAATCGTTGCTTGCGGAATATCGACGCCGACCTCGATGACCGTCGTCGCCACCAGGATCTGGGTGGCTCCTTCCGCGAAGGCCGCCATCGAGGCATCCTTGTCGCGGCTTTTCATCTTGCCGTGAACGAGGCCGATTTTATCGCCGAAAATTTCTCTCAGATACGTGAAGCGGTCTTGCGCGGCGGCCACATCGAGCTCTTCGCTTTCCTCCACGAGAGGACAGACCCAGAAGGCGCGGGCGCCATTCGCGAGGACGCGCTCGAGCCGCGCGATCAGCTCGTCCATACGCTCAAGCGGAAGCGCGCGGGTCTCGACCGGCTTTCGACCGGCGGGCTTTTCGCGCAAATTCGAAACATCCATGTCGCCGAAATAGGTCAGCACCAAGCTGCGCGGAATGGGTGTCGCGGTCATGACGAGAATGTCGGCTGCCGCGCTCTTGTCGCCCAAGGCCAGCCGCTGATGGACGCCGAAACGATGCTGTTCGTCGACAACCGCAAGGCCGAGATCGCGGAAGGCAACGCTTTCCTGAAACAAGGCGTGGGTGCCGATGACAATATCGATGCTGCCGTCCGCGAGACTCTTTAGGATTTTGTCGCGCCCCGCGCCTTTGTCGCGGCCGGTGAGAAGCGCCAGCCGGAGCCCGGCGGCGGTCCCGAATTTGGCCAGCGTTTGATGATGCTGGCGGGCAAGAATTTCGGTTGGCGCCATCAGCGCCGCTTGCCGCTCCGCCTCGACTACGGCCGCCATGGTGAAAAGCGCGACAAGCGTTTTGCCCGATCCGACATCGCCCTGCAACAGCCGCAGCATCCGCGTTGGGGCGGCAAGATCGGCATTGATTTCGGCAAGCGCAACCCGCTGGGACTCCGTGAGCGTGAAGGGCAGCGCGGCGGCGATCTTCCGCCGGATATGGCCATCTCCCATGCTTGCGCGGCCGGGCGAGCGCTTGATTTTCGAACGCATCAGGGCCAACGCCAATTGGCTGGCGAGCAGCTCATCGTAGCCAAGTCTTCGTCGCGCCGGCGTTTCCGGTGCGATGGCTTGCGGTGTTTGGGGATGATGCACATCGCGCAAGGCTTCGGCGAAAGACGGCGGGGAGGGCGTTGCGAGAGCTTTTCTGTCATGCCATTCCGGCAGCGCGGGGATTTTGGCGAGCGCCGCATCGACCGCCCGCCAGAGGGCTTTTTGAAAGAGTCCTTCGGTCGTGGGATAGACCGGCTCGACCAAAGCCATTTTGGCGAAGCCTTCGGCGTCCAACACGCGGTCCGGATGCACCATCTGCCGATGCCCATCCCAAAGTTCGAGCTTTCCGGAAATCCAGCGCGTGGCGCCGGGCGGCAGGCTTTTTTCGATCCAATGATGATTGGCGAGAAAGAAGACGAGGAGAACGTCGCCGGTTTCATCCTCGACCAAGACCTTATAGGGCGCCTTGGAGCGCGGTCCTGGCGGCCGGTGCTCGACGACACCAACTTCGAGCGTGACGATCGTATCGAGCGGCGCATCGGCGATCTTGGGCCGGTTGCGGCGGTCGATCGCGGCATAGGGAAGATGGAACAGAAGATCGAGCACACGGGCAGGCCGCGAGCCGTCCGTCAACAGCCGTTCGAGGAGTTTGGCGGTTTTCGGCCCGACACCGGGCAGGTTTGCGGCAGCACCGAAGAGGGGATTGAGGATGGAAGGGCGCATCGAAAGCTGCTGGTTTAGTGCCGGGTTGGTTGGAATCCGATCTGCTTTGCGTCAAAACCAGGCATTCGCAGCGCCCGAGTAGGCTCACATCCATGTCGCGCGAGGCCTTAGAATGTGCCCGATGAATTGAAAGTTCTATAGACGGCTGGGCTGCGCTAGGAGGTGGTCTTGCGCCTAAGAATCAGCCTCCTGATTCTCTCCGCAGCTGACATGTACCAACGTACTCGTCATCTGTAAAAGTTTTAACTTAATCTGACGGACGGTGTCTTCCGAGGCTCGAATTGAGCCATGGCGGGGGCGGAGCTGGTCGGGGTTGCGCAGCCCCGGCCATGGCTTTTCCAGAGGACACCGGAATGACCAAGGATCAGAAAATCATCCGCG
>VDMG01000003.1 GCA_006514895.1 Beijerinckiaceae bacterium
AGCCGCTCCCGTCTCCAAAAGATTGCCGCCATCCCAAAGGCCGAACTGAAAGCAATCGCGACTAGACGCGAAGAAATCGGAAAATGCGGCGGGGACGGGACGGAAAACGCCAGAAGGCGTAATCCGCCTGTGCCACAATGGTTACATCGAGGCCACCTGTGCCGCCCTTGGCTTCGCAGGCGCTCTTTGATTTGGTCGGCAGCCATCCGTGGCCCTTGCAGGAATTCTGACCCTTGCACGCGTTGTCCGCGGTTTTACAGGCGGACGTCCCCTTGCAGGAGTTGATGCCCATGCAGTGGACAGGCATCGCCGCCTTTTTAGCGGAAGCCGGGGCGACGGACATTCCGCCCACCGCAAGCGCGATCGCCGCAATGGCAAAGGTCGCACCCGACGCAATATTTGTTTTCATGCTGATCTCCTTAGGAATTCGCTCATAGGACGAGCGACTGGCGAGCTCGGTGACGAACCCACAGCACGTTATTCGCGCCAGCGGAGAACAAAGTTACGGTGAGTCGCTTTTTTTGTGGGAAAGCTTCCATAATTGTCCGGATTCGTTTTCCGGCGTCGGCGCGGGGTCTCCAAATCAAGTTGCGGTATTGGAGATCGCCCTCCAGCGCTGTAAATCGTCCGGTCTGTCCAGATCCCACAATGTTTCCGGTTCAGTCCAGGTTAAGTTCGATTGCCGAAGGCGGTCCCTGGTGACGGCCATGACTTTCGGACCGCTCCATTCGATGTCGTTGAAAAGCCACGCCTGGGGCCGCCGCAAGCCGACTAGTACGTAGCCGCCATCTTCGGCGGGCAAAAACACCGCGTCGTCGCCGCGGCGCAAGCATTCCCCACAACGGCGAAGATGAGCCGGCGCCATTGGCGGGCAGTCGACACCGATCAGCAACGTTGGCAATTCAGCGGTCGCGGCGACGAGTGCGGCGTGCATCCGATCGCCTAGGTCGCCAGCGCTTTGTTCATGCAGTTGCACAGGATTCTTCGATCCAATGTCCTGGAATAAGCGATGCTGTGTATCCGGGCCACACCACACTGACACGGAGCCGATGCCTGCTTCCAATGCAGTTGCGACAGTCCGTAAGATCAGCGCACGTTGCAATTCGGCGGCGCCCTCCGCCCCGAGCGCCGGAATCAGGCGGGTTTTCGTCAAACCGGGCATCGGCGCTTTCGCCATGATCGCGATGCCGATCTGTTCAATCGGTGCGAGGTCTGTAGCCATAGTGTCTGGCAAGTTAATTGGGATCGGCGCCGCGCAAATAGGCGAAACGAAGTCGCCACATGAGAATGATCGTCCGCATGACGCCGTGCTTCTCCCAGCGCCGTCCGGAAGTCGTGACCTTCGTTCGCAGGCAGATGGGCCGCGCAAGACGCATGAGCCGACGCGACAATTCAATGTCTTCCATGAGCGGGAGATCGGGAAAGCCGCCGACCGCTTCGAATGCAGCCCTTCGCACGAAAATGGCTTGATCCCCTGTGGCGACCCTGGTTAGGCGGGAGCGAAGATTCATCATGCGGGCAACTATGGGAAGCAGCCAATGCTTGCCGGATATGTGCACGTCGAATCGTCCCCAAATCTGTTCGGGATCCTCAAGAAAAGAATGAAGCTGCCGACCCGCATCTTGGGGAAGTATGGTGTCGGCGTGCAGGAATAGCAGCGCGGCGCCTCGCGAGGAGTGTGCGCCGGCATTCATCTGCGAAGCACGGCCGCGCGGCGCGGAAAGAACCAGATCGGCGAGGTTGCGGGCTCGTTCGACGGTCCCGTCCGCACTTCCGCCATCTATGACGATCACCTCTGCTCCCTGTTCGCGAAGCGAAACAAGCTGGCCGAGCGCCTCCGAAATCGTCAATTCTTCATTCAGCACCGGAACGACAATCGAGAGCTTCCGAAGCAGAGGGTTCTCACTCACGCGTTTCTTCTCACAGTCTCGTTAAGCCGGAGCGACTCACCGCCGGTCACTATGGACTGGCCGGGTTCGAGCGGGAAGTAGATGCATACAGTAGCGCAATGCCGTGACGCTGTCGTCACGCCTCCATCAATCCGCGGAGAATTTTTCCGCGCTAAATAGTTTCGGCAGACTGTAACCTTTCTTCTTTGCCTGCAAACTCGAGTAGCAGCCAGTCGGCGACGCGGATTGTGCCAGCGACAGCGGAGGAACGATGAAGGACGTCCACATCAAGACAAGTTTTCCGTCGCGCGAGCGCATGATACGGTGTCTTTTCGTGGTCGCCGTAGGCGTCGTCGTTATTTTCGGCGTCCCACTTTGCAGCGTAGCCAGCGCTAGCGAACTAACGGACCTCTTCCGGGAGGCGGCGCCGGGTTCAGCCCAAACCGTCGATCACTCGGCGTGGGATCGTCTGCTTAAGGCTTCCGTAAAGCCCGGTGCCGACGGACTGAACCGGGTGGATTACGCCGCCTTCAAGCGTGCTGGTCACGAAGATCTCAAGCTCTATATCCGGCACCTTGAGTCAGTCGACCCACAGACGCTGGAGCGGGAGCAGTTTGTGTTTCTCGTCAATCTTTACGATGCTAAGACGATCGACGTCGTCCTCGACAATTACCCGATTAAGTCGATTAAGGACATATCGC
>VDMG01000002.1 GCA_006514895.1 Beijerinckiaceae bacterium
CCGTTGGGATGAGGTGCCCTTTCTCATGGTCACAGTGATCTTCTTGTGCGCCTTTGGCACCTTGGCCCTCTCGTTCTGGCCGTACATGATCCCCTTCGTCCTTACCATCGAGGAAGCGGCAGCGCCGCAATCGAGCCTTGCATTCATGTTTTGGGGAGAAGGTCTTTTTGTCTTTCCTCTGATGCTGCTCTACACTGCGATCAGCTACAGCGTCTTTAGGTCCCGCCAATGGTCGGCCAATATGGAAGCAGACAAGGGGCCGTGACCATGGCAACCACCGCGGCGGTATCGACGCTCCGCGCCACGATGCAGCGCGCGACAATGCCAATTAGCCCTGAAAGTTCCCGCCGTCGCGCAATCGCCTCGGCCGTATAGCGCCCGTGCTTGAACGCGTTCTTGTTACCCCTCGGCGCTCCCGGGGACCCACCGCCCCGCGGTGCGAAAGTCCATGGCAATCGGCCGATAGACCAGGCGGAAGCCGCTGCGCGCTTCATTGCCGCCTCGGAGCATGAGAAGATGCAGAAGCGCGACCGGGAGATGCACAGCATTCCCAAATGGGAGGGGCTACGCTCGCTTGCCTCGTCGACCAGGAGCACACGCTCACCCATCTCGATGAGTATCTCGAGCAATTCAAGGCGAATGCGCGGTCGATGGGCACCCACGTGCATTGGGCTCGCGCCGCCGAGCACAACCAGATTGTCCGTGCCATCCTCAGCGACCACGGCGCCAAGTCCCCCCTCAAGAGCAAGTCGATGCTGACCGAGGAGTGCGGGTTCCGGCATTACATGGCGTCCGCCGCGATCGAGGTGATCGAAACTGATCTCGGAGCGCGCATCCACGATAATGAAGACCCAAGCCATGTTGTGGTCCCGGCAGTGCACAAGCTCAGGACAGACGTGGCGGAGGTATTCGCCAGGACGATCGACACCGAGCCTCGAAACAGCGACGTCCATTATCTGGCGGAAGCGCAGCGTGAGGCGACGCGGCCGCTGACCCTTGGCCCAGCCGGTATGATGGGGGCCATTTTCGTCATCGCGGAGACCGGCACATTCGCCGTCTGTACGAATGAGTGCAACGCCGACCTGTCGGCCAACGTGCCGAAGCTCCAGATCGCTTCGATCGGCGTTGAGAAGATCATTTCCCGCCTGGAGCATCTGGCGGTATTCATTCGCCTCCTCTAACGTATCGCGCTGGGGTCGCCGATCACGCAGTACAACCTTAGCGTGGTCCTCGCGCCACCACATCGGGAACTGTTTCCTGATGGGCAGGCTGCAGTCGCTCCTTCACTGACACTCCAGCCGCTGAAATGCGGCAAAGGCTAAATATACCGTCGACGATCGTCTCAAAAACTTGTATCTCTTGAACGTATCGTCCCAGAATCTCGGAAGATCGGGCATGCTGGACCTGAAGGACGTCTTCTACTCTGTTCAGGTGGTGGATCGGGACGGGTTCACATCCGCGAGCAAAAGTCTTCGGATCCCGAAGTTGGCGTTGAGCCATCGCGTCCAGCAGTTGGACGCTTCGCTCGGCATTCGACTCGATCGCACATCACGTCGGTTCGGCATGACGGATGTCGGGCGCGAATTTTATTCTCACGCCTTGACCATGTGGGCGGTTCAGCCACGTACGGACGAGGGCCGTCAGTCCACCAAAAGCCGGCACCCGATTGATCGACGCGGCCAAAGCGCTAAGCGAGTTCGAGTTTGCCGGCGTCGTCGGGACGCTCGTGGGGCTTTGGTCGCCGGGCTTTTCGAACCCCTTCAGCGTGCCGGGGTATCATCTCCATTTCCTAAGCGAGGACCGCACACACGGCGGACACCTTCTGGCGTGCTCGGGGGGGAGCGCTGCATTTGCGGATGGAACACTCACCGATTTCCATCTCGCGCCACCGGAGAGCGAAGCATTTCTCAAGGCCGATTTAAGCAAGAACTCGGCTGATTAACTCCCTTACGCAGAACGGGCCCATTAGCACTGAATCAAGCACGGGGAATAGGTGATGAGCAAGAAGTCCGATCAGACTACGCAGAGCGGCGCACAACTTGTCGTACGTGCGCTCGAAGCCCAGGGGATCACGCATATATTCGGTGTTCCTGGCGGTAAGATTGATGCCGTCTTCAACGCGCTCGTCGACTCCCCGATTCAAATCGTCGTATGCCGGCACGAGCAGAACGCCGCATTCATTGCTGGCGGAATCGGCCGGAGGGTCGGCTAGTGGAGACTCGCATTGAGGCCGACAGTCTCGGCAATGTAGAGGTGCCAGCGGACAAGCTCTGGGGTGCCCAGACTCAGCGCTCGCTGGAGCATTTTAGCATCGGGAAGGATTTGATCCCGCGGGAGATGATCACGGCCTATGCGTTCCTGAAGAAGGCGGCGGCCAACGCCAACCATGTCGGCAAGCGGCTCGACGACCGGGCCCATGCCCTGATCGTCCAGGTCTGCGACGAGATTCTGAGCGGTCGGCACGCCGAGATGTTCTCGCTCGCGCCGCAGATGATCGCAACCTCGTCGACGAAGCCCTTCACCAGGACATCGCGAAAACCATAGGCCGCCGGCA
>VDMG01000001.1 GCA_006514895.1 Beijerinckiaceae bacterium
GCGAATGTCGGGCAAACTGTGGCAGCCGATACAAACACGAAAACACTTAAGGACGTCTTTGGCTGGTTGCACGAGTGCTACAGCGCTAACGAGTTTGAAGAAGCAAGAACGACCTTCCTTCAAGCGATAGACGTTGTAGATCGCTTGTCAGTGGTCCCCCATTACGTTAAATCGACACAGAAAGGGGAGGGGCCGTGCCCGGCCCCGGCGTTGCCGCCGGAGCCGGAAACAGCGAGGCCGCGATGGGTGGGCCGCCGCGCCACCGCCGGGCGCCGAAGCCGCGCCGCAAGCACCGCGCGACGTGAACTAATCGTCAGGGATAATCACGAGTTTCACCTTCAAGGCGCCGAGCACCAAGTCCATGCTCGATGGGCCGAGGTTGCGGCGATAGCACGAATGGATGGAGCTTGGGTTTGACACGTAGCCGTCGGGCCAGCCAGCGCGCGCGTCCAAGTCGGCCAACTCTTGCCGCCGGGCGTTCAAGGCCGCGCGCAACTCCGCAGCTTCCAATCACTCGCATGAAACAAGGAAATGCCTTCGCCGGGAGGGGATTGTCAAAACGGCAACGCACCGTATGCTGACTTTTCCAATGTAATAGGTTTGTTATAGGCATCCGCTGGCGCCTGGAAGGTCCTTTAAATTCAAATGCCGGCACTCTACCAGACGATGCCAATCCGGGACGTTTCCCACACACCGGAATGCGCAACATGTTTGAACCGCAGGTCTTTTGTCGTTCCGCTCTGCAGTCCGGAAATCCCGATGCGCGGCACACCCGGTCCTTGTATTCAACAACGCTCCCGGCGGGCGTGGTTTTTGCGCGCACGGACCGATTTTACGCCGCCATCAACCGCAAACTTTCGGCGAGGCCCGCGATTCCCTCAGGCCTTTTTGAACACCGCATTTTTGATGAGGTTTACGACCACCGTGACGATCGCGCCACTGACGCCGCCGCCGACCGCATTGCCAAGCGCCGAGCCGATGTCGAATCCGCCGCTGGTGGTTGCGCCGCTGAGGGCGGGAATCAAGCTCTGAAGGAGGGTGCCACCAATCCCTCCGCCGACGGCGCCGGAAATCGTTTTGGCAAGTGGGCTGAGGACGATGTTCTTGAGAAAGCCCCGGCGGCGTTTCCGCCAATCGCTCCGCTCACGATTTGGATAATGAGATTGATGATCGTTCCCGACATATTTGTCTCCTGCTTTTGCCGATCCGAATGGGACGGTGCCGAACGGTGCCGAGGTTTGGTTTCGTATGGTAATCAGTTGGCCGGCGAAAAATATATTTGCTTCGACACGGTTTTCGCGAAGTTGGAGCCGGTCAACCCCAAAACCATAATGCGGCGCAAGGAAAGGATCAAGTTGGAAGGCCGCCGGCCGGCGGGACTTGGAGCTGGACGGGAAAGGGGGCGGGCTTCCACGCCCTAATTTATTATTCTTCCGCTTCGCGTGACCCCTTGCCTTTGCCAAGTTTGTAATTATGTTTGCAGGTCGCGGAGAATGTTTCTTGCGCTGGCGTGGCTACCGCTCGATTTCTGCTGGACCAATTCTGCTGAAGTGCAGTGTCTGCTGGACCAAATGGTTGCAAAGGCAAGTAAGCCGCCAGGAAAGTGGATGAATTCGCAGGGAATGGGCCTCCGCTACGGGGCTTTTTGGAAGTTTTTTGAAAACGCAGGTTGACAGTGGGAGCGGGCTCGACCTATAAGCCGTGCATCGACTGCAACGCTGCCTTGAGCGGCCGGCGCTGATCGTTTCTCTCGAGTTTCTCGGGCCTCAAAACCACCCGGTTGAGCAAACCGGGGAGAGAGCGTTTCGGTGTTGGGGTGCAAACCTGTTGCCTGGTTAAGCAGATTATACTGTTCGACCGGATCACGCTGTTTGAACTTTGACTTTGCTGTTTGACAATTGAATCGGAAGAAAGAGAAACGTGGACGGCGGAGTCCTTGCGGATCGCACTCGTTTATATGTGAATGTTAAAGTGTGCGGTCGATGAGATACTCTGGCGGTCACGTATCTAAGTTCATCGTGTTTGCGATTCTCTTGGGCGTAAGCTCTTGGGATTGCAGGCAGGTGTGCTTGGGACTCGTCATAGAGAAAGTGACCAGCCAGTACCAAATTCTCATTCAACTTGAGAGTTTGATCCTGGCTCAGAACGAACGCTGGCGGCAGGCCTAACACATGCAAGTCGAACGCCGTAGCAATACGGAGTGGCAGACGGGTGAGTAACGCGTGGGAACATACCCCTCGGTTCGGAATAACTCAGGGAAACTTGAGCTAATACCGGATACGTCCGAGGTTTTAATCGACCTTGGAGAAAGATTTATCGCCGGAGGATTGGCCCGCGTCTGATTAGCTTGTTGGTGAGGTAATGGCTCACCAAGGCGACGATCAGTAGCTGGTCTGAGAGGATGATCAGCCACATTGGGACTGAGACACGGCCCAAACTCCTACGGGAGGCAGCAGTGGGGAATATTGGACAATGGGCGAAAGCCTGATCCAGCCATGCCGCGTGAGTGATGAAGGCCTTAGGGTTGTAAAGCTCTTTTACCCGGGAAGA
>VDMG01000134.1 GCA_006514895.1 Beijerinckiaceae bacterium
CCTCCAGAATCAGGCCGCCAACCTTGAATCACATCCGATTCATCCGATTCAACTTCTTTCCGAACGGACACTTAGCTTAGAGTTGCAGGATGTCCTCGACGATGCTGTCGGCGAGCTTGCCTTCCGTCGAAGCAGAAGCAGAAGCATATGAGGCCTTCAATTTAAGCCCGATGACCGTGGTGGCATTGGTGTTGGCCAGCCGTCGGACCTCTGTGTCGAGAATTTCCAGCGCGAGTGCCTCGGCTGTTTTTGCCTCTTCGAACGCGCTGCGGGTCATGATGCTTGGCTCGCGCAAATATGCGATCTGCGCCTCATTGCGCCGCGCGAGGGCATCGTGGAAGGCCTTCTCGGCCAAATCGACCTGCTCGGCGAGGGCGAAAAGCTCGGCCTCTGGCTCGATTGCGTCAATCATTGCAAGCCCCGTGCGAAAAGCATGATCGCCCCTGTTTTGGTCAGGGCGTAGACCAATGCCGGCACGGCGAAACCAAGGCCGATCGTCGGGAAAATCAGCAAGCCATCCGCATGCGAGGCGAACGCAAAGGCATTCATCGCCGCCGAGGTAGTCACACCGATGATTGCTGGGCGGCATAGCGGGCCACCGCTGGCCTTGTGGCGGCCGGAGCAACCAGCATGGCGAGCTCTAAGGCCACAAAGCCCATGCCGATGCCGATGGCCATGAGCCAGCCGTCCCAATCGCCAGAGCCGGTGACTGACCACAGCGATTCCGAGTTTCTTCTGCATCGTCAGTCCTCCGTGTTTCGCTCGATTGGCCGGCTAAACATGCGTCGCTCCGAAAAGTTCCAGGGCTGCGACAATGCGAAAATTCGCCGCGCTCGACCTTGTCGATAATTTCCGGTCCAGCATGATCGCGGACTTCTACGGCGCTCCACACTGCGAAACCTCACGGTGCAGTGAGGGTGCTCTCGTCAAGGATGCCGGCCGGCCGTTAACGCAAAATTAAGGAAACCCGCATTAAACTTTTGTTCACGTTGCGGGGCTCTAACCGCTCTCAAGCCCCCTCACAGCCGGAAGCGCCCGTCGAATCCTCCCACCGCCGGGCGCTTGCTGTAACAACCGCGCCTCGTGCCGCCCGCCTTCGGACAGCGTCATGTCCGCGTGAATGGCCATGCTCGCTTTGCGCGCGCCCTCGGCCGCAAGCCGCACAACGCGCAAAGCCTCTTGCACTGCGCGATCTCGTGCGGTGGGCAGTTTGAAACTATGTCGCATCGAATCGTGCGGACGAGCGCGAAGTGTATGTTTGACTCTCTCAGTTCAAATTGGCAAGTTTCTAGGAGGCCTCGATGTGCTGGACCAATGCACGAATCGAGTTGTTGCAAAAACTCTGGCTCAAAGGTTGGAGCGCCAGCCGTATCGCTGGCGAGCTTGCCCACGGGATTACCCGCAATGCGGTAATCGGCAAGGTCTACCGGCTCGGACTATCGGGCCGTGCTAAGGCGCTCCCGGGGAACGTGCCCACCTCGCCGCCGCACCAAAAGGCGCCGCGGCGCGCGGCCCACCAGCATGCAAACAGTCCGCAAGTCGTCGGCAATACCGTTCTGGTTTTACACCCATTCGTGATTGAAGTTGCCGGGCCCGAGACGGTTAAAGACGTCGTGGTTCCGATATCCGAACCCGTCACCATTTGGGAATTGCGCGAGTCGATGTGCCGTTGGCCGATCGGGGATCCGGCACAGTCTGAATTTCGTTTCTGCGGAGCGAAGAAACTGCCGGGCCAAGGACCATATTGCGCCTGTCATGCGGGCCTCGCCTATCAAGTCCAACATGATCGGCGGCGCGAGCGGCGGTCGCAAAAAAGACCGGCAAAGTGTACCACTGAACGGGCTTGGTGCCGCGATGTCGGCGAAAAAGTGTACCGGTCCTGCTAGGCCGTCTCGATGTCGCTGGTCGGCATGGAGGGGCTGTCCCGCAGCAGAAGCGGGGCGCGGTGTCCCAGGGAAAGGCCTCGGTCATTTGGCGCGATAGCCAGACTTGTGTCGGATTTTGGGTGACCTCGAAATGGATTATTCTTCTTGGGTCATGTCCGAGGACGATCAGGGTATAGAGAAGACGAAACGTCGCGGTTGTAACAACGAACATGTCGATCGCTGCAATGTCGGTCAGGTGGTTGTGCAGAAAGCTACGCCAGGATGGGGAGGGGACTTTGGGCCGCCACGGCAGGTATCTCCCGACCGTGGCTTGGCTGACCTCGATGCCGAGCTTGAGCAGTTCGCCGTGGATGCGGGGGGCGCCCCAGAGCGGGTTGGCCAGGCTCATCCGGCGGATCAGATCACGAATCTCGTGCTCATCTGGGGCCGTCCCAGACGGCGTGATCGCCACCGCCAGGAGAGCCGGAAGCCTTTGCGATGCCACTGGACCACGGTTGCTGGTTTGACCAGCACCATGGCGTTGAGGACCTGTGGCCAAACTCGATAAAGCCACACCAGAGGAGCCGGTCGGTGGATCGAAGGGATTCCGGTTAGGCGGGTTTCGTGATTCACTTCCGCAAGGAGGTGATTTGCGATGCCGAAAGCCTATTCGCTCGAT
>VDMG01000235.1 GCA_006514895.1 Beijerinckiaceae bacterium
GTCATCGACGCCATGCAGGACCGGCTGGACCGCGCGCCGAAGAGCATGCGCGTCCGCCGCGCGACCGTCGAACACCCGTTCGGCACCCTCAAGGCCTGGATGGGCGCCACCCACTTCAAGACCAGAACCCTCGAAAAGGTCCGAACAGAGATGAGCCTCCACGTTCTGGCCTACAATCTGAAGCGTGTGATCGCCATCCTGGGCGCCCAGCCCCTGATGGAGGCCATGCGGGCCTGAGGCCGCGCCTCAAAATCTCATGCTTCTCAGCAAGTCCGTCGAAATCCGACAATCGGAAACCGCCAGCCAGCCAACCATCCGCCGATCACGCATCTGCGTCTTTACACAGCCTCGGCAGTGAGCAGCCGTTGCGGCAACACCAACTTGGCGTCCAAAGCTGGGGGCAAGCCGAGATTCAAACTAATTGACTACCCGGAGCGGGGATAAATTGACCTCCGGCGGCGCCCATATTATCTCATAGTCATGGCTATAAGGACCATCATTGCCCTTCCCGATCCGCGTTTGCGCCTCAAATGCGCGCCGGTGCCCGCCATCGATGCTGGCATCCAGGCGCTCATGGACGATATGCTTGAGACCATGTATGCCGCGCCCGGCATCGGTCTCGCCGCGATCCAGATCGCCGTGCCAAAACGGGTCCTCGTTCTTGACGTCGCCAAACGCGAGGACGAGAACGCCGCGCCGGAGCCGCTTTGCATCGTCAATCCGGAAATTCTCTGGACCTCGGACGAGCTTTCCACCCATCAGGAAGGCTGCCTGTCGATCCCGGAATTTTTTGAGGACGTCGAGCGGCCAGCCCGCGTGCGCGCCCGATATCTCGACCGCCAAGGCCGCGCCCAGGAGATCGAAGCGGACGGGATTTTGGCGACATGTTTGCAGCATGAGATCGACCATTTGAATGGGATCTTGTTCATCGATCATCTGTCGCGGCTGAAGCGGGATCGCATCACCCGGAAATTCGCCAAGACCGCCAAGCACAGAGGACCCCCTCGCAAGAGTGGCGCGGGCAAGGAACAAGCGGCCGCTGGCGGTTAGAGCAATTGATATCCAAAATCCTCGCCCGCGAAACCAGGCCGGACCGTTGCGTATCGTCTTCATGGGGACTCCGGACTTCGCGGTGCCCGCGCTCACCCAAATCATAAGCGAGGGTCATCTTGTGGCGGCCGTTTATACGCGGGCGCCGCGACCCGGCGGGCGGCGTGGCCTCGAACCCACGCCGTCCCCGGTTCATGCGGTGGCGCTGCGTTTTGGTATCGAAGTGATGACGCCGCGAAGTCTCCGCTCCGGGGAGGCTGCCGCGACGCTACGCGGTTTCAAACCCGATGCGGTGGTTGTCGCGGCCTATGGCTTGATCCTGCCGAAAGCCATTCTCGATGTGCCGCCAAAAGGCTGTCTCAACCTGCATGCGTCGCTGCTGCCGCGATGGCGCGGCGCGGCGCCAATCCAGCGGGCCATCATGGTGGGCGACCTTGAAACCGGCATCACGGTGATGCGCATGGAAGAAGGGCTCGACACGGGCCCGGTCGCGCTGACCGAACGCATCGCGATCGGCCCCGATGCGAACGCTGGCGAAATATCCGGACAACTGGCGCACGCGGGCGCCGTTTTAATTGTACGGGCTTTGCTGCTGCTGGAGGAGGATGCGCTTATCTTTACGCCGCAGGCCACGGCCGGCGTCACCTATGCGCATAAAATCGACAAGGCCGAAGCGCGGATCGATTGGACGAAACCAGCAGTGGATGTGCACAATCTTGTCCGGGGTCTCGCGCCATTTCCGGGTGCGTTTTTCGAGGCGGAACTCGGCAAGGGAGTTGAGCGCGTCAAAGTTTTACGCACGGAGATCTCAAAAGAATCGGGAACACCCGGCCGCGTGCTCGACGCCTATATGACGATCGCTTGCGGGCAAGGGGCTCTGCGCCTTCTCGAGGTGCAGCGCTCGGGCCGGGCGCCGATGCCGGCCGCCGATTTTCTGCGCGGCGCGCGGCTGAGCGAGGGAACTCTGCTTGCCCCGAAAACCGATGCCCCGCTTTAAACTCACCCTGGAATATGATGGCGCCCCCTTTGTCGGCTGGCAGCGGCAGGAGAACGGGCTTTCCGTGCAAGAGGCGATCGAGACGGCGCTCGAATCCTTGTCCGGCGAGAGAGTGAGGATACGCGGCGCCGGGCGCACGGATACCGGCGTTCATGCTCTGGGGCAGGTCGCGCACGCGGATTTGGGCAAGGTTTGGCGGGCCGATGTGTTGCGCGACGGCTTGAACGCGCATCTCCGCCCCGTGCCGATCGCGATTTTAACCGCCGAACGCGTGCCCGATTCATTTGATGCGCGAACCTCGGCACTGCGGCGGCATTATCTTTACAGGATCGTCATCCGCCGGGCGCCCTTGACGGTGGAACGCGGCCATGTCTGGCTCGTCATGCGCAAGCTCGATGTGGGCGCGATGCAAGAGGCGGCGCGCGGTCTCGTCGGCTGCCATGATTTTTCGACCTTTCGCGCCTCGCAGTGCCAGGCGGAAAGCCCCGTGCGCACTTTGGAGCGGCTCGATGTCGCGCGGAAGGGCGAAGAAATTCACATTCTGGCGAGCGCGCGTTCGTTTTTGCATAGCCAGGTGCGCTCGATCGTTGGCTCGCTCGAACATGTCGGGTCCGGCAAATGGCGCATCGACGATATGCGCGCCGCGCTCGAGGCGTGCGACCGCCGCCGCTGCGGCATGGTCGCCCCGCCCGACGGGCTTTATTTGGCGGCCGTGGATTATGGTCCGGCGGTGGTTGCATGATTCTTTAAAATCAACTGGTGCCGCCCCCGCGTTGCCCGAGCGCCCGCGCCATTTCGACGAATTCGCTCGGCATCATGATGATCGTCATGGTGTTTTGCTCGGCGCCGACTTCCGTGATCATCTGCATCCGGCGCAATTCGAGCCCGGCTGGGCTTTGCATGATCGTCTCCGCCGCTTGCCGCAATAGCGTGGCGGCTTCGACTTCCGCTTCCGCCTTAATTTGACGCGCGCGTTTTTCGCGAAGCGCCTCGGCCTCTTGCGCCATGGCGCGCTGCATGGATTCGGGGATTTCGACGTTCGTCATCTGCACGCGCTCGACCTTGACGCCCCAAGGTTCGGTCACTCCATCGATCGTGATCTGCAACGCCCGTGAGATTGTCTCCTGCTCCTTCAAGACATCGTCGAGCGTATGCTGACCGATCACATTGCGCAGCGCCGTCACCGCGACTTGGACGACAGAATTGCCGACATTGGCCACTTCGATGACGGCGCGTTTGGGATCGATCGTCTTGCGCCAGATCACCGCATTGATCTTGATCGGCACATTGTCGCGGGTGATCGCCTCCTGCTGCTCGACGGCGGTCGTCATCGTCCGCATGTCGATCGTCACCTGCCACTCGATGAGCGGGATCAGCAGATAAAGGCCGGGCCCCGAGGTCCGAGCATATTTGCCGAGCCGGAAGATCACCGCCCTTTCATATTGATTGGCGATCCGCAGGCCGGCGAGAAGCAAAAAGAGCAGCAGGATCGCAACGGAATAAATGATGATCATGTCTTGCTTCCCTTATCGTTAGGCTGGCCCGCGCGCTCATTCCCGGCTCGAGGCTTGCGCGGCTCATGGCTGCGCTCGCCACCATGTATCGAGGGTGGCGCCGCCCGAGGCCGGGCCGTAGCGCGGCAAGGTCTTCGGTCGCGCGAGCTTGGCGGACGCGGCGATCCATTGGTCAGCGGCATGAAACAACGGCACGACATAAAATCCGGAGAGAAGCACACGATCAAAAGCGCGCACCGCAGCGACAAAATCCTCACGTGTTTTGGCGGCGAGCAGCGCGTTGATCAGCGCGTCGACGGCCGGCGATTTGACACCGGCGAGGTTGAACGAGGCTTCCTGATCGGCGCTGGCCGAGCCCCAGCGCGAGCGCTGTTCGTTGCCGGGGGAAGCGGAGGCGAGCCAGCTGCCGATCATCACGTCGAAATCGAATTTCTGCCGCCGCCTCTGGTACTGGACTTCGTCGACCAGCCGGACATTCGCCGAAACGCCGATCCGGGCAAGCGAATCCGCGTAATTGAGGGCGAGCCGCTCCTGGTTCCTATCCTTGACCATGATTTCGAAGGACAAAGCCTCGCCCCCCTTGTTGGTCAGGCGGCCGCCTTCAATTTCGTAGCCCGCCTCTTTCAAAAGCGCGAGGGCGCGCTTGGGCGCTATCCTGTCGGCGCCTGAACCATCGGTCGCGGCCGGCCGCCAGCCTCCGTCCAAAATATCGCCGCGAACCGCGCCCGGGAATGGCGCAAGCAGGGCCAGTTCGGCGGCGCTCGCCGGGCGCCCGGTCGAAGCGAGCTCGGAATCGTCAAAAAAGCTTTGCGTTCGTTTGTAGAGTCCATCGTAAAGATTGGCATTGATCCATTCGAAATCGAAGAGGAGCCCCAGCGCCTCGCGAAGCCTGATGTCATCAAAGAGCGGGCGGCGCAGATTGAACACGAATCCTTCCAAGCCCTTGGGCCCTCCCGCCGGCAACGCTTCGCGGATAATTCTGTGATCGCGGATGGCGGGGAAATCGTAGGAATTCGTCCAACGTGCCGGATTGGTCTCCTCACGAAAATCAAGAAGCCCGGCAGCGAAAGCTTCGAACAGACTATTGGCGTCGCGGAAATATTCGATATCGATCTCATCGAAATTAAAAAGGCCGCGGCGGACCGGCAGCTCCTTCGCCCAGTAGTTTTCGTCGCGGCGCAGAATGATGCGCTGGCCAGGCTGGACGTTGGCGACGACATAGGGTCCCGACCCGGTTGGAATGGCGAGACTGGCGTCGTCGAATTTCGAAGGATCGATCTTATGGCGCGGCAACACCGGCATGAGCGCCAGCGTCAGGGGCATTTCCCGGTCGTTGATGCCTGAAAGATCGTAGCGGATTGTCAGCGCGTCCGGCGTTTCGATCGATTTGACGAGGGAATAAGCGGCGCGCTGTTGCGGCCGCCCCTTTGCCTTCAGGAGATCGAAGGTGAAACGGACGTTGGCCGAGGTGATCGGCACGCCGTCCGAAAAATGCGCACGTGGATCGAGCCGGAAGGTCACCGAGCTGCGATCGGCATCCGTTTCGATGGTTTGCGCGATCAGTCCGTAAAGCGTGAAGGGCTCGTCGAGAGAGCGCGTCATCAGGGTCTCGAAGACATTCGCGTTCAATCCCTGCGCGGCGGACCCGGCCTTCAGATTGAACGGATTGAGACTATCGAAAGTGCCGAGGAAACCAATCGTCAGGCGGCCGCCTTTCAAAGCGGCGGGATCGGCATAGGGCAGATGATCGAAGGGGCCCTTGAGGGCGGGGTCACCGTGCATGGCGATGGCGGGCGCCGGAACCGGGGCCGGCATTGCTGTTTCCGCCGCCAGTGAGACATGATAAACGGCGCCAGGAGCGGCGATAAGAAGCGGCGCGATAATGGCGAAGGCCGGCGCCAGAATTCGAGGCAAAAGATGTGTCATTGGCGCAATTTAGACCATGACCGTCTCACGTTGAACCGCTCAAGGTCACTAAAGCATTTTCAAGCGAAGCGGATACCGGTTCGCGTCAAGAAAATACGATAAAACAAAGATCTAGAGCTGCTTTCTGATTTTGCGGAATCTGAAAGCACTCTAGCATGTTTGGTGTCGCTTGAACCAATCCAAAACCCGGCAGCTTTTCCAAGATCATGGTTTGGCCGACCGGTTCGCGATCCGCCAAGGGGCGAGAAAGAGTGTTTTCGAATAGGACTTCCTTTAGCGGAGAAAATGATTTATGAGAATCCCCGCGTCGAAGCTGTCGTTATGTTGGGAGGCGCCGCGGCGGCCAAAATGGCTACGGCAGCGGCGGTGGAGTTCCGGCCAGGCTTGCGCGATTTTGGCGGGACCTGTCTTGACTTTTCCGGCAAAAAGCTCGACGTATCAAGGGCGACTGCGGCAGCGCGGCGCCAAGATTGAAAAATAGACCGGGAGAGGACCATGAAGGACTACACCATCACTATCGTCAGCGCCATTCTTATTTTGACCGTAGTTGTTCAGATTATTCTGGTGAAAAGCTGGACCTAACGGATTTTTGTAAAGCGCGCGGCCGCGGAAGCGACCGGGCGCTTTGACAAGAAAATCCCACAACCGCGGATTCGAGTCAGGCGGGTGAGGTGCGGACCATGAGCCGGGGCGAGACCCTGCTCGCCTGGGAGAGCGGAGAGAGTTCCCCCCTAGGTTTTTTCGAAGATCCCCGCATCAAACCTTTGTGTTGATCGAGAGCCTGCCGCCGTGCGGCGGGCGTCAAGGCGGGTTGCGGGCGGACGTGTTGTCCAATTTGTGACCGCTAGAGCCTTTCCGGGCGCGCGGAATCACGTGACTGGAAAGCGTTTCAATTGTAAGCGGGCGAGTTTCGCAAGTTCAAAGAATCGGAAGATCTCTTATCGAAATAGCCGATTACCTTTTCAGGACTTGCTCTTAAGAGTCTCGACAAAGGGCTCCTTGGCCAAAGGACGGCAATGGCTTCGCGCCATGTCGCGCGTCTTGCCACTCTTTGGCCCAAGTTACTTCGGCCCCAGTAACTTCGCCCAATTTGAAACCGCTCCGGGGTTGCAAGCCAGCCATTTAATGCTTACCGAAACGATGAGCCCGGGGCATCGCCGCGAGTGCGGACACGAGTTTTGTCCGGGTCTTAACCGAGGCCCCCGTGCGCGGCGGGTCCGAGAGTGGTGTTTTCATCGCCGCATCGATCGCCGCCTCCTTGTGGCCGACGCGGCGGTTGGAATGGCCGATCATTGGAAAGGAAATTTGATGTCCTTCTCGTTGAAATGTTTGGGCGCGGCCGGTTTGGCTAGCGTTTTTTTGGTTGCGAGCACTGGCGCTTTCGCACAGGCGAAGAAGCCGGCGCAGCCTGCTCCAGCGCAACCCGCGCAACCCGCGCAAAATCAAGCTGCTCCGGCGCAAATGCAGCCGCAAGGTCCAGTTAAGATTGAGCTGGTTCCGACGCAAAACGACTGGACCAAGGTCTGCCCGGATCAGGCTACTTGTTCTACAATGCGCGACTTCAGCTCGCAGGCGGGGCAGCCGCCGGTCTTGGAGCTGATCGTTTCCGAAATCAAGGGTCAAGATGCGCGCATGCGCTTGCTTTTGCCAGTTGGCCTTATGTTGCCTCCGGGCTTCCGTTTTTATGTCGACAAGGGCCCGACGCAATCGGGGACTTTCCAAATTTGCTTCCCAAACGGATGTATCGCCGAAGCCAGCATGAAAGCCGCCACGCTCGACCAGCTCAAGAAGGGGTCAATTCTGAGTGTCGTGGTCAAAAACCAAGCGGCTGTTGAAGTGACCATCGATATCCCAATCGCGGGTTTCGGGAGGGCTTTCGATGGGCCGGCCGTCGATCCGAAGGTCTTCGAAGAGCAACAGAAAAAATTGCAGGAGGAACTGCAAAAGCGTGCCGAAGAGGAGCGCAAACGCCTCGAGGCCGCCAAGTCCGGCCAGGCCCCGCCGCCAGCTCCTCCAGCCGCCGCACCAACGCCGCCACCACAATAGGCCCGTTCACGAACCGCGCCGGCGCGGCCGCGGCGCGCGGCCGCGAATGGCCTGTTCCTTGCGGCGCGGTTTAGGCGGCCCAGCGTCCTGGAGTGAACCAGTGTCCTGGAGTGAAAAAGTGACATCGGCGCTTCTTCCGGTCTATGCCCGCGTCAATCTCGCCTTCGAGAGGGGGGACGGAGCCTGGTTGACCTCGACGTCCGGCGAGCGGTTTCTCGACTTCGGCGGCGGGATTGCGGTGGCATCTCTCGGCCACAGTCACTCTCATCTCGTCGCGGCGCTCGACGAGCAGGGCGCGAAACTCTGGCATACCTCCAATCTGTTCGAGATCCCGCAAGCGGAACGCCTGGCCCAGCGCCTCGTCGCGGCGAGCTTCGCCGACACTGTGTTTTTCACCAATTCTGGCGCCGAGGCGGTTGAAGGCGCCATCAAAACCGCGCGCAAATATCAATCGTCGGGCGGCCACCCGGAAAAATTCCGCATCATCACTTTCGACGGGGCTTTTCACGGGCGCACGCTCGCGACGATCGCCGCGGCGGGGAATCCCAAATATCTCGAGGGCTTCGGCCCGAGGGTCGAGGGTTTCGATACGGTGCCCTTCGGCGACATCGAGGCGGTGAAAGCCGCGCTTGGTCCGCAAACCGGCGCCATTTTGATCGAGCCGATTCAGGGCGAGGGCGGCATTCGCGTGGCACCGCCGCACTTTTTGCGGAGCTTACGCGATCTTTGCGACGAACATGGTTTGCTTTTGCTGTTCGACGAAGTGCAGACCGGCGTTGGCCGCACCGGCAAGCTCTTTGCCTATGAGCTTTTTAGCGTGCCGCCGGATATCATGGCGGTCGCCAAGGGCATTGGCGGCGGGTTTCCGCTCGGCGCTTTCCTTTCGACCCGAGAAGCGGGCAGGGGGATGACCGCCGGCACGCATGGCACCACGTATGGGGGCAATCCCCTCGCCGCGAGCATTGGCAATGCCGTGCTCGATGTCGTGCTGGCGCCGGGCTTTATCGAGCATGTCGGCTTGATGGGTGCGCGGCTCAAACAAGGCCTCGCCGGCTTGCAGGAGCGGCACGGCGGGATCATCTCGGGGATTCGCGGCGAAGGATTGATGCAGGGCATCGCCTTGCGTGTCCCGGTCAATGATTTCGCCGCCGCCGCGCGGGCCGAAGGAATCCTTGTCATTCCAGCCGCCGAAAATGTCGCGCGGCTGTTGCCGCCGCTCATCATTGGCGAGGCGGAGATTTCCGAAGCGCTCGCGCGATTCGAAGCCGCCTGCCTCCGGTTGGAATCCCGCGACCCCGAAACCATGGCGGCAAAAGTGAGCGGAACGGCCGTATGAGCACGCCCGAAAGCCAAGGCGCATTCTCCGCCGTGCGGCATTTCCTCGATCTTTCGGAGATTCCGGCGACAGATCTGCGGCGGATTGTCGACGCCGCGAAGAGTATCAAGGCACGCCGCCGCAAAGGACAGAGACAGCCGGACCGGCCACTCGCCGGCAAGGTTTTGGCGATGATTTTCGACAGACCCTCGACCCGCACACGCGTTTCCTTCGACATCGCGATGCGCGAGCTCGGCGGCGAAACGATCATGCTGACCGGTCAGGAAATGCAGCTCGGCCGCGGCGAGACCATCGCCGATACCGCACGCGTCCTGTCGCGTTTCGTCGACGCGATCGTGATCCGCATTCTCGATCATGCCTCCATGCTCGAACTTGCCCGCCACGCCGATGTGCCGGTCATCAATGGTTTGACGAAGCGGTCGCATCCCTGTCAGGTGATGGCGGACGTTCTGACGTTCGAGGAAAGCAAAGGCCCCATCAAAGGACGCACGGTCGCCTGGAGCGGCGATTCCAACAATGTGCTCGCGAGCTGGATCCATGCCGCGCAGCAGTTCGATTTTTCGCTGCATGTTGCAACCCCCAATGGGCTCGATCCGCAAGCTGGTCTTCTCGATTGGGTGCGCCGTTCGGGCGCCCGTATCAAGTTCATCCGCGATCCTCATGAGGCGGTTAAGGGCGCCGACGCGATCGTCTCGGATTGCTGGGTTTCGATGGGCGATGTGGATGAAGCCTTCCGCCACAAATTGCTGGCGCCCTACCAAGTCAACGCGAAACTCATGGCTTGGGCGAACAAGGACGCGATCTTCATGCATTGCTTGCCCGCCCATCGCGGGGAGGAGGTCACCGACGATGTGATCGATGGTCCGCAATCCGTCGTTTTCGACGAAGCCGAGAACCGGCTGCATGTCCAAAAAGGCATCCTTGCCTGGTGCCTCGGAGCGCTAGAGGAATGAGCGCTCAAGGATCTTCGCAAGCGTCTTCGCACGCGTCTTCGGGGGGATTTTACGCGCGTCCGGTTTCGGACGAGGCGCGCGACGATAGCGTGGTTCCGTTCGCTGTCGAGCCGCTCGATGTGCGCGGCCGCGTGGCGCGCCTCGGCGCTTCGCTCGATCATATCCTTGCCAAGCATGCTTACCCAACGCCAGTGGCGCGGCTTGTCGGCGAAGCCTGCGTGCTGACCGTCTTGCTTGCGACCTCGCTCAAGATCGAAGGGCGGTTTCAACTGCAGACGCGTGGCGACGGGGCGATCAACCTGTTGGTCGTTGACTTCGATGCGCCGGACCGGTTGCGCGCCCTCGCGCGGTTCGATGCGGAAAAACTAGGGCCGCGCGCGCGGGCAACGGATCTCATCGGCACGGGCCATCTGGCGGTGACCGTCGAGCAAGGCAATGGCACGCCGCGATACCAGGGGATCGTTGCCTTGCAAGGGCAGGGCTTGGAGGATGCCGCGCGGCAATATTTCGATCGGTCCGCGCAGATTCCGACGCGGGTGCGCCTGGCGGTAGCGGAAAATGTCACCGGGGCGGGTATGAAATGGCGCGCCGGCGGTATCATGACGCAGTTTCTGCCACGCTCGGCCCAACGCCGGATACGGGCCGATCTCGATCCGGGCGACGCCCCGGGCGGGCTCAAATTCGTGCCGCCGCCCGCGGACGATGCCTGGATCGAGGCCGAGGCGCTCCTCGCCACGATCGAGGATCACGAACTCGTCGATCCGGCACTGTCGAGCGAACGTCTGCTCTACCGGCTGTTTCACGAGCAAGGCGTCAAGGTGTTCCCGGCGCAAGGCGTTCGTGATGCTTGCCGCTGCTCAAACGAGCGGATCAAGGCCATGCTGGACCGGTTTACGCCGCGCGAGCGCCACGACATGACCGGCGACAATGGTTTGATCGGCGTGACATGCGAATTTTGCTCGACATATCGCGCCTTCGATCCGGCAAGTTTTGAATCGTGATCGGCGAGCAACGCACTGATACTTTTTTGTGCATGTTGTGTCTTGGCGTTGCGTTTGTGCAACGCCAATCCAAATACTGCGCTGGACATTGCTTATTTGATTGAAGCTCCGTCTCAAGGGCGTAACCCGATTGAAATTCGGATTCTGACAGGAGAAAGCCCATTAAATTCCTTTTGGTATCGGCCAGCACCATGACGCTCGCCGGTACCGCCCTGGCCGCCGACCTCACGCCGCCGCCGCCGCCTCCACCAATCTTTACTTGGACCGGTCTTTATATTGGCGGCTACGGCGGTGGCGAGGTCACCCATACATCGTACGATACGCTTGTTGGGCCTCCATTGTCTGCGTTTTCACATTTGACGCCTACAGACATCGCAAGCGCCGATGCCGCGGGGAGCCAGTCGCTCGATAAAGGTGGCTTCGCCATGGGGGCGAGCTTGGATACAATTGGCAAATTGGAATGTTCGTTCTCGGCTTCGAAACCGATATTGGCGGTGTAACGGGCGGAACGAACACCACGAGGGCGGGGCTCATCAATGGAACGGGCAGCGGTCCTGGCGTATTTTTTCCATTTGCAATCAGTTAGAGAGCCAGTAACGCGCTGTTTGGAACTGCACGCGGAAGGCTAGGCATCGCTTTCGACCGGTTTCTCGTCTATGGGACGGGCGGTCTTGCTTATACGAGTGACACTATTTGTTCAGCTATGCCGATACTCTCTTTCCTGCCGTCGGCTCTGCGTCCACGGCCAACAATGTTGGCTATGCCGTCGGCGGCGGTCTCGAATACGCATTCACGCCCAATGTGAGTGTCAAGGGTGAGTTTCTTTATTCCCAGTTCGGCAAGGTTTCGACATCAGGCTTGATCGTCAATCAATTCAACCCGAATTTCACCAACTCATTCGCAACGTCGGCGCGGGTGCAGGAGTACACGGCGCGCGTCGGCCTGAACTACCGGTTCAGCTGGTTTGCGCCGCCCATAGTGGTTGCGAAATACTGATGGCTTTCGCCTGGCCTATCATCCTCCCAGGCACCTCAAACCCGGCCCTCGCGGCCGGGTTTTTTTTATTGCGTACGGCAAAATATTATCGCGCGATGAGAGCATTTTTGAGCGAAGTGGATACGGTTCGCGTCAAGAAAATGCAATAAAACAAAGATCTGGAGCTGCTTTCAGATTCCGCGGGAGCTGAAAGCACTCAAGAGCATGATCCCAATAAGTTGCAGACTTTTTGGATAGATCGAGCGAGAAAACAAACGCAAAAAGCATGAGCGATCGAACTTGAAGCGATCATGATCTAAGCGAGTATCTTGTGGCAAAAGACAAAACTGTGCTGGTCATCGGCGCGACGGGTGGGATGGGCGGCGCGACGGCTCTGGCATTCTTGCGGCATGGCTGGCGCATCCGCGCGCTGCATCGGCGTCCGGACGAAGCGTCTAGCCGATTCGCCCATTTAACTTTCGCATGGGTCAAGGGTGACGCCATGAATGCCGCCGACGTCGTCGCCGCGGCGGAAGGGGCGCGGTTTATTGTGCACGGGGCCGGCGCGATCGGAAGGTGTGCGCAGTTTAATTCTGCGCGCCGGCGATTACTTCGGTCCACATGTTACGGGTAACAGCTGGTTAGCCAGCTCGTTAAACCTGGCCGGGAGGTCAAGTCGATCACCTATCCGTCAAGCGAAACACCGTCTTTTTTCCCTGCCAGGCATCGCCGAGCAAGCTCGCCATGAATCCGGTTTCGGCGGCAAGTTTGGCGCGCAACGCCTGGCCGTCGACCAAAGCGAGGCGGCCGGCGGGCCGTTTTGGCAAGGGCACCGACGAGGGAGCGTCCTGCTTCCCGGTAGGCTGTGCTGCCACAAAGCAACCATAAAAATGCCGTGGTGTTACGATTACTGTGGAGCAATAGTGACGTTATTCAATTATTATATGCTGAACTCCTTATTACTAAAAACCCCGCCAAATTCTTTACGGCCATTTACGATTGGCCCGTCACGCTCTTGTCTGCCTGCTTGGAGAGCCGCAAACTTGCCGCTCCGCTAAATCCTTCCTAAATGAAAACAGGGAGCGTGACGGACCATTGGTTTCCGGAGCGTGCCAGGCAAACCGGATGTTTCCTGGCCGGCGGCCGTCCCCTATCGTAGCGGCCGCGGGCATCCCTCTTCATCACCGATGTGTTTTTCGTCCCGACCCAAGAGACCGCAGTGTTGCCTCTATTACCGCAAGACCAGCTCGATCTCATCTTGCGCCGTCACGCGGAAATCCTGGCGCGTCTTGCCGAGGCGCCAGAGCCGGCGGCCTATGTAGCCTTGTCGCGGGAACTCGCCGGCATCGAGACTGTCGCGCGGGCCATCCGGGATTTTCGCGGGCAAACCGAGGAAGCCGCGGGACTCGAGGCCATGCTCGCCAATCCCGGGACCGAAGCGGAGCTGCGCGGCCTCGCCGAAGAAGAATTACGGGCGGTCCGTGCCAGGCTTATCGAGCTCGAACGGGAGGTGAAGGCCGCGCTGCTGCCAAAGGACGCGGCCGATGAAAAAAATGCCATTCTCGAAATTCGCGGCGGAACCGGCGGCGACGAGGCGGCGCTTTTCGCCGGCGATCTTTTCCGGATGTATCAACGCTACGCCGAGCTGAAAGGCTGGCGCGTCGAGATTTTGTCGGCGAGCGAGGGAACGTCGGGGGGCTATAAGGAAATCATCGCTGGAATCGCGGGACGCGGCGTCTTCGCGCGGCTGAAATTCGAGTCCGGAACGCATCGGGTGCAACGGGTGCCGGAAACCGAGACCCAGGGCCGCGTTCATACCTCGGCGGCGACCGTCGCGGTTTTGCCCGAAGCCGAGGAGGTGGATGTCGAGATCAATGAAGCGGATTTGAAGATCGATACGATGCGCGCGCAAGGCGCCGGCGGCCAGCATGTCAACAAAACCGAATCTGCGGTCCGCGTCACCCATTTGCCAACAGGAACCATTGTCTTCGTGCAGGACGAGCGTTCGCAGCACAAGAACCGCGCCCGCGCCATGACCTTGTTACGCTCCAGGATCTACGAATCGCAACGCCAAAAACTTGACGCCGAGCGCGCCGCGGACCGGCGTGCCCAGGTCGGTTCCGGCGATCGCTCCGAACGCATCCGCACCTATAATTTTCCGCAAGGTCGGCTTACCGACCACCGGATCAATCTCACGCTCTACAAGCTTGATAAGGTCATGACGGGCGAAGCGCTGGACGAAGTGATCGATGCCCTCGTCACCCATCATCAGGCGGCTTTGCTTGCCGCGACGGAAGGCGGGTCAGCTTGAGGACTTGGGTCGACTCCTGGCCTTTCTGGGCGCTGCTGTCGGCGAGTTTCGCCGCGCTGACCGCGATTTTCGCCAAAATCGGTGTCGAGAACATCAATTCCGACCTCGCCACCTTGCTGCGCACGGCCGTTATCGCCACGTTCCTCGCAGCGATTGTCGCGGTTACCAGACAATATCAGCCGCTTGCCTCGATTTCGGCGCGCACTTATGCTTTTCTGACCCTGTCGGGCCTTGCGACAGGGGCTTCCTGGCTTTGCTATTTCCGGGCGCTGAAACTCGGCGACGCCGCCCGGGTCGCGCCGGTTGACAAGCTTTCGATCGTCCTGGTCGCGGTCTTTGGCGTCGCGTTTTTGGGCGAGCGGCTGACGCCGGCGAACTGGCTTGGCATCGTCCTGATCGGCTGCGGCGCGCTGCTTGTCGTCTACAAGGGCTGAACCTCCGCCGCATAGGTAATTGATCGGAACCAACCACGCCGCCAGTGGTTTTGCTTATCGCCAAATGGCGGGCGCCGGCGCAAGAAACGGCCAAATCAGCTTTTGCAGCATCGAAACCACGCATCGAAATGCGATGCATGAACCAGCCCCGGCATCGCATGCCAAGGGTGGGATGTCTCAAAAACCCAACTGGAATTCGAATTATGCTCATAAGATTCGGCTATGAATTGACGTTCACTTGCGCGGAACCGTCCTTAATGGTTTGCCTGCTCGACGCACATTGCGATCATGCGCAAAATATAAGGTACGAGACGCCGTTCGAGACCACGCCCGCGATTTCGACGGAGACCTATATTGACACATTTGGCAACAGTGTCCTTCGGTTCATCGCGCCGGCCGGCGATCTGACGATTTGCCGCGACGCCATCATCGAGGACAGCGGCCGGCCCGACCCAGTCAAGCTCGATGCCGAAGAGATCCCGGTCGAGCGGTTGCCGAACGAGACGCTGGTTTTTACGCTCGGCAGCCGCTATTGCGAAACCGATAAGCTTTCCGACATCGCCTGGCAATTGTTCGGGTCGACTCCTCGCGGCTGGCGCCGGGTTCAGGCAATTTGCGATTTCGTCTGCAACCATCTGAGCTTTGGCTATCAATATGCCCGTGCCACCCGCACCGCCTATGAAGCCTATCAGGAGCGGGTGGGCGTTTGCCGCGATTACGCGCATCTCGCCGTCGCTTTCTGCCGCTGCATGAACATTCCGGCGCGTTACGCCAATGGGTTTTTGGGCGACATCGGTGTGCCGCCGGATCCAGCTCCAATGGATTACAACGCGTGGTTCGAAGTCTTTCTCGATGGGCGCTGGTTCCCTTTCGACGCGCGCCATAACATGCCCCCCATCGGACGTATCACCGTCTCGCGTGGCCGGGACGCGACCGATATTCCGCTCGCGACCTCCTTTGGGCCTCACATTTTGAAGACCTTCAGGGTATGGACGGAGGAAGTCGAGCCGGCCGTCCTCGCCAGCCTTGCGCGCCGCAGCGCATAAAGAGAGTGTCGAATCGATTGTTTGTGCGAGACTCTGTGGCGACAAAGCAACTTGGGCCCGAAAAAATTGCGGCCGGGGTTACGCCAGGAATTGCGTCAGTCTCAGTAAGGCGCTGATAATATTGCGATCTTAAGTATCCACCGCATCGCCGGCCAGGCGCCTAAGGAGTCTTGGGTTTTCGCTTTGTCTTGACGTTGCTTGCTCGCTGTCGTTGCCTGCTGCAGGCGGAGACGAGGGGGCGCATGCGACAGTTCAGCCCATGGCGGTGGCGAACAGGTTTGTGTGAGTTCGTGCTTGGCGCCGCTCTGATCATCGGCGTTGCGGGCTGCGCCCTTCCACGAGGCGATCTCGAACCCGTTGCGGCGACCGCGCCCGGCACCAGCAAGGTCGAAATGCTGGTCGCGACAACACGGATGCGGAGCACGCCCGCCGAAATGTTTTCCGGCGATCGCGGGCCCGGGCTCGACTTCGCCGACATTGTTGTGTCGATTCCGCCCGACAGCGTGCGCGAAATTGGGGAAGTCCAAAAGCCCCGTCAGCTTCCCGGCGATCCGGCGACGGATTTCGTGACGCTCAAGGCCGAATACAATGACCGGCCGCAGGCGATCGCCAATTTCCGCCGCCTGGTGCATGCGACGCCGCGCAAGCAAGTGCTGGTGTTTGTGCATGGGTTCAATAATCATCTTGAGGACGCGGTCTTCCGCTTTGCGCAATTCGTCCATGATTCCGGGGCGGAAGAGGTCGTGCCCATTCTCTTTACCTGGCCGTCGAGGGGCAGCCTTTTCGCCTATGGGTATGATCATGAGAGTGCCAGCTATTCTCGCGACGCGCTCGAAGAGGGCTTGCGTGTGCTCGCCAAACATCCGGAAGTCCGCGAGATTACCGTGGTCGCGCATTCCATGGGCAATTGGGTCACGCTCGAAGCCTTACGCCAGATGGCCATCCGGGACGGCAGGGTGGCGGAAAAGATCCGCAATGTCATCCTCGCGGCGCCGGATGTCGATGTCAATGTTGCCAGCGAGCAAGTCACCGCGATGGGGCCACAGAGGCCGCAATTCACTTTGTTCGTGTCGGAAGACGATCAGGCGCTTGCCGTTTCGCGGAAGATCTGGGGCGAGCCGAGACTAGGCTCCATCGATCCCGGCCAGGAACCATACAGAAGCGCGCTTGCAAGTGACAGAATCAAGGTCATTAACCTGACAGGCGTGACCTCGCCGGACGAATTGCATCATGGAACATTCGCCGAAAATCCACAGGTTGTCGAACTCATCGGCCGAAGCATCGCAAGCGGCCAGACTTTGACGGACTCGCAGATTGGCCTTGGCGAACGAATCTTGCAGACGACCGCCGGCGCGGCGGCCGGCGTCGGGCATGCGGCTGGACTCGTCGTCTCGGCGCCGGTTGCCGTGGTCGATCCGCTCACCCGCGAACAATTTGGCGAGGAGGTCGACGCCTTTGGCAAGTCGATCCAGGATGCCGCAACGCCGCAGTGACGCGAGGCGCCGCTCTCAGTGGTCCGGAGCTCGCCCGCGAAGCCAATACAGGCGTATAGGAGTTTTAGGCCGCGCAGGAAAGCTTGACTGCGATGCCGGTGGCGACGATGCGTTTCATTTTCACCCCGGTCTCTTCGCTCCGGAGCGGCGAGTCATTTTGATAATCGAGCCCGATGATGGCGTCGGCGTCGATATCTTCCGCCTTGCGAATGAGGTCGCGCAAAATGGTTTCCTGCCAATTGTCTTGCAGCGGAGCGCCACCTTCGGGATGCCAGGAGGAGGCAGCCTCGATCTTGCCGATCGTATAAAGAACACGGCCCCCTTCGATGGCGCCAGTGGAACTGATAAGCACGATTTCCGTCTCCATATATCCGTTTGACTTTAATGCCGGGGAAGTTTCCCGAGCCTTAACGTGCGATAAGCGCCACGATTTCGAAATCACTATGGCGGCGTGAGATGAACGGGACGTGATCGCCCGCTTGTGTTTAATCACTTGTTGGTTACTGCTTGATCTTAAAAAGAGTTGCAGCCTTTTTGGATGAGATAATGTGTGAGAATGCACGTGAGAGGCCATGAGCTGCTCAAGTTCACGTGATCATGGTTAATGCCGGAAATGCCGCACCCCGGTAAACACCATCGCGAGGCCTTTGTCGTCGGCGGCCTTGATGACCTCGCTGTCGCGCAGCGATCCCCCCGGTTGGATGACTGCCGTCGCGCCTGCCTCCGCCGCGGCAAGCAGGCCGTCGGCGAAGGGAAAAAACGCGTCCGAGGCGACGACCGAGCCTTTCGCAAGGCTTTCCGGCAGGCCCGCGGCCTTTGCTGCCTCTGCGGCTTTGATCGCCGCGATCCTGGCCGAATCGACGCGGCTCATCTGGCCAGCGCCAATGCCAACCGTGGCGCCGTCCTTGGCATAGACGATGGCGTTCGACTTCACATGCTTGGCGACGCGGAAGGCGAATTTGAGGTCGCGCCATTCCCGCTCAATCGGTGCTCGCTTGCTGACGACGCGCAAATCCATATCGTCCACATTCGCATTGTCGCGACTTTGCGCGAGAAAGCCGCCCGCAACGGTGCGAAACGTCAAGCCTTTCGTGCTTGGGTCGGGCAGGGCGCCGGTTAACAGCAAACGCAGGTTTTTCTTGGCGGCAACAAGTTCAATGGCTGCCGCGTCGGCGTCCGGCGCGATAATGACTTCGGTGAAGATTTTGACGATTTCGGCGGCGGCGGCCGAATCGAGCTTGCGATTCAAGGCGACAACACCACCGAACGCCGAGACCGGATCGCAGCGCAGCGCGCGCTCATAAGCCTCGGCAAGGTTCGCCCCTTCCGCCACGCCGCAAGGATTGGCGTGCTTGATGATCGCACAAGCGGCGGTCCGCGTGGGGTCGAATTCGGCGGCGAGTTCGAAAGCCGCATCGGTGTCGTTGACATTGTTGTAGGAGAGTTCTTTCCCCTGAACCTGTCTTGCGCCCGCTACTCCCTCGCGTTTCTGCGCGAAAGTATAGAAAGCGGCAGCCTGATGCGGGTTCTCGCCATAACGCAAGCGCAAAGCAAGCTTGCCGCCAAAAGCCCGATAGGGCGGGGCGGACAGATCCGTCTCCTCCGCCAACCAATTCGAGATCGCCGAATCATAGACGGCGGTGCGCGCGAAAGCCTTTTGCGCGAGCTCCTGGCGCAGCGCCTTGGCCGTGGCGCCGCCATGAGCCGTCAATTCGGCGAGGATTTTCGGGTAATCCTCGGCGTCCACGATAACCGCGACATCGTTGAAATTCTTGGCGGCGGCACGGATCATCGCCGGGCCGCCGATATCGATATTTTCGATGCACGCCTCGAAAGAAGCGCCGCTCTCGATCGTTGCCTCGAACGGATAAAGATTCACCGCGAGAATATCGATCGGCGCGATGCCATGCGCCAGCATCGCCGCCTCGTGTTCCGGATTTTCCCTGATTGCCAGAAGCCCGCCATAAATCTTCGGATGCAAGGTTTTCACCCGTCCGTCCATGAGTTCCGGGAAGCCGGTCAAATCGGAGACCTCGCGGACCGCAAGACCGGCTCCCGCAAGCGCCTTCCGCGTGCCGCCGGTTGACACAAGCTCGATCCCAAAGCCCGCAAGACCGCGCGCGAAATCAATAAGGCCGGTCTTGTCGGAAACGGAAATCAAGGCGCGGGCGGCGCGGCGGAGGCCTTCGGGCATGCTAGACACACTTGAAAACGGTTCGATGCGTTCTACGAACGAGGGCGAGGACACCAATATACATCAAGATGGCCAGAAAAAAGACTTTCGCCAAGAGCCCGCGCATACGGTCTGGCGCGCAAACCGGGGTTGACCGGGCGGCACTTGATGCCGCTTTGGCAACGGGGCGGATTTATGAAGGCTGGTGCCCAAAAGGCGGCTGGGCGGAAGATTTCCCGCACCGTCCGGGGTTGCTCTCCAAATATCCCCATCTTACAGAGACACCGAGCGAATTTCCTGAACAGCGAACGGAGTGGAACGTACGCGACAGTGCGGCGACCGTCGTATTGGTGCCCGATGCAAACTATCACTCCCGGGGCACCGATTTCACAATCGCCTGCGCCAAGACATATGGGAAGCCTTGTTGTATCATTCATTACTTGGATGATGATGCCATCATCGGCTTTAGAAAGGTGATGTCTCGATTCGGAGAAGAACAATCGATAAATATCGCAGGCCCGCGCGAGAGCGAACATCCGGGAGCTTATGAGCGGTGCCTCGCTCTCCTTATCGAAGTGCTTGGCTGGCATCAATAAATTATGGGAGAGATATCATGCCATTTTCTAAAGGTTTCGATCTTGCCGAGGCGCTCGATCTCTTGGCGCTATGCTCCATCGTCGAGGGCAGCACCGAACTTCCTCAGCCCCCTGGCTGGACCATGCTCTTTGATTCGCCCGTCATTCCCCCTTTCACCGAGAAGTGGCAGCTTTGGCAAAACACTACCAGTGCCTATGCCATTGTCGTGCGCGGCACGGTGTATGATCCAGGCAGCATTTTGGAGGATCTGCTCGCCTTCCTGGCGCTGGCGGCGGGCAGCGTCACGATCGGGCCTTACCGTATCGACTATAAATTCGCCGCCGATCCGCATGCGAGCGTCAACGTCGGTTTCACACTCGGCGCGCTTCTGGTTTTGAAAGACCCGGTCAATGGTATTCTCGCGCAACTGGCGGATAAAGTTCCGGCCGGAAGCCAGATCTATGTCACCGGCCATAGTCAGGGCGCCGCCGTCGCTACACTCTTGCGTTCCTATCTTCAATATGCCGCGGATCGCCAAACAAAAACTACTCCTACAAGACCTATGTCTACGCCCAGCCAAAACCTGGCAACGATCATTATGCTTATGATTTCGAGAATCTCTTTTCCAACTCCGGCCTGGCATTCCGTGTGACCAATTCGCTCGACTGGGTTTCCCAGGTGCCAATCACGATCCAAATCACATCCGACATCAATACGCCGAATCCGCTGAGCGCTTTGACGATGCTGAGCTCGATGATCCTCACGACACTGACCGGTTTTGGCAATGAGGCGCGCAGGATCATTGTCGAGCGCGTCAGAAGCCGCCTGCAACTAAAAGCGGCCGTGCTCGCGCAAGTCGTGGCGCCCGGGGCATTGCCCGGGGTGGTGCCGGAGCTTTTGACGGCGCACGGTTTCGACGTCCCCATCGCTCCGTCCCTCAATTTCGTCAACGTCGCGACGCAGATCGCGCTCATCGGAACGCCCTGCGTTGGCGACGAATGCCAGGACATCTTCTTTGAGCACCACACCGCCACCTATTACGCGCTGTTGAAGGCACAGATGGCACAGGTGTAGAGCCTGTCTCAAAAGTCTCGCCCTCATCCTGAGGAGGCCTGAAAGGCCGTCTCGAAGGACGAGGGCTGACGGTGGTGCTACGGCTTTTGAAACAGGCTCATAGTTTTGGCGTTGGCTTTTGCGGGATTTTGGCATTCTATGGCTGAAGGCTGGAAAGGCTCCGGTCAGCACGGGAGTGCAGCTTGGCCCACGACGTCTTCATCAGCTACACCATCGCCGATAAGGCTGCGGCCGACGCCGTCTGCCACCGGCTGGAGGCAGCGGGCATACGTTGCTGGATTGCCCCGCGCGATGTCGGTTTTGGGTCGCCCGACGTCCTCGACGAGCTCGTGACGGCGCTTGGAAGCCGGCGCGACGGTCATCCCGTTCCGCATCGAGGACACGCCCGACCGGCGCATTGCGGCTGCGCCTCAGCCGCTTGCGGCTTGGAGACGGTCCGCGCCCAAGGTTCCCGCGCGATCCCACCCATTTCAAGGCGTGAGATGTATGTGGTCTTGTAAGGATTTCGGCCCCAATCGGACAAAAATGTTTCACGTGAAACGTTTTTGTCCGA
>VDMG01000126.1 GCA_006514895.1 Beijerinckiaceae bacterium
ATCGAGCGGGTAGCCTTGAAAAGCCTTATCGATGGCGAGCACGACATGGCCGTGGAATTTCTCGACGCCCAGATCGCCACGGCTCATATAGTCGCTCAGCTCGTTATAATGGTCGATATCCCGGCAGAGCACCCGCATCAGATAATCGATCCGGCCGCCGATTTTGTAGCATTCCAAGACTTCATCGCGTTTGCGGATGGCGGCCAGAAAACGCTCGAAATCGGCTTCCCGGTGATTTTCGAGGATAACCTCGACGAGAAGCATCACCGTGCTGGAAATTTTCGAAAGTTCGAAGTCGGCAATGTAGCGTCTTATCAGACCCGCCTTTTCGAGCGATTTGACCCGCTCCAGGCAGGCGCTAGGCGACAAATGCACAGTTTCCGCGAGGTGGACATTGCTGATTCGCGCGTCGAGTTGCAGCCGCTTCAGGATTTTGAGGTCCATTTCGTCGATCATATGCCGGTGCGTCATGGTCTCTCGCTTAGTGCGTAAACACCGTAATCGGGGGTTTGCCCAAGTCAAAAAGGGGCAGCGGATTTTCGCGCGCGAAAAGGGATTTGTCGCGGATATTCTGCGCGAAAACGGGCCAATTTCCGGGGCAAGTGCACCTCCTTTCGTGCGACTATCGCGGCGCGGAGGGAGTGTCTGATTGGAGGCCGCCATGTCCTTGCAAAGCTGCATGACCACGCAAGGCCTGATCGCGCGCGAAGCCCGTTTCGGGGCGAAAAATTACGCGCCGCTTCCGGTTGTCTTGGCAAGGGGCGCCGGCGCGCATCTCTTCGATACCAGCGGCAAGCGCTATATCGATATGATGAGCGCCTATTCGGCGGCGAGTTTCGGTCATTTGCACCCGCGTCTCGTCCACGCGCTGAAAAATCAGCTCGAACGCCTGGATATCGTCTCCCGCGCCTATTATTCGGATAATCTCGGGCTCTTCTGCGAGGAACTCGCGGGGCTTGCCGGGCTCGAGGCCTGCCTGCCTATGAACACCGGTGCCGAGGCAGTCGAGACCGCGATCAAGGCCGCTCGCCGTAACGGTTGTGACCGGCTTTCGATCCCCGAGGGCCAAGCGGAAATTATCGTTGCCGCGGGCAATTTCCACGGCCGCACGACGACAATCGTGGGCTTTTCCAGCGAGCCGTCCTACCGGCGCGGTTTTGGGCCTTTCGCGCCGGGGTTCATCACGGTGCCGTTTGGCGATGCGAAGGCGGTTGACACGGCGATCGGGCCTTGCACGGCCGCCGTTCTCATCGAGCCCATTCAAGGCGAGGCGGGAATCATCGTGCCGCCCGAGGGCTATCTGGCAAGCCTCCGGCGGATCTGCGACCGGCATGGCATTTTGTTGATTTTCGACGAGGTCCAGTCGGGGTTCGGGCGCGCCGGGCGGAACTTTTGCTTCGAGCACGAAAACGCGAAGCCAGACGGTCTTATCGTTGGCAAGGCGCTCGGCGGCGGCCTGATACCCGTCTCCGCCTTCATCGCGCGGCGCACCGTCATGGACGTTTTCACTCCCGGCAGCCATGGCTCGACCTTTGGCGGCAATCCTCTTGCCGCGGCGGTCGCGCGCGAGGCGATCCAGGTTCTCCGAGACGAGGATCTCGCGCTTCGCAGTCATGTCCTCGGAAAAAGCCTGCTTAACGCGCTTGAAGATATAAGCCATCCGGCCATCGTCGAGGTTCGTGGCAAGGGGCTTTGGGCAGGGGTCGAGCTCGATCCCGCGCGCGCCAAAGCGAAGGATGTTTGCCTTGCGATGATGCGGCGCGGCGTTCTGACCAAGGAGACGCATGACACTGTCATTCGTTTCGCGCCGCCCCTCGTCATCGATGAGGCCGATCTCTTGAAGGCGGTCGAGGTCTTCCACGATGCGCTCGCGGAAACCGTCGCCCCCATGGATTGACCTCATACGCCATGCTTAGGCGGGGCCGGACTCTGATAAGCGCTCAAATTCAAAGCGTTGGTGCCTGTCTGGATCGGCCCGCTTTGCCATGAGAGGGGGTGTCCGTGCGGTTTCTTGACAAATGAGGCGTGATTCGTATGGTCGCGGCCAACACTCGGGCCTCGCGCCGGATGAAAGATTGCACATCGCGCGGAACTGAAGGAACTTAAAAATGGCCAAGGCCGCGATGATCAAGATCAAGCTTTTGTCCACGGCGGACACGGGCTATTTCTATGTCACCAAAAAGAACGCCCGCACCAAGACGGAAAAGCTGACGTTCAAGAAATATGATCCGGTTGCTCGCAAGCATGTCGAGTTCAAAGAAACCAAGATCAAATAGTCTGGTTTGTTCACGCGGCGCCGAGCATCATGCGAACCGCATCATGCTCTCGCGTCTTTGATTGTCAGTTCTTTGGATTTAAACCCCCGTCTCAGACGGGAAGAGGCTTTAGCCGTTTTTTGTTCATAACGCCCATTTTAAGGAGTCAGTCTTTGAGCTACACAAGCGGGAGTCACACGGTTTTTCACCATCGGTATCACATCGTCTGGATCACGAAGTATCGCTACAAGGTGCTGGAAGGCGCGTTGCGGGAGCGGATACGAACGATTATCCGGCAGCTGTGCAAAGAACTTGGCGTCCAGATCGTCTCCGGCGTTTTGTCGCGAGAACATGTCCATATGTTCGTGGAAATCCCGCCGCATATTGCGGTCAGCGACTTCGTGCGGCGCGTCAAGGGACGCTCATCGCATCAGGTGCAGATGGAGTTCCCGGACTTGCGCAAGCGCTACTGGGGGCGGCATTTCTGGGCTCGGGGCTACTTCTCCACCACCAGCGGCAACATCACGGACGATGTCATACTTCAGTATCTTCAGAAGCACGAACCTACCGGCGCCAGCCGGTAGTTATTCAGTTCGCATAATCTTTTTCCGAGATCGGTTTCCACTTTCGCGGATCATGCGCTGAAACGCTTTTCGAGTTCCGCGAGATAGGCGCCTCGCGCCTCCGGCAGGGTTTGGCCACGCGGCCCAAAAAGATCGCGCGCCAAAAAAAAGCCGGTCAGTTTGAAGCCATCCCTAATGCCGGCGGGAGGGGGAGCTTCCTCTCTGTTTCCGTTCCGCAGAAAAGCAGGCAGCGGCAGAAGCCGCGCTTTATAAGCTTCGCCCGCCGCCTTCGAGATAGCGCGCCCGGACTTTGGCGACACATAAACGAGATCCTCGGTGGTGCCCGTCGCGGCGCATGTCTGAAGATCGAGGCCGAACCCCATTTGGGCAAGAATTGCGGCCTCGAAGCGCACGATGAACGGGGCCAAAATCTCAGTCCTGTCGATGCCGCCGGCGATTTTCACCGCCGTTTCATAAAGCGCTGGATGTGGATCGCGCTCGGCGCCAAGGCGCAGCAAGGCCGCGACGTGACAAACCGCGTGCAGCGCTTCCGCGCTCGCCATGAGGCGCGCGGTGCGCAATGTCACGGGCTCGACCGAAAATGTGCCGAGATGCTCGTCGAGCCGCGCCCGCCACACGAATTCGGCATGATTGCCGGGTTGCAACAAGGGCTGCATGCGCCTGGAGCGGCCGCCCCTGACCAGCCCGAAATGGCGGCCATGCGCGCGCGTCATCGCCTCGACGATGACACTTGTCTCGCCATGCTTCCTTGTGCCGAGGATAAGCCCGTCGTCGCGCCATTCCATATTGGGCGTGTTCCATTATTGAAGCCAGCCTTGTTGAACACAATACAGGATGATGAACAAAATATTAACAGCATGACTATTATCTATTTTTTATAGTTATAAAACACATTAAATATAGAATGATTGATTATTTAGAATTGACTTTCTCAATTTCCACAGGCTTGTCAATTTCCTTCTTTACATCATCATTTGCCAAAATAGAAGTTACGAGGCAGGCTGGGAAATTGGCAGATTCCGAACAATGACCCGTGGCAGAACGTATACTTGCCGCGATAGTGGTTCCGCATATGTTAATATCCCCTAATTTCACCCCGCTCAGCTCGGTGGGCGGCCTATTAAAGATTAGTTTGCATGGTAGAGCGAATGTCCAAGCGCGGCTTTTATCTTTCTGGCATTTCTGATTTTTAATATTTTCATTTGACGCGGAAAAGTTTTCTAGGACCGCGGTGACGCGTTCGGTAAGTTGCTGTTCCGTTAAACTTTGACCAGGCAAAATTTGTGGGGAAATACAGTTTACAACAGCATCCACGAACTCTTCCCCCATTTCCTGACGAATATTTTTTATCATGACACTCTGCTTAAATTGAAGATAATCGTTGCTAGCAAAGAATGGATCACCCTCTGATCTCTGAGAGAATAGACGTAAAGTAAATAAAAGAACGAGCGAAGATACAACGCCCAGACACACAATCATAATAAGGAACCTGGAACTTGGATCTGATTTGTCACTCATCTGTTCCTCCCCTTATTTTCTGCTTATAAAACTTATACCCGAAGTGCATCCTCCGATAAAACGCCGAGCAGTCATTCCTCAGCGGCTTATGTCAAGTCGTACTGTTGGGCTTACGAATATGGCGGCGCAACCTGAACATAACCTCTTGGATCGAGGCGTCCGCCGCTCACGGGAGGAGCACGGTCGCGCCCGTCGTCTCGCGGCTTTCGAGCGCGCGATGAACATTGGCCACATCGTCGAGCGGCGCGGCCCCATGCAGCGGAATTTTCACGGCGCCGCTCGCAACCACGCGGAAAAGTTCGCGCGCCATTTTTTCGAGATCCGCGCGTTTCGCCGAATACGTATGGAGCGAGGGGCGGGTGGCGAAGAGGGAGCCTTTCGTTGAAAGGAGCCCGAGGTTGAAGGCTTCGATTGGCCCCGAGGCGGAGCCGAAGCTCACGAACAATCCAAGCGGCCTCAAGCAATCGAGCGAGGCCGGAAAGGTCGCCTTGCCGACGCCGTCATAGACCACGTCGCAGAGTTTTCCCTTGGTAATCTCTTTTACCCGCGCGGAAAAATCTTCTTCGCGGTAGAGGATTACGTGCTTGGCGCCGGCTTTTTTGGCGAGCTTGGCTTTTTCGGGCGAGCCTACAGTCCCGATCACTGTCGTGCCGAGCGCCTTTGCCCATTGGCAGAGGATAAGGCCGACGCCGCCCGCCGCCGCCTGAACCAAAATTGTATTGCCCGGCTTCACCCGGAAAGTCTGGCGCAGCAAATATTGCGCGGTAAGACCTTTCAGCATGATCGCGGCGGCAGCCTCATAGGAAATGCTCTTCGGCAGCTTGACGACACGATCCGCCGCGATCACGCGTTCCCCGGCGTAAGCGCCCAAGGTCGAGACATAAGCAACCCGGTCGCCAAGCTTGAAATTCGTAACGCCCGCGCCAAGGCCGATGATCTCGCCGGCGCCCTCATTGCCCGGCGTGAAAGGAAGCGAGGACACGGGGTAAGACCCACTGCGGAAATAGATGTCGATGAAATTGACGCCGATCGCATGGTGGCGGACCAGCACCTCTCCGCGCGCAGGGGAGGGCACCGCGATGTCCTCGATCCGCATGACCTCCGGTTCGCCAGTCTCGAAAACACGGACGGTCTTGGTCATGGTGTCTTAGATCCTTATCGACTCCACCATCGGCTTCGCGCTTTCCGACGGGGAATTATGGGCGTAGGTCTTCCACGCTGGCTCATAAGAATCGTCAGCTTGATCGCCCCATGTCACCCAGCCGGGACGAACACCACGGCCGAACAGCTCCAAATAGGGGCCAGGCGAACAAGATTCAATGATCCGATATTGCTCGTCGGGCTTGCGCGAATGTTCGCGTTTCCGTGTCGCTAGATAATTGACCTGTGTCCGGCCGGGGGCCAAGGTCCGCGCGTTTTTCCCCCGCGTGCCGAACAAGATCAATTCGGTGACGTTGCGAAAATAAAAGCCGACGCCGCGGCCGTCCGATCCGCCGTCTTTGCGGACCTTGTGCCAGACAATATTGGCTTTGTAGGTAAAGCCCCATGCGGCCATGACGGCAAGCCCATCGGGCAAGAGCGCGTTCGGACACCACAGATAAAGATGCGCAGTTTGGCTTGCGAGCCATGTTACCGGCAGCGCACAAATCTCGCCGAGAGTGAGGGTCGCATAGCGGGAAAGGCGCCGGTGCTCGGGCGCGACTTTTCCCGTCTTATTTTGAAAGCGCCAGGGCGGGTCCGCCAAAATGGTCTTAAATTGCTTGCCCCCCGTGGCGTCGAGGAGATCCTTGGCCGGGCCAGATGTCTTGCCGCTGGGTCTCACGCCGCTACCTGGGTTGAACTGTTTCCATGCGGAACAGTTTGATTCGTTCTATTCCACAGCGAATAATTTAGATCACAAATTCTTTGTTGGGCAACCGGCGCGGAAAAACGGCGGCGGAAAATCTATGCGTCGCTCCCGGCCAGCATGGCGGCGATTTCGGCTTCGCACACAAGCACGCCTTCGACGAAGGCGCGGCCCTGGTACCACCACATGGTGCGGCGCCGGTTGGTCTTGGTCATATGGAACTCGACCCGGTCGCCGGGTGTGACCGGCTTGCGAAACCTCGCCTTGTCGATACTCATGAAATAAACCAGCGGCGGTTTCTTCCCCGGCGAATGCGCGTTGACGCATAAAACCCCGGCGGTTTGGGCCATGCCCTCGATCAGTAAAACGCCGGGCATGACCGGACGCTCCGGAAAATGCCCCTGAAATTGCGGCTCATTGATGCTGACATTCTTGATGCCGATGCCGGATTCATCGCCCCGCGCCTCGATCACGCGGTCGATCATGAGAAACGGATAGCGGTGTGGCAGCGATTGCAACAAGCGCAGAATGTCGAACGTCTCGATCGTTGCCGGCTCCGCCTCGCTCATAGGTCCACTCCTCCCTAAATGATTTCTTGTCGATGCGCCGCAAAACCGGTCAGCTTCTTGCCGGGATAGCGTGGCGGGTAAAATCATCGAGGCGCGCGCCGGAGGATAAGCCAGCCTGCGCGGGGATGACGCAATGGCGTCCAATCGCGGCATTTTCCGCGATCCGCGCAAGGTTGCCGATTCGTGTTGCTTCGCCGATGACGGTATCGCCCGCCGCGCCGCGATCGATCGTGGCGTTGGCGCCGATCTCGACACCGTCCTGAATAATGACCCGGCCAATCCCAGGCGCCCTGGGAAGCCCGGGCGGGGGGAGGGCAATGCCGGCATGGCGGAAATCCGTAGCGGACTGGCCGATGCGCGCGCCCGGATGCAGAATAACCCTATCGCCGATCAGCGCATGGCTAATCGTGACCTGCGGCCCGATCAGGCAATCGCGGCCGATGCGGACATCGGAGCCGATCACGCTGTTCGCGCCAATGATGGAACCAGAGCCGACCTCGGCGCGCGGGCCGATGACCACGCCGGGATCGACGATCACCCCCTGTTCAAGCCGAGCTTCGGAATGGATTGAAGCGCCCGGATTGATTCCCGCCGTGCCCAACAGGGATTTTGATCGGATCGCCTGCGGGAACATCCTTTGCAAGGCGAGCGCGAAGCCGCGATAGGGCTCTTCCATGACCAGTGCCAAAGTCGGCTTTGGCACGCGCGGCGCGCAATCCGGCGTGACGAAGCAGGCGGTAGCGCGGCTCGTCTGCAAAAGACCGGCGTTTTCGGGAAAATCAAGAAAGGTGAGTTCGCCAGGCCCAGCCTCGTCGAGCAGTGCCACCCCGCTGACCATGGCCGAGAGATCCGCCCCCTCGTCCGCCGCCGCGCCGGTGCAAGCTACGATATCGGCGAGCGACGTCCTGACGGCGGGCGGGAAGAAAACCGGTTCGCTCATGCGGGACTACTCCACGCCGGCTTCCCCGCCCGCAGGGGAAGATTTGCGACGCCGGGCGCCGCAGTAAGACGAGAAAATATCTTCCACGCGGTCAGCTTTTTCAGCGGGCGGAGCGCGCATCAGGCTGGACGGCGCTGCGTCAGAAAGTGGTGCCGCCGGTGAAACGGAAGAACTGGGTTTGATCGAATTGGTTCTTGGTGATGGCCTTGGCGAAGTCGAACCTTATCGGCCCGAGCGGCGACGCCCAGATGATCGACCCGCCGGCGGAGGTGCGAATCATTGACGTGTCGGCGCCGACGGTGATGCAATTGCTTTGCGTGAACGGGGGGATGAATGGCCCGCCCGAGCACACGCCAGTCGGGCTGAAATTCGTCCGGCCAGTAAACCCGTACAAAGTCCCGGCATCTGCGAAGATGGCGCCTTTTAGGCCGAGATCCCTCGGCATGCCGTAGATCGGGAACTGCACTTCCACGCTAGCGCCGTAATACACGGTGCCGCCGAGCGGGTTGCCCTGGGGATCACCGGAGCCTATGTCGCGTGGACCGATACCGCTTGGAGCAAATCCGCGAACGAGGCTTGGCCCCAAGTTGAAATTGTCGACGATGCGCAATTGGTTTCCGCCAAGGCCCGCCAGATCGCCGCCTTGCAGATGCACGAGCCCGACGATTTGATCGTAGAGCTCATGATAGTAGCGGATGTCGCCGGTGGTGCGCACGAAGCGATCGTCGCCGCCGGCGCCCGCGACGTCCTGACGCAATTCGGCGAAGAAGCCGCCAGTCGGGTTCTTATTGTTGTCAAGCGTGTTATAGCCAAGCGTGTAGCCGAACATCGAGGTCACGAAGGGGCCCTGTGCCTCCTTGAGTGCCAAGGACGCCTCGCCATTCGTCAGGCAGTTATTAAAGAGGTTCGGAGCTATGCCATTGAAACCCGGCGTAATCCCAAAGATCGGGCTGGTACAATCGTTGAAGGGTTGCGAAGAATTGTTGGGTATGGAGATGTCCGTGCGGTAAAGCGAGTATCGCGGCGAGAAGGTCAGTTCGTCGGTCACCGGCAAACCAAGGCGCACCGCGCCCCCTGTCGTGAAGTTGCTGTACTCAGAAAATTGCCAGGCGTCGCTCTTTTTTGCGTAGAGATCGAAGCCCGCCGCGATCCGGTTGCCAAGAAAATAGGGTTCGGTGAAACTGAAATCGACGCCGCGGCTGAACTGGCCCTCGGAGACCGCAAGCTTCACATATTGGCCGCGACCCATGAAATTGGTTTCGGTCACCGCGACATCGGCAATGAAACCGTCGGAAGTCGAATAACCGCCGGACAGCGACAACGAGCCGGTCGGCTGATCCTCGACATCGACGACCACGATCACCCTGTCGGGCGTCGATCCCGGTTCGTTGGTGATCTTCACCTTCTTGAAATAGCCGAGATTGTTGAGCCTCCGCTCGGCCCGGTCGATAAGCACGCGATTATAGGCGTCGCCTTCGCCGATTTCGAATTCGCGGCGGATGACATAGTCGCGCGTCCTGGTGTTGCCCCGCACGTCAATGCGCTCGATATAGACACGTGGCCCTTCCTCGAGGACGAAGGCAATGGTCACGGTGCGCGCTGCGGGATCGCGATCGCCGCGGGGCCGCACCTGGGTGAAGGGGTAGCCGTGCTTGCCCACCTCCTTGGTCAGGGCATCAACACTCTTTTCAACCATGTCGCCATTATAGACTTCACCGGCCGAGAGTCGCACGAAAGGGAGCAGCGAAGCGCCGTCGATGTCGGGCAAATGCGACTCCACATTGACCGCGGCGACCGTGTATTGAACACCTTCCTCGACCGTGATCGTGATTATGTAGCCGCCTTGCGCCGAGTCGAATTGGGCGTCGGAGCCAATGACGCGAAAATCGGCGTAGCCGTTCTTGAGATAGAACCTGCGGATACGTTCCAGGTCGGAGGCGATCCTGTCGGGATCGTAGACGTCCGATGTCTTGAAGAACGAGAAGTAATTCATCTCCGTCGTCTCCATGAGATCGCGGAGCTTGCCGGAAGAATAGACGTTGTTGCCGACGAAATTGATTGCTTTCACGCCGGTCTTCTCGCCTTCGTCGATGGTGAAGACGACGTCGAGCCGGCCGTTTGGCAGATCGACCGTCCGGGCGGCGACCGTGGCCGCTGCGTGGCCGGAACGGCGATAAACGTCCTTGATACGCTCGATATCCGCGTCGACCATGGCCTTGCTATAGGGCCCGTGGGATTTCGACTGGACTTCTGCCGTCAGCGTTTCCGTCTTAACTTTGCTGTTGCCTTCGAAGGCGACTCGATTGATGACGTTGTTCTCGGTTACGGTTATGACAACCCGGCCGCCGGCCCGGCTCACGCGGATGTCGGAAAACAATCCGGTGGCATAGAGATTCTTGACGCCCTTGTTGATGGAGGCCTGATCCGAGCCGCTGAAATAAGACTGGATGGTTTCGCTATCGACGCGTTTGTTTCCTTGAACGGAAACACCTTCGGCGAAAGCGGCGAAAGAGCCGCCGGCCAGCCAGATCAACGCGACAACTGCGACCGCGATCCGGCCTCTAAACATACTCATAACGCGCATCGTACGACCGGTCCCCATTTGCACAAGCGCAAAGACTCAATTGCTGGCGCTAGTTGGTTGATACCACTTATTTTACCGGAATGGTCAAGGTTTTCTCCAGTATCGCCGAGCGTTGTTTTTATAGGCTTTGCCATGCCCCGCAAATCAACATTCGTTGCATTGTAGCGATTTCGCGGGAGCGTGGCAGGCAAGACACGCATCGCGGTGAGCAAACACTTAACCAACAGGGTTAACCATTTGCTCCTATTCGGATAAACGCCATTTTCAAATCGAAACCCGCCGTTAAGCCAAACGCCGTTGAACCCCTCCACTCGCGGAGGATCACCCCCAATGCATCAATTGACGGGTCAGGCGCAGGATGTCGTTATAGGTGGCGAAGATCATCAAAGTTGTGACCAGCATGAGGCCGATCTTGAAGCCGAACTGTTGCGCTCTATCGTTCATCGCCTTGCCGCGAACCGCCTCCACCGCATAGTAGCAAAGATGGCCGCCATCGAGAAGCGGGATCGGTAACAGGTTCAACATTCCGACCGAAATCGACAGAATTGCGGCGAGGTTGAGCAGTGCTCCAAGGCCGATCTTAGCCATCGCTCCGGACACTTCGGCGATCCGGATCGGTCCAGACAGCTGATCGGTCGATTCTGTCCCGGCGACCAAGCCTTTAATATAGCCGCCGGTCCGCGCGATGACATACCACGTCTCCGATCCCGCGAGCTTAAACGAGTCGGCAAAATTATAATGCTGGATATGCCAATTTTCCGGCTTACCCTCGGATTGGACGCCGAGGATACCGACACGCGTGGTGCCGAACGCGGTCACCACATCGCGCCGATGCGGGGTCGCGGTGAGCTCCATCAGTTTGCCGCCGCGCTCGACGGTAAAAACCAGCTCCGTGTCGCTGGCGGTCTGCACGATACGCTGCATCTCCTCAAAGCTATCGACTTTGGTCCCGTCGATCGAAACAATCAGATCGCCTGGCTGAAACCCGGCCGCCTCGGCGGAGCTGCCAGCAGTGACGCCATCCACCTTCGGCAAAAGGATGGCGCGTCCGTTCACATAAAAAATGCCGGTGAAAATGACGATCGCCAGGATAAAATTGGCAATCGGCCCCGCGGCAACGATCGCCGCCCGCTTCCAGACTTTCTGCGAAATGAAACTAACCGCCCGATCCTGCGGCGACATGGCCGCCACGGCGGCCTCGTCCGTCATCGAGGCGCCGTTGGCGTCGCCGTGGAATTTGACATAGCCGCCGAGAGGCAAGGCCGCCAATCGCCAATGAGTTCCGTAACGATCGTCGAAACCGAAAATTTCAGGCCCGAAGCCGAGCGAGAAAGCATCGACTTTAACGCCGCACCAGCGGCCGATCAAAAAATGTCCAAGCTCGTGAAAGAAAACCACCAGGCTCAAGACAAAAAGGAAAGGCAATATGTATCCCGCGAGCGCCCAAATATGTGAGAGGATTGACATTTGAACTCCTAGCCGGTCTTCACGAAGCTTTCGGCATGGCCCGAATTCTACGCGGATTTTGCGATGCTATCTTGTGTCGGCCAATGCAGAGGAGGCCGGGTGGTTCCTTCCTCGCCGCGGCGGTCCCCGCTAAGCGAAACCCCATCAGACAAATGTGAACAGGAAAAAGCGCCAATCTAGAAAACAAACACCTCCCTGCCAAAATGATCTTGAGCCGGGCAGCAGGGGCGCCAGTAATTATGGTTTTTTAACTTCATGAGTGCTCTTTGCATAGTGTGTCATATTGTCGGCCGGGGTCAGTGCGCAATATGGCTTTCTTAAGCTTTGCCCATATTCAGAGAAAAGAGAGCAATTTGAAGGCTTATCATGAAAGTTTTAAAATATTGCGCCTGACTATTTCTGACTTGATCGCGCTCCCTCCACGGCAAAGTGTTTTCTGCCGGGCAATGTGGCTCCCTACCCTCATGCGTAATGCACACCGGCGCATGAAGCATCCCGCCGGGCAAGAACCGAGCGCGACCTCTCGCGCACCGCCTGATCCATCGCAAGGGCGTCGGCAACCGTTTCTGGCTCGTGGGCAACTCCGTCGGCAAGCGCCGAATTGCAAGCTTCTTCGACCATTCTGGCAATCTCGCGAAACGAAATCAGCCGGTTCAAAAAAGCCTCGACGGCGATTTCATTGGCGGCATTCAATACAGTGGGGAGGCCATGACCAGCGCGCAAGGCGTCGAGGGCGACGCGCAGGGCGGGAAAGCGGTCAAAATCAGGGCGCTCGAAGGTAAGTTGTCCGGCCGCGGTCAGGTCGAGCCGGCGCGCGGTAGTCGTGCTCCGCTTCGGATAAGAAAGACAATGGGCGATTGGAACTTTCATGTCGGGCGCCGCAAGCCCGGCAGTTACCGAGCCGTCCGTGAAGGCGACAAGGCCATGTACAACCGATTGCGCATGCACGATAATGTCAAGCCGCGCCGTCTCGATTCCAAACAGATAATGGGCTTCGATGACTTCCAGGCCCTTGTTCATGAGTCCAGCGGAGTCGACGGTGATTTTCGGTCCCATCGACCAATTCGGATGGTTCAGTGCCTGTTCGGGCGTAGCATTCGCAATAGCCTCGCTTGTCCAGGTCCGGAACGGGCCGCCCGAAGCGGTAAGCGTGATCATCTCGATCGTCTCGAGACTCGCTTCGCCCATGGCTTGAAAAATCGCGTTATGTTCGCTGTCGACGGGGAGCAGCCTTGTGCCCATCGCTGCGGCCTGGCGCATGAAGGGGGCGCCGGCGCAAACCAGACATTCCTTGTTGGCGAGCGCGATGGTGCGTCCGGCGGAAAGCGCCGCGAAGGTCGGCTTGACCCCAGCGGTTCCGGCGATTGCTCCCATCACAATGTCGGCTGGACGCAAGGCCGCCTCGACGACCGCCGCGTCGCCGGCCGCGGGCTCTATCCCGGTGCCAGCGAGGGCCTCCTTTAAGTCGGCATAGCCGCGGGGATCGGCGAGGGCGGCGAATTTCACGCCGAGGCCGCGCGCCAGCCGCGCCAAGGCCATCGGATCCCGCCCCCCCGCGACGGCCTCGACCCGGAAAGCGCCGCCCGAGCCCGATATGATGTCCGCCGTCGATCTACCGATCGATCCGGTCGCGCCGAGGATGACCACGCTGCGGACTTCGGGTCCGGCCGCGGTTGCTTGCCGCAATTGCATGACTTTCTCCATGCCGCCTCGTTCGCTTTCGCGCAAGGAGCATTTTCGAGCGAGGCGGGCCAGGAGGTCGCGCTAAGAAAATGCGGCAAGCCAAACCGTGTCACTTTGGCATCCCTGAAGTGTGCGTCCGGTGAAGGCCGCATTCACCCCATCACGTCGCGTCGCCCTTCGCTACCCACTGAGACCGATGATATGGACGGGAAGTGCGTCAAGCGCTATTAACCACAGGAAAGCGGTGCACACAAACCTTCAGCCTTGCTATGTAATTTAAAATTTGCTAAGAATGTGATGCGTTCGCATGGGGGGTTCGCATGGGGGGACAGACGCCAGCTCGTTTGCTGCCTTTGCCGATCGCGCACCATGGATTCGAGAGGCGACATGCCCACGATCGAAGACAACCTCTCCGTTTGGGACCAGACCTACGATTGGCCTCAGGGTGGGGAGGAGTGGTCGAAGGCCTGGGGCAGCGCACACATGCAGTGGTATGGTTCCATTCTGCCTCGCATCAGTGCCTTTGTGCCGGCAGACACGATCCTGGAAATCGCCCCTGGCTACGGACGGTGGACAGCGTTCCTCAAGGACTTGTGCAAGCGATTGATCATCGTGGACTTGTCGGAAAAGGGCATCGATAGATGCCGACAACGGTTCGCGACTGTTCGCATAGCTCGTACTTCGTCAACGATGGCAAGTCATTGGAAATGGTCCTCGACGGCGGCGTCGATTTCATCTTCAGTTTTGATTCGCTGGTTCATGCTGAAGACGCGGTGCTCAAGGCTTACGTTGCCGAGTTCGCGAAGAAGCTGCGGCCCAACGGAGCCGCCTTCCTCCACCATTCCAATCTCGGTGAGTATATATCCCGCATTGAGGTGCAGTCTCGGTTCCCAAAGATTTCTAAGTTGCTCGGCTTGCTGAAAAGGCTGGGCGTCTGCGACAATGTGACTGGCCAATGGCGCGCGCAGCATGACGGCCGCGAAAATGGCGGTATTCGCTGAAGGCCAAAACCTGCAGTGCGTCAGTCAGGAACTAGTGACTTGGGAATCCAGGTTCGCGTTGGTCGATTGCCTATCCACGATCGTTCCGGGCGGATCCAGACGGTCCCGCGAGAACCGTTCTTAGGAACCCAGGCTTTATGGCCGAGGCCAAGCGCCTTTCCGATTTGTCGCGTCTATATGAATGGCCGCTCACCCCGAGTGGGCAAAGCCCATCTTAAAGCCAAACGAACAATCCGGCCGCGATTGAAGCAAGTCCGCGCGAGGCTCCAACAAGGGCAGCGAACACGGCGGCGGCGATAAATCCATCGAGCCGGTCCATGAAGCCGCCGTGGCCTGGAATGAGAGCGCTCGAATCCTTAACCCCGAAGCGCCGCTTTACCCAGGATTCGAAAATGTCGCCAGCTTGCGAGACAGCCGCGGTGGCAAGGCCGAGCACGAACAAAGGCAAACCCCGCGCCGGACCGCCAAGGCCATGGGCGCCGGCCGCCGCGCCGATAAGCGCGCCGGCGAATACGCCGGCAAGCGTGCCGGACCAGGTTTTCGAGGGCGAGACTTTCGGCCAAAGCTTGGCGCCACCGATCAGGCGCCCGCCGAAATAGGCGAAAACATCGGTGCTCCAAACGGTCGCGAACAGCCAAACGATCGATCTTGCTCCATATTCCGCGGAACCATGCAGGGCTTCGACGGAAACGAGCAGCAACCCCGCATAGACCATCCCGCCAAGAGCCCAAATCCTTTTCCCGGGGCCAGCGGCGAGTGCGCAGGCAATCCCGCAACCGGCGAGGATCGCGCAAGTGGTGCCGAACCAGGCCTTGCCGGCAAAAAACGCGCAAAGCACGAGCCCAAGGCCAACAAGCAGAAACCGGAGGCGAAGTCGCGGCGCCGCGATCAGATGCTGCCATTCGCAACCGACCGCCACGGCGGCGCCGAGCCAAATCAAATCGAAGGTAAGGCCGCCCCGCCAGACGGAGACAAGCGCCGCCGCCATCAAGACAATCGCCGAAAGGGCTCGCGGCAGGAGATCGGCCAAGCTACGCCGCCTCAAAAAATTGGGCGCCGGAGGGTTATTGTCCGGCGCACCGGCGGCATCGTTCAGCATGGCTAACAACACGGGCCCGTTAAGGCATAACTCAAGTTTTGGTCACACCGGCCAGCAATTTACCATTCCGGTATTGTCCCGTCACGCCGCCGAAGCGCCGTTCCCGGGCCGAAAATTCCGCCAAGGCAGCCGAGAATGCCTGCCGGTCGAAGTCTGGCCAGTGCATTGGCAGGAAAACGAACTCGGAATAGGCCGCCTGCCACATGAGAAAATTCGACAGCCTCTGTTCGCCCGATGTCCGGATAATGAGATCGGGATCGGGAATACCCGCCGTGTCGAGATGGCGGGCGAGCAGCGTCTCGTCGATGTCGGACGCCTCGATAAGGCCAGCCGCCGCCTGTTGCGCCAATGACCGCGCCGCCGCGGCAATCTCTTGTCGGCTCCCGTAATTGAAGGCGACGATCAAGGTCAGACGCGTATTGGCCTTGGTGAGGTTCTCCGCTTCTTCCAGCAGGGCGCGGATGTCGGCTTTGAGATTGTCGCGTGCGCCAATCACCTTAACCTTGACGCCAGATTTGTCCAAGTCGTTGAGATCGTCCCGGATAAAGCGCTTAAGAAGGCCCATGAGGTCGGCGACCTCCTCGACGGGCCGGTTCCAGTTCTCCATGGAAAAGCTGTAAACCGTCAAATAGCTGAGCCCGAAGCCGATCGCCGCGCGCACGGTTTCGCGAAGCGCTTCCACCCCGCGCCGGTGTCCCTCGATCCGCGGCAGCCCCCGCCGCGCGGCCCAGCGTCCGTTGCCATCCATGATCACGCCGACATGCACAGGCATGCCTGGCAGGCGCGGTCGCGCGGAAGGCGCCGTCTCATCCTTAACCATGGATGACATTGTCACGTCCTGGTCCGCCAGCCCGTGCCATCCGTCCCCTTGGCGTTCTCCATATTTATGCAAGACAACCCTTCTATCATTTAAACGGTCTCTTTAAGTCTGTCTCTCAACGGACCGCCCGGCGCGATTCCGCTGACGCAAATACCGGATACCCTGCGAGCGCGACGCCCTCGCGACTTCGCAAGCTTGGCTTTGGCCAATTCGCAAGCCCGAACTGCTTATAGCAGATCAGGACGGCTCACACTTGCATGATTTCGGTTTCCTTTGTGTTCAAAGCGGAATCGATCTCGCCGATAAAGCGGTCCGTTACTTTCTGGACTTCGCTCTCGTGGCGCTTTTCGTCGTCCTCGCTGATCGACTTATCCTTGAGCAGCTTTTTAACGATGTCGAGACCATCGCGGCGGACGTGGCGGACCGCGATGCGCGCCTCTTCGGCGTATTTATGCGCGACCTTCGCCATTTCCTTGCGCCTCTGCTCGTTGAGTTCCGGAATCCGTATCCGCAAGACCTGACCTTCGACGGTCGGGGAGAGGCCCAAATTGGAATTGCGGATGGCCTTGTCGACGGCGCCAACCATTGCCTTGTCCCAAACCTGAACCGAAAGCATCCGCGGCTCCGGAACGCTGATTGTCGCCAGCTGGTTAATTGGCATCGTTTGCCCATAGGCCTCGACAACCATGGGTTCGACAAGGCTCGCTGACGCGCGCCCGGTGCGCAACCCCCCCAATTCGTGCTTCAACGTCGCGACCGCGCCTTGCATGCGCCGGCTAAGATCGGAAATGTCGAATTCAGCGTTCATCTTGGAACCCTTTGGACCCTATTGAACCCTAATGTATTCCTCACGGAGCTCGTTAATAGCCCATGCGAGGGATCGCGCCAATTCATGAATTAGGCGAGACCAATGTGGCTTTGCCGCGTCCCTCGAGGGCGGCGAGGATCGCACCCGGCTGCTTGATCGAAAAGACGATTATGGGAATTCTGTTCTCCCGCGCAAGCGCGAAGGCGGCGGTATCCATGACCGCGAGATTTTTGGCGATGGCTTCGTCATGCGTCAATTGTTCATAGCGCGTCGCGGACGGATCGCGCTTCGGGTCCGCCGAATAGACTCCGTCGACCTGGGTCGCTTTCATGATAAGATCACAAGACAGTTCGGCCCCGCGCAATGCCGCCCCGGTATCGGTCGTAAAGAAGGGATTGCCGGTGCCGCCGGCCAGAACCACGATCCGGCGCTTGCCGAGATGATGCAAGGCCGCCTGGCGCGAATAAGCCTCGCATAGTGCGGGCATCGGCAAAGCCGAAAGGGTTCGCGCCGCCTGGCCTTGTTTCTCGATCGCATATTCGAGGGCGAGCGCATTCATCACCGTCGCCAGCATGCCGATCGAATCGGCGCGGGCGCGTTCGATGCCCTTGTGGGCGCCCTCGATGCCGCGAAAAAAATTGCCGCCCCCGACAACCACCGCGACCTCGACGCCGCGCGCTGCCGTGCTCTTCAGATCCGCCGCGATCCGCGCGAGCGTATCTTGGTCAAGACCATGGCTTCGCGCGCCCATCAAGGCTTCGCCGGAGAGCTTGACGACAATGCGCCGCCACGTCAAAATTTTAGATGGAAATTTGGTCTCGCCAGGTTCGTTCATCGGCTCCCCATTTTATCGCCGCATCCGCTCGATTGCAAAGTCTGTTCCAGGAAGCTGGGTTGGTCTCGGCCTTGGTTCGCCGCCTTATACCTTGGGCGAAGCTCACCAAAGGATGCACCAAGCATAGCTTGCCGGAATGATCCGCGGAAGGCGCGCTATTTGGCCCAAGGCTTAAAGGGCGCGTTTAGACTTGTTGGCAAGTCCTGATGCGGCGTGAGCCGCCAATCTACAAGTCGCTAAGAGCGCAGGCAGTGGCAAAATCACGCGATGGTCTCGGCTGATCGTGCACAAGACAAAGAAGTTATTAGTTCGCGTCAAAGACCAATGAGCCAATTGTAACCGTTAGCACCTCCCGCCGATCAGAACCCATGGGCCCCGTCGCGCAGGCCGACGGATATGATACGCCAGAACTGATCGATGAGTTTGTTCCAAGCGGCGCGGCACGAGAAGCTTCTCGTAGCTTGGAAAGACGCGGTTCGCGCGGGTCATAGCTGGCTCCGTTATCCTGTGTAAGGTCTGATACTTTGTAAGGTCTGATACTTTCGGCGACGGAATCGGCGATGTGATCCTGCTGATAATGCCGGTAACGTGAGACGCATACGGCCGGCCGCGGCCCTTTATCACCACGGCTATGCTGGCGCCACGGCGCGCCATGCGCGTCATAATGTTGAACACGACCTCGTCCTCTCGCGCGATGATGAGGTTGCGCTGCGCCACGTCGCGAAGGTGACTTCGGTGAAGCATTCCTTGAGACCGCGGTTAGGGCGGTGTTTACGCTGACAACGCCGGTTATGTGATTGCCGGGGGTCACCACCGCCTGCTTCAAGCCGTCGGCACGTTCTGACTGCAATGCCCGTGCTTCCGAGCGAGGCCAAGTCGGCTTTCCTTGCAACGATGAGCATGCGGGGCATAGGAACTGGAAACCATACCATGGCTGATGAACGAAGAGCGCGATCGCGCCCTCGAACAGTGATGATCGGCCTAGTCGTTCCATTAGCGCCGTACGTAAGCGTATTCCATTCGAGATCAATCGCTACCGATCCGCAAATGTGGAGCGCGTTTGGGAGTTATATTAGCGGGAAAGTTGGTCCCCTGATAAGCCTGACGAACTTGGCTGGAGTGCTATTTATCGCGGCCATAGTGCGGCAGATATCGGCTGCTCGGCAACTTTTTTAAGGACATGCTCTAAAGCCGAAAAGCGAGGGACGCGAAAAACGAATCACCTCGAGGGCGGTTCTCGACCGCGAACTCATGAAACCACCGGCCACTAAGGTCGACTTTTTGGTCGCCAGCTTTGAACGCATATGAGAGCAATGGTCCCACCGCTGCGGCGCGGGCCCTATTGGGGCCCGTCGTGTCACCGGAACCGTAGTCATCGGTCAGTTGTTGATAAAAATAGCCGCCAACTCCGGCCGCCAGGCCAAAGGGAAAGTGCTGATTGAGTGCCCATTCGAAATGGAGTTCGGATCCGCTTTGGTAATTCGTCGCGTTATTGAGTGCATTGAATATCATGCCGAGCCCGCCAGAGATTTCCGTTCCCGTTTGCAGACTGAGGAAAGTATAGGCCCCCTTGATGTCGAGAGCTGGCCGGTTCAGACCCGTTTGTACTAACCGGCCTGGGTCATAGTTACCAGTCGGGGCGAAATCGGTCAGAGAAACGGACCAATTATGGTCGCCCGCATGCCAGCCAAGGACGGCGCTGTAGTCCGTTTCGGAGATGCTGGCGAGAGACGCGCTTTCATGGAGCGAGGGAAACGAATTTCGGGCCCCGAGAAAGGGAATAATTGCAACAAACCCGGGAGTCGCGCCGAAAACCTCGGTGTCAAGGAAATAGCCTACCTGAGCGATGTCGAACACTAAGTGATAGTTGACCGATGGGCTTGGGCTCGAGCGAGTGGCATTATAAAGAAGGAACGTATCCGAGAAATAGACGCCAGGCGGCGGAATGTATCCAGACATCGGAATCGTGAGACCAAGAAAATATTCGCTGAAGCCATACTCGACCGCCTCGGACGGCCGCGTGATAAGCAAGCTTGCGGCGAGACAGGCCGCGCCTGATGCTTTTCGCAGTGCACGCCGCACATCCATCGGTCTTGGTCCTCCGCCCCAAGTTTGGCTGGCCGGCTTAACGCTGATCCCGCTTGCGAATGACCATACCCAACAGATCGCTGCGATCACAACTTTTATGCGGAAATTCGAAGCTTCAGCCGCATAATTCGCGACGACGTTGCGCATCTGTCACAGCCGGAGGCGGAGCAGCGGGCGCACCGCGTGAAATCGAAAATTGAGAATAGCGGGTCTCGAACCTTATCACGCGCCTTTTGCCAATATGATTTTCGGCAAATAAAACCACTTCAAACAACAAATCATTCATGCATTTTTTTCATTCGTTATTTGGCAGTCTCGGTTAATTTAGACTAGACTAGCCGTATTGGCGCGGAAATGAACATCTCTGGAGACGTAAATGCTCGGCCATCAAAGCGCTTTAGACTCATATCTTCAAAATTTAATCCCGACAATAAGCCGTGAAATTTCAGTATTGAGCGGAATTGCCGCGATTTCTGTATTAATTTTCTACGTATTTGTATCTATTAATCACTTTAGATCAAAAAAAATAAGCGAGAAATTCCTTCCGGCTATCACTGACCAAAGTGAAGGATTTGGCCCGGAACGCGGCGAGCCAAACGATCCTCCTGGTCCTGTATCCATGGCCTTCGTCAAGGACCTTGTTGCCACGCGCAATCGAAAGCTGTGCCGCTCGCTCCCCTGCAAACAATTCTCGCCAAGCTTATCGACGCCGGCGTTGCCGAAGCCGAAATTCCAAACCGCGTGATGACGGCGGTGATCAAGCCGCTGCCCGGCGCCAAAGCCGTCACGGCGTCCATCAAGACCCTCCGTCGCTCTCCGCTGGAGGGCCCAACAACGCCGCAACTTTTTTTTGAAGTTCTATGATCGTTTCGGCGCGCTC
>VDMG01000305.1 GCA_006514895.1 Beijerinckiaceae bacterium
GTGTTACTGAACGCCAGGGTTGGCCTCGTGACCGCGCAGCGCGACCGGGCCGTTGCGTCCTACTCGGTCATGGCGGCCATCGGCCGTCTTGCCGCCGCTAATCTTAATCTGAGCGTTGCGCAATATGATCCGACCATTCATTTCGACCAGGTCAAGGACAAATGGATCGGCCTGCGGACGCCGGATGGACGCTAATCGATGGCGGCTCGATGGACGCCAGCTTGGGTCAAGGCAGCTACGTCAAGCTGTGCTTGGACTTGTCAAATTCAATCGAATCCTATCCAGTTTGGTGAGAAAAGCCGAACCTGCCTAGGGCGAGAGTGTTCGGTACGCGTTCTCTAATATTAGCGTTACCTTCACCTTGCCAGCGAAGGTCGCAAGACCGAAACTAGATACATTTGAAGGCGTGAGAAAACATGAGCGCAGCCAATCCCCTTTTGAAAGACGATCCTTTGCCTCAACCAAAGCCGCATGAACCCTCGATGGAAGAAGTCCTCGCCTCGATCAGGCGAATCATCACGGACGACCAAGCGCTATCCGCGAGCCCAATGGCGAAGCCCTCACGCCCGCTGCGCGCACGGGCGCGGGCCGCACGCTCGTTTCAAACGGCCCAGACAGTTCCGTCCGCGCAGCCTTCAATACGCTTCTCGCCAGCCGGTTTGTCCAGCAGAGTGATGTCATCATTGGCCTTACCCGCGAAATGCTGCGTCCGATGCTCAAAACTTGGCTTGACGACAATCTGCCGGCCATCGTGGAACGTCTTGTCGCCGTTGAGATCGAGCGGGTCGCGCGCGGCGAATAAACAAGGCACAAAGCCAGCGGCGCGGTTGCCTTTGCCTAGGTTTGCCGCGGCGCGAGGCCCAGGCTGCCCGCGCACTCTTGCTTTTTGCCCGCTTGTTTGCCATCGCTCACATAGAGTACGGCTGACCCCGCCGGGGCTCGCATGAGCGCGCAGGCGACACGCGGAATAATTCCATGATGGAAAAGACTTTCGATCCGAAGGCGGTCGAAGGCCGTATCGCGGCGGCGTGGGAAGAGGCGGGCGCTTTCCGGGCGGGGCGCCAGGAGCGAGCGGGGGCAGCGCCCTTCACGATCGTCATTCCGCCGCCGAATGTCACCGGCTCCCTGCATATGGGCCACGCGCTCAACACCACTTTGCAGGATATTCTCTGCCGGTTCGAGCGGATGCGCGGCAAGGACGTGCTTTGGCAGCCGGGCACCGACCATGCCGGGATCGCGACGCAAATGGTGGTGGAGCAGCAATTGATGGAGGCCCAAGAGCCCGGCCGCCTCGCCTTGGGCCGCGAAAAATTTCTGGAGCGCGTCTGGGAATGGAAAGCCCAATCGGGCGGCGCAATCATCGATCAACTGAAGCGGCTCGGCGCCTCCTGCGACTGGTCGCGCGAGCGCTTTACCCTGGATGAAGGGCTGTCCCGCGCGGTCACAAAAGTTTTCGTCGAGCTTTATAAGCAAGGCCTGATCTATAAGGACAAGCGTCTCGTCAATTGGGACCCAAAGCTGCAGACCGCGATCTCTGACCTTGAAGTCGTGCAGGTCGAGACCAAAGGCCATCTCTGGCATTTCAAATATCCGGTCGTTGATGATGATGGCCGCGAGACCGGCGAATATATCGTCGTCGCCACGACGCGGCCTGAGACGATGCTAGGCGACACGGGCGTCGCGGTGCATCCGGACGACGAACGCTATAAGCATCTTCACGCCAAAAAGGTGCGGCTGCCACTGGTTGGGCGGCTGATCCCGATCGTCGCCGACGAATATTCGGATCCCGAAAAAGGAACCGGCGCGGTGAAGATTACGCCCGCCCATGATTTTAACGATTTTGAGGTTGGGCGGCGGCATGGCTTGCGGCTCATCAATATTCTCGATGCTGAAGCGAATGTGAGCGTGCGGAAAAACGTGGCATTTTTCCAGGGCGCAAGTCCGACCGTGCAACTCGATGAGCTACATGGCCTTCCGTGCGAAGCGGCCCGCAAGCGAGTCGTTGAGTTGATGCAGGCGGCCGACCGTCTCGACAAAATTGAACCGAATCCGCATATGGTCCCACATGGCGACCGCTCCGGTGCGATCATAGAGCCTTGGCTCACCGATCAATGGTATGTCAAAGCGGAGGTTCTGGCGCAGCCTGCGCTTGAGGCCGTGCGCTGTGGCAAGACGAGCTTCATTCCGCAGAATTGGGAGAAGACTTATTTCGACTGGCTGGAAAATATTCAGCCCTGGTGCATTTCACGCCAGCTCTGGTGGGGTCATCAAATCCCAGCTTGGTATGGGCCCATAAAGTTGGCAGACGGTTCTATTTTGCTGCGGCTCAACGTTAATTCGGCTCATGCGTCAGCCCGTGAGGATTTGAAGGTCTTCGTCGAAGCCTCCGAGGGAGAGGCAATCAAAGCGGCGCAGAAATATTACGGGCGGCCAGTGAAAGTCATCGGCGAAAATGAAAATTTGTACCAGAGCTTTAAAGATGAAGTTGTTTCTATTTTCCGCGATCCCGACGTCCTCGACACTTGGTTCTCCTCCGCCCTCTGGCCTTTCTCGACTCTCGGCTGGCCTGACGAGACGCCCGAGTTAAAACGCCGTTATCCGACGAGCGTGCTCGTCACCGGCTTTGACATCATCTTCTTCTGGGTCGCCAGGATGATGATGATGGGCCTGCATTTTATGCACGAGGTTCCCTTCCACGATGTCTATATCCATGCCCTCGTCCGTGACGAGAAGGGCGCGAAGATGTCGAAATCGAAGGGCAATGTGGTCGATCCCTTGCACCTCATCGAGACCTATGGCGCCGATGCGCTGCGCTTCACGCTCGCCGCCATGGCGGCGCAGGGCCGCGACATCAAGCTTTCGGCGCAGCGGATTGAAGGCTACCGGAATTTTGGAACAAAACTCTGGAACGCGGCGCGTTTCGCCGAAATGAACGGCTGCGTGCGGCAAGCCGCGTTCGACGCGCGAAAAGTCCAAATCACGCTGAATAGCTGGATCATCGGGGAGGCCGCGAAAACTGTTGCCGAGGTGACCGCGGCGATCGAAGCCTATCGTTTCAACGACGCCGCCAACGCCGCTTATCGTTTTGTCTGGAATATTTTTTGCGACTGGTATCTCGAACTCGCCAAGTCCCTCCTGCAAGGCGCGGACGGTCCGGCCAAGAATGAGACCCGCGCCGCGACCGCCTTTGTCCTCGAAGAGATCATCAAGCTCCTGCATCCGTTCATGCCGTTCATGACGGAAGAGCTTTGGGCCATCACGGCCACTGAAGGGCTGCCCCGCGCGAGTCTGCTGGCGCTCGCCGGATGGCCCCGGATGGAGGGGTGCGAGAATCCAGTGGCGGAGGCCGAGATCGGCTTCATTGTCGAGCTTATTTCGGAAATCCGTTCGGTGCGCGCGGAAATGAACGTCCCCGCCGCCGCCGCCCAAATCCCGCTGGTGCTCGTGAACGCCTCACCAGAGGGCAAATCGCGCGTCGAAGTTTGGGACGAAACCATCAAGCGTCTCGCCCGGCTGTCAGAGATTTCCTTCGCGGCCGAGGCTCCAGGCCAATCCGTGCAGATGATCGTGCGCAAAACTCTTGCCGCTTTGCCGCTTCAGGGCATCGTTGACTTGCAGGCGGAAAAGGCCCGGCTCGCCAAGGAAATCGCCAAATTGACCGGCGAGGCGGGCAAGATCGAGGCGAAGCTCAACAGCGCCGATTTTGTCGCCCGCGCGCCGGAAGAAATCGTCGAGGAAAATCGCGAAAGACTGACTGAGGCTGTTTCGCGCGTGGAGAAGCTCGAAGCTGCGCGCGCCCGGCTGGGCGAATTGTGAAGCGTAGATAGCACATGAAGCGGAAAGGGCGTCCGGATGGTTTCTCCCCGGATGGCCCGCCTACTCTCCCAAGAACGGCACAGGCACACCAAATGTTTGCAACAAAAGTATGGTGTTGAGAAGCAACACCACTGCGGCTCCGAGCATCGCCGCTAAACGGGTTGCACGGTCATTGACAAACGAGCCCATGATGACGGCTTGTTGCGTGAATAGCAAAAGCGCGATCATGGGTATCGGTAGGGCGATGCTGAGAATGACCTGACTTACGACGAGCGCGTTGGTCGCATTGACCCCATAGCCGACGACGATGAATGCCGGTATCATCGTAACAAGCCGCCGGACCACGACCGGGATTCTGAATCCGACGAAGCCTTGCATGATCATTTGGCCGGCCATGGTTCCGACCGCGGAGCTCGACACGCCGGACGCCAGGAGCGAAATCAGGAAAACACTTGACGCTGCCGCGCCGAGCAGAGGGCGTAACGTGTGATAGGCAGTCTCTATTTCGGCGACGTCACTGTTGCCTTCGTGAAAAGCACCGGACGCCATCATCACCATCGCCATATTCACGGCTCCAGCGACCGCCAGTGCTACGATGACTTCCCGGTTGGAGTAGCGGAGGAGCTTACGCCGATCGGCATCATTGTGCACCGTCAGCCGGACCTGGGTGAGGCCGGAATGAAGGTAGACAGCATGCGGCATGACGGTGGCGCCAATGATGCCCACCGCGATCGTAACTGCCGCTGCATCTTTGAGCTGCGGAACAACGGTGTGAAACGCCGCCGCCGCCCAGTCCACCGGCACGATGAACAATTCGATGAGATAACAGAGACAAATGATCCCAACCAAGGCGCCGATGATCAGCTCGATCGTCCTGAAGCCTCGTTTCTCGAATGTCAAAATTCCATAAGTCACGATCGCGGTGACGATCATTCCCCAGATGAGCGGGAGATTGAACAGCAGGGAGAGTCCAATCGCGCCGCCGAGGAACTCCGCGAGATCGGTTGCCATCGCCGCGATCTCGCTGACGATCCACATGGCGAAGACGAGGGGCCGCGGCAATTGCTCGCGGCACAATTCGGCGAGGTTGCGGCCGGTCACGATGCCGAGTTTCGCCGAAAGCGCCTGAAACAGCATCGCAATAAGATTTGCGACAAGAACCACCCAAAGCAGCCCATAGCCATATTTTGCGCCGGCCTGGATATTCGTCGCAAAATTGCCGGGGTCCATGTAGGCGATCGAAACCACCACGGCTGGGCCCGCCATCGGCAGGATGGTTCGAAATCCGCGCCGGCGGCCATCGAGCACTTCGCGAATGGCGGCCTGTGCCCGATCCAAAGGGCTGCTTTGTGCGACGATTTCTGTCATCCCGCTGTCCTTATTGAAGGTGCCATTTAAACCTTGCCCGCCAATGGGGAGCGCGTCACGCTCCAACCTGCGCCCTTGTAGTTAGGCATTAAAATGTAGCATAGGCTACAAAAAATCAACTTCAAAATAGGTTGACTAGGATCTTTTTTCTTCGAATTTGGAGTACACACCCAGATCGCGCGGCCAAAGGACCAATGTTCAATGATCAAGAAAGCGGACCTGGCGCCGCCGCCCGCCGAGCTGCCCGGCGAAGCGGTGCAGGCCCGGCGCTTTGAAAAAGCGCGTTCGGCCCAGGCGAGCGCGGTCCTCGAGGATTACGTCGAGCTGATCGACGATCTGCTTGCGAACGGTGGCGAGGCGCGTCCGACAGATATCGCCCGCCGACTCGGAGTGACGCACGCGACCGCGATCAAGACGATCACAAGGCTAAAGCGAGAGGGGCTCGCCACCTCGAAGCTCTATCGTGGCGTCTTCCTGACGCCGGAGGGGCATGGTCTCGCCGATCGTGTCCGCGCCCGGCACCGGCTCGTCGTCGATCTCTTGCGCGCCGTCGGCGTCCCTGAACAATGCGCGGAACTCGATGCCGAGGGCATCGAGCATCACGTATCCGATGCCGCACTCGACGCTTTCGCGCGCTTTCTGAAGGGCTGGGGTCCCCTGCCTTGAGACGGTCCAGGGAAACCCAGAACGGTGAGTCGGCGGATTGTGATAACTGCGATCTTGTTTGAATCGGTCCGCCCAATTTGTTTCGGTTGGACTAGCCTTGGCGGGGATGTTTGAGGCGCCAATGGAATCTTCTCCGAGCCAACCGGGACGCGTTTGGCGAAAATTGCTGGTCACGGGCAGAAATTTGTGGCTTTGATGTCACAGAGCCTAAGTAGTTTACTTTGACTTGGCATTCTAAGAAGATGCCGCTTTTTTAATCTTTGACGACTTGCTATTCTGAGTTTTGACATTAAACCTCATGGCCCGGCTTATGGATGGCCGCGCATTGTATCACAGGAATTTTCGCCCGCTTCCCCGCGCGGCAGCTAATTTTTTGACGGCGCCTGCAATCTAACAATCAGACGTTTTGGCCGGCAGATTTCGGAACCATGTTCCATGGACAATCGCGTTTTCGACAAAACCAAGCTTCCCAGCCGGCATGTAACGAAAGGCACATCGCGTGCGCCGCACCGGTCATATCTTTGCGTGGTTAACGAAAACTTAAGCAAAGTCGTGTGGAACCCTGAGCAGGACGTTATCTGGTCCGCCGACAAGCCAATCACCGCGAGGGGCGGTGTCGTTGGTCTCCGGGGGAGCCTCGCGCCAGAGGGGGCGATTGTGAAGGTCGCGGGCATGCCGGAAGTGGGACTGACCTTCAGGGGTGGATCGGGCATGCGCGAAATGCTTTGGATGACCGCGGCGCTCTATGGCCAAGGCATGGGTTCCAAGGCCGCGCTGGTCAACGAGGGGCGCTTTTCCGGCGCGATGTGTGGATTTTGCGTCGACCATGCCGAGCTGGAGGCCGCCGTTGACGGCCCGTTCGAGCTGGTGCGTGACGGCGCTATCGAGACCGAGGTGATCAAGGAAACGATCGACCTCCAAGTGGGGGATGCGGAATTAGAAAAAAGAAAAAAAGATTGGAGGCCGCATAAAACTAATTTCGGTTCTGGTGCGTTATGGGGTTATGCGCGGATGGCTGGCCCAGCCAACGGGCGCGGTGACGCACCCGGGCGCGTCGAGTGAGACAAATGCCTATGCTGACGCCTAGCCGCTTGACCGGTGTTGTTCTTTTTAGCTTGGCTGTCTGTTTGCCGGGTACGCGGATTGACGCCTTCGAGGCTGCCGATGGCGCGGCGGCCGAAAAGACGCCGCTTCAGGCTTTCGCGACGCCCCGCGCAGCGTTGCAGGCCGGCCTCGAAAGTGTTCGTTCGGGCGATACCGCTTCCGCGATCGAGGCCTTGAAATATGCCGCCAGGGGAGGCGAAGCGCTGGCGCAATGGAAGCTCGCCAAAATTTATGCCAGTGGCGATGGCGCTCCGCATGACGATCTCAAGGCTTATGATTATTTTTCTCAAATCGTTGCTAATTACGACGAGGACAACCCGGACCGGCGCGACGGCGCGATTGTGTCGAGCGCCTTTGTCGCGCTTGGAATTTATAATCTGAATGGGATAGCCAACAGTCAGGTGCGTCCCGACCCCCATCGCGCCCTCCAAATGTTTCAATTCGCGGCGACGACTTTCGGCGATGCGAACGCTCAATACAATCTGGCGCGGATGCATCTCGAAGGTGCGGGCGTTGACAAGGACAGCCGGGAGGCCATCCGCTGGCTGTTTCTCGCCGCCGACAAGGGCCACCTCCAAGCGGAGGCTCTTCTCGGTCAGACGCTTTTCTCGGGCCAGGAAGGTGTTCAGCCGCAGCGTGCACGCGGTCTCATGTGGCTGACCTTGGCGCGGGAAGCGGCGATCGATTCCAAAAAGGATAAATGGATCATCGATCTCTACGACAAGGCGGTGGCTTCGGCGAATGACGAAGACCGGCAGGACGCGCTCGCCTATCTCGAAGATCATCTGAAGCGGCACAATTGATCACGCCTGACCTCGCGCCGCCGCCGTTCGGAATGAGCAAACAGTCAATCTACGCGGGACGCCATCGAGCGCGCGGCAACGCCTTGCTGGCGGCGGGTGAGGGTGCCAACGATCCAGACCAAGACCTGAATCAGCGCGAGCCGGCTGTGATCGATCGCTGGATGAAGATGGTAGAAATGAGCGTGGGCAGGCATTGTTGAGTGGTCGCCGGAAACGGCCATGACAAGACCCCAAACCATGCCCAATACGGCCATAAGCACGGCCGCTTGGAAGCTCGAGGAAGCTGCTTTCATTATTGTATTCTCCAATATTCATTCAAGATTGCGTATTCGCGACGCGATACGCCCTAAACGTGGCAAGCACAAGCGACCCCCTGTGCAACTGTGAAACACTCACCCTTCCGGTTGTGATTTTGATTGGCGCTTGTTCATTCTTTCATGCGAAGAGACATTTTGAATGGCACGCTCGGCTTTGGCGCGGCCTGCGACAGGTTGGAGAAGTTTCCGGAATTCGTCGCGTTTCTCATGGATCGAGGCGATCACCTTGCCCATGGGGACGCCCATGTCCACGAGCACGGCCTCCGACAATTGCAGGCTTGCCTCGATCGTCTCTGGAACGGCATCGCTCACGCCAAGACCATAGAGCGACGTTGCATGATGCGCGTCGCGGGCTCTCGCGACAATGGTTAAATCGGGGTGAGCGGCGCGCGAGTCGCCGACGATGGTTTCCGTGTCGGCGGGTGTGTCCATCGTTATAATGAGAGCCTTGGCCTTGCCCAATCCGCAACGGGCAAGGAACTCGGGCCGCGTTGCGTTGCCCCAATATATGTCGCGTCCTTCGGCACGGAGCCGATTCACCAAGCCGGGATCGGTATCGACGGCCAAATAGCGGATCGCGTGCACAGAAAGCATGTCGCCGACCAGCTGGCCGACCCGCCCAAAGCCCACAATGATCGCGTCGGGCGCCGGACCATCCGTGTCCGGAACCGAGGGTCCCGCACGCTCCAACGCGGAAGGGCGGCTTGCCAGAGACTTTGCGAATAAGCCTAGAAGTGGCACGGCGAACATCGAAAGTGTCACCGCGACCATGACATCCGCACCGGAGGCCACGGGCGTCGCCTTGGCGGCGACGGCGGCCGTGATGATGACAAAAGCAAATTCTCCGCCGGGCGCGAGCATGAGCGCGGCCTCGGTCGAAACGCGTGCGGGCAAACGTAAAATCCAGCCGGCGAACCAGTTGACGAAAAACTTTACGATAATGACGCCAAGCGCCAGACCGAATATCCGGAGTGGGGCGGAAAACACTTGCGAAAGATCGAGGCTGGCGCCGATCGAAACAAAGAAAAGCCCGAGTAGCAAACCTTTGAAGGGCTCGATTGTCACTTCGATCTCGCGGCGGTACTCGGTTTCGGCGAGAAGAATGCCAGCGATGAAGGCGCCAAGCCCCATCGACAAGCCGCTTATCGCGGTCACGACTCCGGTTCCGATAACCACGAGAAGGCAGGCGGCCATGAAAAACTCGGTCGATCCGGCCGCGGCGACATGACGAAAAAGAGGCCGCATGATCAGCCGGCCGCCGAGCACGATGACGCTCAGACCCGTCAGTGCCGGAACCAGGGTCTCGACCACAGCCATGCCGAGGCCACCGCCGCGAATTCCGAGCATTGTCACCATGAACAGGAGTGGAGCAACCATTAAGTCTTGAAAGAGCAGAACGGCAAAAATCGTGCGGCCCGCCGTGGTTCCGAGCCGCTTGGCCTCGGCAAGCACTGGGATCACAATGGCTGTGGAAGACAGGGCGAGAGCAAAACCCAACACGGTGGCGGAAGTCGGCGACTCTTTTAGAACGAGGGCCAGGCCGCCGAGGGCTGCGGCCGAGCCCACCACCTGCAAAGCGCCGAGCCCGAAGACGAGCCTGCCGATGATCGCCAAACGCTGCCACGACAATTCGAGGCCAATCATGAAAAGGAGAAAGACGACACCGAATTCCGCGACCGGCGCGATTTGCTCGACATTGCCGAAGGCAAAAGGGGCAAGCCAGCTTAATCTCTCCGCGAGCGCTCCAAGACCGTAAGGGCCAAGCAAAACCCCGGCGCCAAGGAAACCGAGAACCGGACTGATCTTCAGGCGGCGAAATAGCGGCACGACGACGCCCGCCGTCGTGAGAAAAATCAATGTTTCCTTGTATTGCTCCGGCGCGAAGGGGGTCATGGTCCTGCTTACCCGAAATTTCGTTTGTAGGCACAAACTTTGCACTTTTGGACCACGATCCGCTTCCAGAGGAATCGCTCGTGGTCTCTATCTCTTTGTTTTGTCGTATGATCCTGTCCAAAAACTCTGCAACATTTTGGGATGATGCTCCAGCGATCCGGAGAGGCCATTCCCCAAAGCCCCGGCTCAGCCGGCATCCGTAATGCCAAACGGATAGCGGAAGCGCTCTTTCACGCGGCCCAAAAATCCGGCATGTTCGCGCCATGTCCGATGTGCCAGTGACCAACGTGCTCGAACTCAGCGTCAGCGAATTGTCCGCTGCCTTGAAGCGGACGGTCGAGGATCGTTTTGGCTTCGTGCGCGTGCGCGGCGAAATTTCGAATTATCGCGGCCCGCATTCTTCTGGCCACGCCTATTTCTGCTTGAAGGACCAGTCCGCCCGCATCGACGCGGTGATCTGGAAGGGAGTCTTCGCGCGGCTCAAGACCAAGCCGCAGGAGGGCTTGGAAGTCATCGCAACCGGCAAGGTCACGACCTATCCCGGCAAATCCGCCTACCAAATCATCGTCGAGGCGTTGGAGCCGGCCGGGATCGGCGCGCTCATGGCGCTCATTGAGGAGCGCCGTCGAAAGCTCGCGGGGGAAGGCCTTTTCGACGAAGCGCGCAAGCGGCCGTTGCCGTTTCTGCCCGGCTGCATAGGCGTTGTGACGTCGCCGACAGGCGCCGTCATCCGCGACGTGTTGCACCGCATCGCGGAGCGGTTTCCGCGTCATGTTTTGGTCTGGCCGGTGCGGGTCCAGGGCGAAACCGCGGCGGCCGAAATCGCTGCCGCGATCGACGGCTTCAATGCCTTGCCAGAACACGGCCCCTTGCGGCGGCCGGATGTGATTATCGTCGCGCGCGGCGGCGGTTCGCTCGAAGATTTGGGGAGTTTCAACGAGGAAATCGTCGTGCGCGCGGCGGCGCGCAGCCTTGTGCCGCTCATCGCGGCGGTCGGGCACGAAACCGATTGGACCTTGATCGATCATGCCGCCGATCTGCGCGCGCCGACCCCCACAGCGGCGGCGGAAAAAGCGGTGCCGGTGCGGGGGGAACTCGCGGCGGCCCTCGCCGATCTCGCTCGCCGGCATATGGGCGCGGCAATTCGCCACCTCGTTCGCCGGAACAGCGAATTCCGCGCCCTGTCGCGCGCCCTTCCGCAAAGCGACAGCATTTTTGCGATTCGCCGCCAACAGCTCGATAATCTTGAAGGCCGCCTCAATGGCGCGCGCGCAAAAGCCTGCGGGCGCGGGCAGCTCGGACTGGCGCGCTTGGCGCATCGCCTGACGCAGCAGTCTCCGCATGCGAAAATGGCACGAGACGGAGAACGGCTCAAGGCGTTTGGACAAAGGTTGCGGCGTTACCGGACGGCAGGCAACGATGGAAGGAAGCAAACGCTAAAACACCTCGCGGCGAGACTTGGGAATGCCCGGGCTACCCGGATTACGCTTGAACATGCCAGGGCCGAGGCGGCGCGCCAACGGCTTGACGCCTTGTCCGGGCGGATGAAACCCGGCTTTGAGTCACGTATCGCCGCGCATCGGGCGCGCATCAAATCCCTCGAGCAAGTCGTCGCAAGTCTCGATCATCGGCAAGTTTTGGCGCGGGGCTTCGCCCTCGTGCGCGACGGAAATAATAAATTATTGCGCAGGGCGGCCGAGGTAATCGACGACGCTCATCTCGATATCGAATTCGCCGACGGCCACAAGACGGCGATCGCTGGAACTCGAAAAGACACGGTGCCTGTAAAGCGCCCGGCCGGCAATGGCCAACGCAAACGCGAACAAGGCTCGCTGTTTTGACTATCCTTTCCTCCGCTGGGCAAAAGCTGGGCAGCTCCGGGCACCCCGGCACGGGCACCGCCGGTGCAAATTCCTCGGAAGGTCCAGCCGACGGTCCGCCCCGAAAAAATGCTTGAACGAAAAGGATTTTCCGGTGTTAACCCGTCGCTTCCGCCCGATCGGCGAACGCCAGCCGAATCTTGTGTGCCTGTCCGGGCGGCGGCGACGCGGGTGACCGCTCCGGCTTGAGGAGTACGACTGGCTTGACCCGCGGCAATGGAACAGTGTCATAAGGGCCTGCTAGGGGCGCGTGCGGGCGCCATTCCAATGTCTTATTGGCGCGCAATTGAGATGATTTTTCGAAACCAATCGTCCATGACCGATTTCCCCGGCGCAAATTATCGCATTTTACCGCGCCGGTCCGGAGTTGCGGATTCCATGACCAAGCCAGTCCGAATTGCCTTAGACGCCATGGGGGGTGACCATGGGCCCGAGGTCATCGTTCCCGGGGCCGCCCGCGCGCTGCGACAGCGGCCTTACATGGAATTTGTGTTTTTTGGGGATGCGGCCAGGATCCGGCCGCTCCTCGATGCCAATCCGGGGCTTTCGAAGATCTCCACCTTGCGTCATACTGACGTTTCGGTCCGGATGGACGCCAAACCTAGCGCGGCATTGCGCGCCGGCCGCCGGACATCGTCGATGTGGCTTGCCATCGAAGCGGTGAAGAAGAACGAAGCCGATGTCGCGGTTTCGGCGGGCAATACCGGCGCCTTGATGGCCATGGCGAAGATTTGCCTGCAAACGATGCCGGGGATCGACCGTCCGGCGATCGCCGCGATATGGCCGACGGTGCGGGGCAGATCGATCGTCCTCGATCTCGGCGCGACCATCGGCGCCGATGCGCGGCATCTCGTCGATCTCGCCATCATGGGCTCCGCGATGGCACGGATCGTCCTGACCATCGAACGGCCGACGGTGGGATTGCTCAATATCGGTGTCGAGGAAATCAAGGGTATCGACGAGGTCAAGTCTGCTTCGCGCCTGCTGCGCGAGACCGGTCTGCCAAATCTCGACTACCGTGGCTTCGTCGAAGGCGACGATATTGGCAAGGGGACAGTCGATGTCGTGGTGACGGAAGGCTTCACCGGTAATATCGCCCTCAAGACGGCGGAAGGCACGGCCAATCAGATCGCGCAATATCTGCGCGAGGCGCTTAACCACGATCTCATTTCGAAGATCGGCTATTTTCTAGCCCGCCATGCCTTTGCGGCGTTGAAGGCCAAGATGGATCCGCGCAATGTCAATGGCGGGGTGTTCCTTGGCCTTAACGGTGTGGTCATTAAGAGTCATGGCGGTTCCGACGCGGTCGGCACGGCGCACGCCGTGGAAATCGGCTATGCCATGGCGCGGCATCAACTCTTGAGCAAAATTCGTGATTCGCTTCCGCTCTCGCGGGAACAGTTCTCTATCAAGTCAAGGGTCGATGCGGCGGGCGCGCCAGTAGCAGCGCCTTCGGGTTCTTGAGCGGCCGTTGTTACCGATGGATAATTCCGTGAACCATGCAGCGTCAGGCAAGCTCCGTTCGGTCGTCTTGGGGCTTGGCTCGTATCTTCCCAAACGCATCGTCAGCAATGCCGATCTCGAAAAATCTCTGGAGACGACCGACGAGTGGATCGTGCAGCGCACGGGCATAAGGCAACGCCATGTCGCTGCCGAGGATGAGCCGACCTCGCGGCTCGGTCTTTATGCGGCCCAAGCCGCTCTTGCCGATGCGAGGCTCAAAGCCTCGGACCTCGATCTCGTGATTGTGGCGACATCGACGCCCGATTTCACCTTTCCTGCCGTGGCGACCCAGATCCAGGCCGGGCTCGGCATGACAAATGGCGCGGCTTTCGACGTTCAAGCGGTGTGTTCCGGATTCGTCTTCGCACTTGCCACAGCCGACAAGTTCTTGACGTCCGGATCGCACCGGCGCGCCCTCGTCATCGGCGCGGAAACCTTCTCGCGTCTGCTTGACTGGACCGACCGGACGACCTGCGTTCTCTTCGGCGATGGGGCCGCGGCCCTGATCCTCGAAGCACAGCCAGCGGAGGAGGGAACCGCGCGGGATCGCGGCGTTCTCACGTCGCATCTTCGCTCGGATGGACGCCACCGCGAAAAGCTCTATGTCGACGGCGGGCCGTCCACGACGCGGACGACCGGGCATTTGCGGATGGCAGGCCGGGAGGTTTTCCGGCATGCGGTTGGCATGGTGACGGACGTCGTGACGCAAGCCTTCGAGGCGACCGGAACGAGCGCCGCCGATCTCGATTGGTTTGTGCCGCACCAAGCCAATCGCCGTATCATCGACGCATCGGCCGAAAAACTTGGGATTGCGCCGGGCAAGGTCGTCGTTACCGTCGATTTACATGGAAACACTTCGGCCGCGTCAATTCCCCTTGCTCTCGCTGTGGCGCGCGGCGACGGCAGGATTAAGCATGGCGACCTCGTGATGATCGAAGCCATGGGTGGCGGGTTCACCTGGGCTTCGGCGCTTATCCGCTGGTGAGTCTCGCGACGAAGGGCAGCCGCCGGAAGTGTCTTGATTTGGCGCGGATTTTGTTCCAGTGTCTAAAGTCTCCGTGGCTTGGCCAAGGGGAAGCAAAATAAGCCGGTAAACGGGAACCGGACAACGCATGCGGACAATGAAAAGAAGGACCGCCGGTCCACAAATATTTGTCAAAATACCGATGATGAAAGTACTTAGAACGAGCGCATTTTCTTAATTAACGATGACCAGCGATTTGGGGCAAGACATGCTCCTTCTTATCGAAGCGGCGTGGTTCATCGGCGATTGAACGGTTCCTTTCGATTTGGAGGGCGGCTTGTGATTCGGTCTGTGCCGACGTGTTGGTCGAAGCCCAATCGGCGGCCGTTTCGTCATTTCTATTTTGCAGCGGAACATATCTATTTTGCAGCGGAACATATTACCGGGATTGAACGATGACAAAATCCGAAACGATGCCTGCTTCTGGAGAGTTTGGATTATCGGCCGCGGAACATAGTGCGGACGCGCCGACGGAGGCGGCGTCGCGAACGGTCACACGTGTCGATCTTTCGGAAGCCGTGTACCGGTGTGTCGGCCTATCGCGCAGGGAGTCGGCGATACTGGTGCAAGCGGTCTTGGATGAGTTGGCCAGCGCGCTGACCGGCGGGGATACTGTCAAATTGTCTTCGTTCGGCCGGTTCATCGTGCGCGACAAGCCGGAGCGAGTTGGGCGTAATCCCAAGACGGGAATCGCGGTCCCTATAACGCAGCGGCGCGTCATGTCGTTTAAGCCGTCGAGCGTGCTCAAGGCTCGGATCAACGGCCAAGCCGCCGCCGATGAAGATGCCTGAGCATTGTTAGCTTTGCGATGCAAGAAAAGGACAGTCTCGCTGTCGCGGGAATAGCGCAAGAGCACAACCGGGCCAGGGGCCGCGATTAAGTCTGTTGCGCCTTCATCTTGGGCTCGTGAGACAGCCGGCTAGGAGCTTGCGACGGATGAATAAAAACGCCGATGCGTTTCGGACGATCAGCGAGGTCGCCGGAGAGCTTGATCTGCCGCAGCATGTGCTGCGATTTTGGGAGACACGTTTTCCTCAGATCAAGCCTTTGAAGCGCGCCGGAGGCAGGCGCTATTACCGGCCTCGAGATATCGAAGTATTGCGTGCGATCAAACATCTTTTGTATCGGGAAGGATATACAATCCGGGGTGTGCAGCGTGTTTTGAAAGGGCAAATTGCTGGCGCAATTGCGGCTGTGACAGGTGTGGCGGATGAAGGCAGTCCGGATTTTTCTGTTCCCGTGGCGCGAGAATCGCCGCTCCTCCATGGCTCGCCGCTTTCGGAAGGCGAGAGGGTCGGAGCAAACCCTCGGACGCTCCTCGCAGGCGGCGTGCAACCGCCGGCCGTATCCCGCGTCATCGCCGATCGAGACGACACCGCTGGCATGACCAGAGACGGGTCCACGAGGGCTTTGACCTTAACCAGGGAGGATATCGGACGGTTGCGGGTGGCCTTGGCCGAATTCGTGGAGTGCGAAAACATCCTTGATGCCGCGCGCCGCCGGTAGCCGCGGGCGGGGAGCATCGTTCGCGAAAGCGGGAACCGGCTTTGCGAGAAACACCATGCGGCTATAAGGTGTAAAAGTTTTGGCGATATTCTAGTTGACAAACCACACCCTATAGATAGCATCTAACCAAACTCCACCATCTATATGGGTGATTCTCCATGTTTGACAACGTTGAAATTGGCATTCCATGTCCGAAGTGCGGACATAAGACTCAGAAGACTATCGCTTGGATCAAGGCTAACGACACATTCTCTTGCGACGGCTGCGCCGCTGTCATTCACCTTGAACATGACGAACTGCTGAGGGGACTCGGCGAAGTCGATAAGTCCTTTGACGATCTCAAGAGGAAAATCAGGGACCTCAGCAAGAGTTTTAAGCTCTAAAAGCCATCCCGGCTCTTTCATGGATAATCTCACTTGGCGCTCCATTAATGAAAAATCCGGCTCATTGGCCAGGGTTCTTCGTCTTCGTTTTTTTGAATATTTCGGCCCATCAGGCGGCGGCTTGTGCCGCGCGATCTTGCCTAGCGCTTCCTCGAACCGTTCTTTGTCTTCGTCGCAGCCGAGTGCGCGGGCGGTTTCGACAAAGCGGTCGAATTGATTTTCAACGGTAGGCTTTTTCATTTTAGCAGCCGTGGATGTGGATGAATTGGCTTTTGGCGGAGGAGGCGACCTTGAAGTCATTGTGCACTCAGGCGACGGGCACACCATGGGTCGCGTGGCTCTGGTCGGGGCGGGGTCGCTATTGGGAGAGCTAGCATTTTTCGACGGCGGCCCCCGGTCGGCTGGTGCCTGGGCGGTGGACGATTGCGAAGTTGCGGCGATGACCCCGGTCCAGTACACCGCATTCGAGCGGAGCAGTACGGCCCTCGCGCGCGAACTGCTCTTCGCGCTCGGCCGGATTCTCGCGATCCGGCTGCGCAAGACTACTGCAAAAGTCGTCAGGTGAATTCCCGCAAGGTCGCATTCGCTCAATTATCCGAAGTCGATATCCCGAAGCCGGAACGATGCGACCGCGCGGTGGCGCGCTCCCGTCGTGGTGACAAAGGCGATCAGGGCGCGGTCTCCGCTCGATGTCGGTGCCGGTCGGCATCGACGCCAGCGGAAAGATCCCGGGTTCCCGCCGAGTTTCCGGCCATGGTCCTGATGGCACAACAGACGGTTAATCCGCGCGATTCCACTCACGTCAAGCCGCGCCCTGTATGAGGCCAAACGTTTCACGTGAAACATTTTGTCCGATTGTTCCCGAAAACCGGACAAACCGCGGGCTCACCGCAGCCAGACCTTCAGCCGGCGCATCGCCTCGACGATATCGCGTTCGGGTCCGGCAAAAGAAAGCCTTATCGCCGAATGGCCTCGGCGGCGGTCGAAATCGAGGCCTGGTGTCGTTCCGACTCCCGTCGCGTCGAGCAGTTTGGCGCAAAAATCGAGCGAGTCCTCGCTATGCCGTGAAATATCGGCATAGAGATAAAAGGCGCCATCGGAGGCTAGGACATCAAGGCCCATGCCGGGCAATTCATTGAGAAGAATTTCGCGGTTTCTCGCATAGCCCGCGAGCACGGCCTGCAATTCGTCTTGCGCGTCGAAAACAACTTCCGCGCCGATCTGGCTGAGAAATGGCACCGAGATCGACAGGCTTTGCTGCAAGCGTTCGATGGGGCGGACAAGATGCTCGGGAAGAACCAGCCAGCCGATGCGCCAGCCGGTCATGCAGAAATATTTGGAGAAGGAGTTCGCGACAATGACGTTCGAAGAAAATTTGAGCGCCGTCTCCGCCGCATCGCCATAGGTCAGCCCGTGATACACCTCGTCGGAGATGAAGGCGATACCAAGCCGGTCACATGTCTCGCAGATGCTGCGCAATTCGGCGCGGCTCATCATCATGCCGGTGGGATTGGCCGGACTCATCAGCAGGATACCGTCGAGCTTCCTTTTGCGATGCTCGGCCTCGATCATGGCCGCGGTCACGATGAAACGGTTTTCGCGGGCCGTCTCAATTGTCACGGTTTCGATGCCTAAAGCCTCTAAGATGTTGCGGTAGGCCGGATAGCCCGGCGCCGCGATCGCCACATGCGCGCCCGAGTCGAAGAGGGCGAGAAACGCCAGCGCGAAACCTGCCGATGAGCCGGTCGTGACGGCGATCCGCTCAGCCGAGACCACGACGCCATGGGTGTCGCGGTAATGACGGGCGATCCGCGCCCGCAGCTCCGGGCGGCCGAGCGCTTCGGTATAGCCGACTTTGCTTCCATCGAGGGCGGCGATGGCCGCTTGCCGCACGCAGCGCGGCGGCGCCCCCGGCTCGCCGATTTCCAGATGAACGATATCCTGCCCTTCCCGTTCCCGGCGGGTGGCGCTGGCAAGCACATCCAAGGCCATGAAAGGCGCCACATTGGATCTGAGGGATAGAGGGACCCTCGGCGAGGCCATGAATGGGTCTTTTGTCATTTTCCCGGTTTTGTTGGTTTCGCGCGTCCAGGAAGTTTTCATGGGACCGGCGGTGCTTTATAGATACAAGCGAGGCCCAGGAGGATGGTTCATGTTTTTGTGTGATTTTAAGGTTTCAACCTTACGCGGGAGACGCGTTCGTCAAGGTGGTTATCGTCAGGATGGCTATGGTTTGGCTTGGCTGGCGGTGCTGGCGCTTGGCCTTTACGCCCTTGCGTTCTTTCCGGCGCGCGCGGAAGAATTTTCACCGGGCCAGAAAGCCGAGATAGAGTCGATTATCAAGGATTATTTGCTGCAAAAGCCGGAAATTCTGCGCGAAGCGATCGGCGTGCTCGATGCGCGCGAAAAAGCCGCCGAGACAAAGGCGCGCCAGGACGTCGTCTCGGATCCCTCTGGCTTGCTCTTTAGCGGGGCCAACCAGGCGGTGATCGGCAATCCTAACGGCAAGATCACCCTAATCGAATTCTTCGATTATAATTGCGGCTATTGCAAACGCGCCTTGAACGATCTCGCGCGACTCATGAAGGACAATGCGGACCTCCGCGTTGTCTTGCGCGATTTTCCTATTCTCTCGCCGGGTTCCGTCGAGGCCGCCCGGATCGCCAACGCCGCCCGCCTGCAATTCCAGGGTGAGAAATTCTGGGAATTTCACCAAAAACTGCTCGGTTCGCACGGTCCTGTCGGCAAGGCGGAGGCGCTAGCCGTTGCCAAGGATCTCGGCGCCGATATGGACAAATTGGCCAAGGATGCCGCCGCGCCAGGCATCAACGCGGGCATCGAGGAATCCGGCAAACTCGCCAAATCGCTTCAGGTGACCGGCACGCCCACCTATGTGATCGGCGATGAAGTCGTTGTCGGTGCCGTGGGTTACGACGAATTGCAGGCCAAGGTCGAAAATATCAAAAAATGCGGCAAGGTAATTTGTTCGTGATCCGCCGGGTGCACGGCGATCGGGTGCACCGCAGGAACGTGGGACACGGCGCGCCTGACTCCGCGATCCGAGGCAGGCGGTAGAGAATCAGAGCCTGCGCTAACCGGGATATCAAAGAAACGATAAGTCCGTAATGAACTTTGAATTCACCCCAAATGGGTGTTGTTGAGGCCGCTAAATTGTCGTTCGCTTATTCGTTATGTTTTAATATGACATTTGAAGGCGGGCGATGAAAATTGTATCCCCAGCGGAAATTCGGAATCTTGGGCTGGCGAATGATGGCGCTGGCCGCACGGAAGACCGCGAGAAAGAAAAGCGAGACCACGGCGAACCCAAACCCGGCGACTTTTACTGGCACGAAGACACGCCGCCCATGCCTCTGGGGCGTGGCATTCTCATTGCTTTGAAGTATATGCTTGGTATGAGGATCTCAGCCGCCCCGAAGCAGCACGGCAAGACGGCGCGGCGGTCCAATTCGCAGCCTGGTTTCCCGAGCGAAGAGTAGAATTACGCGACAACCCATATGTCGTCTGGAGCATTTCCAAGCGAAGTGGATACCAGTTCGCGTCAAGAAAATTCAATAAAACAAAGATCTAGTGTCCCGACTCTCAATCGCCGTCAAATAATTCATGCGGCCTCGGCTTTGTCGAGGTTGGTGCGGGCGTGGTTGAT
>VDMG01000302.1 GCA_006514895.1 Beijerinckiaceae bacterium
ATTGATCGTTGATAAAGCGATGGAACAAAGTATAAACTCCTGAATTCCCGGTTGCCTAAAGATTCCAGTTCAGGTATTTGCCTGGCTGTTTCTGGAATTCCGGCATAATATACAGTCTCAAGTTTAAAAGTAATGAACGGATAACGTAATTGCAATATTCAGAAATTTTGTTATTGTTTATGGGCATAATTTTCGCCCCAGCAGAGGGCGCGCCGCCGTCAGACCGGCGAATGCGGGCAAAAATTATGCCCTGCATCGCCTGCGGCAGCCGGGGTCTCTAAAAATTCTGCTTTTAAAAGGGGAGGTCGATTCGGGAGACGTCGTCAGGGCTCTAGAGGAGCGTGATATGACCATGATCGCTTACCCAATCGATCTTTTGACCATCGCGGGGTTCGGCATTCTTGGGGTTTGGCTAGAACCCATTAACGGCAAGCAGGGGTTCATTGACGATCTCCTCGCGTCGGCTCCGCTGGCGGCGGTAGGATGTCTCTTCACGGCTCTTGAAACGCTCGCGCAATGAAAAGTTGGATTAACTCCGGCGCCCATACCGGGCCATAGTCAATCGGCTTTTCTCGCTTAGGGCGAACACGGTCACACCTGCTTGCGACATAGATGGAGCCTGTTTAGCCGGCGCCCTCGCGATCAGGCGTTGCATGAGGTCCGGCGCTTTGCGGCGGTGCCGGAAGGCGGGTGACATTTCCCGGCAACAGATTGGCGGGGGCGGAGCTGAGCCAGGTGCCCAAGCCGTTTGGGCAAAACGCATCCAGAACAAAAACGGATTTGTGGCTTCCAGGAAGTTGCCAAAAGCCGCAAAGGAGGGCACCGCCTGCAGGCTGATCGAAATATGTTCGGCGTTCCCGTCGGCCGAACGGCCATGGACGATCTCGATGTCGAGATTGGGCAATCGTGCAAATGCCCTGGTTTCCTCGAAATGGCCTTGTGGCATGGCTTCCTTCCTCGCAAGCGGCCGGCCGCGAGTGCCGGAGCGGCACCGCGGACAGCAGGAGTACACTAGATCACGATGATTTTGGATTGGTTCAATCCCAAATCATGAACGTGATCGATTCCAAGAGTTTAGAGAGCGCGAATGCGGGCGGAAAGCCGGTTTCCACTTTTCCTCATCCCTCTCTAGGCCGCCAATATACCAGCTCTGTCAATGGGAGGCCAAACGCCGCCTTCTCACTATCATGCTCAAGTTCTTTGAATTTACGCGATTCCTTTTCGATCATGGGATTCCGCGTGACGGGCAAGCGCTCTAACGCGGCGGGATCGTGGAAGGCAGGTCCCAATCTGACGGCTGGCCCTCGGGAACGAATGCGCCGTCTTCGCGTATAGTGCCGCGCACCGGCTCCGGCGGGACCGGCGCATAGGCACGGGCGGGGGGCACGCGCGCGGCAGCGGCGAAATAGGCGTCCGGTATGCGGGCGGACGGCGCCGGGCCGGGTCCCACATGCAAAGCCAGCACGTCGCCGGCGGGATGCCCCGCCTGGGCGATATCGACGTCCTCATCGATTTCGGGCGGATTGGGCAGGCCGTCGCGCGGCGGCCCGGGAATTGGGCTTGGCCGGAGCTGCGGCCGGCAGATCCGGCGCGGGCCGGAAGATGTGTTGCCATGCAGCGCGAGATCGACGTGGATATGATTGTAATGAAAAATATTGGCGCCGGGGCCAAGCACCGTCGTGAACTCGGTGCAGGCCCCGGCATGGACGTCTTGCAGGAAGGCCTGCGCTTGCTCGTCGCCCCGCGTCCAATCGCGGAAAATCAAAATCTCGCGCCCGTCCGCGAGACGAAAACCGCCAATGTCGAAAGCGTTGCCGAAAGCGTGTTCGGAGATGTGCCCGCCCGGCTGATTGTTCATGGTCCGGCAGCTGTAGGCGCCCATCGACTCGATCTCGACGACAGGCTCGCCGAACCGTGCCTGCGCGGCGGGCTGCACGATCTCGGTGAGCCACGCGTTGAGCGCCGCGATCATCGGGCAATCGAGCGTATAGACCGAATTGAAACGCACCGCGCCATCGAGTAAGGCGCTGACCTTGAATGGCCGGATCAGGCCGCAAATGCCGGGGCCGTCGATTTCGCTCGCGGGCTGCACATAGGCCGAGACATGGATGAGTTTTTGCGCCAGACAAGCGGCTTCCGCCTCGCCTCGCCAGGCCGGCCGGCGTGGTCTCTCGTAAATCGAGCAGCCAGCCAGAGCCAATATCAAGGCCGCGGCAACGGCAAATGGCACAACGCGACACGCCATTGGCAAGACATGCGCGCAATATCTTAATTGGCGCTAAAGCATTTCGGTTAATGAATTTGAAACCGAGCTATGCCGGGACGAGGCCATGCCGAGGATTGAAGTCACGCCAGACATTGCCATCGAAGAATCGGAAATTGCGTTTTCCTTTGTGCGCTCGAGCGGCCCAGGCGGACAAAATGTCAACAAGGTGGAGACGGCCGCGCAACTGCGCTTCGACGTGACGCGTTCGGCTTCCCTCGACGAAGCGCTGAAACGGCGCTTGCAGCGCCTCGCGGGGGCAAAGCTCACCAAGGAGGGCGTGCTGGTGATCTTCGCGCAAACGCATCGCTCAAGGGAACAGAACCGGCGCGAGGCGCTCGCGCGTTTGCTTGCTTTGATAGCGGCAGCGGCGGCGGCACCGAAAGCGCGCGTTAAAACAAGGCCTAGTCTCGCAGCCCGCGCGCGCCGCGTCGAGACCAAGATCCGGCGCGGTGAAACGAAGCGCCTCCGGAGCTCTCCGGTCGCGTGAGACAGGGGGCGGCGGCGAGTCAAGGCAAGTTTGGAAGGCTGCGGCGGATGCGGCGCGACCTTGCCCAAGCTTTTCCCTAATGGCCGGCTCGCGTGACGACAGCTTCGCGCGAGGTCCCGCTTGCTAGATTTGCTCGCGCTTTTTGACGCAGTCGATCTTGCCGGAGCCGTCTGAAAGCAGCCTAATCTATAAACGCGATAAAATTATAGATGAAATAAATTACGAAAATTAGCAATTTACCCCTTCATAAAACTGCTGGGATATGCGAACATATCCCCAACATTTAATGAACAGAGGAGAGCCTGCAAATGAAAAAGCCAGGTTCCGTAGCGCGCAGGTTAAGCCAAGCTTCAGGGCAGGAAAAACCCGTCAAACCCATTGAAATCACGGACATTGTCGATGGCGCGCAATGCACCGCGCCTATATCGCCCAATGACGGGAGAACTCGCAAACCTCGCCAATGGGCGCCTATAGCGAGTTTGGCCGGTCTTCTCGCCAGGGCCCAGCTCGAACCCGAGCTTTGGTCGCGGCAAAGCCAATGAATGCCAGCATTTTCCCGCGTTCAAAAGTGCCGCGCTCAAGCCGGTCCGGTTCGCGAGAATGTTTCGCGAGAGCGAGATGCCGCCTTGCCGCCGGCGCCTCGCCAAATGGCCTGATTGCGCGGCGCTTTTTCGGACCGGCAAAGCCGGTAATGTCGCGCACTCTGATGTGGCCATGATGCGGTAATTCGCCGCGATTGCATTGGTCCCGAGAAACGACCCCAGATCAAGACCGTGAGCGCAAAGACCGTGGGCCTGCGATAAAATCACGGCGCGCGAAGTCCTCTTCTTCGTCGCTCTCACGAGGGCTCGACGAGATTATCAAAAACCGGTATGAAATGCCGTCAGCTCAAGCCGCTGGCGCGGGTGCGGGCGCAAAAAGTAACGCTTGAGCATGTCCTTAAAGAGAAGGTGCCCGGCTTTTGGTCCGGGCATGCTCAAACCACGCCTCCCTCATCGCGAGCAAACGCGCCCCGCGTCGCTTTTGCGGCGGCGAAACGTTTTCATCTTCGATATTCGCACCGTAACAGAGGATTTCTCCAATGCATCTTGGCAAGCGGGCGATCGCTGAATTTCTTGGCACTTTTTGGCTCACCTTCGGCGGATGCGGCAGCGCGGTCATTGCCGCCGCCTATCCGCAATTGGGGATCGGTTTCGTTGGCGTCGCGCTGGCTTTCGGTCTCACCGTGGTGACGATGGCCTATGCCGTCGGGCATATTTCCGGCGCCCACTTCAACCCGGCGATCACGATCGGCTTATGGGCCGGAAGGCGGATCCCTTTTAGCGATGTCATTCCCTATATCGTGTTTCAGGTTGCCGGGGCGATTGCCGCCGCGGCCGTGCTCAAGATCGTGGCGCAAGGCCACCCCGGCTTTGTGCTTGGCGATTTCGCATCGAACGGTTTTGGCGATTTGAGCCCCGGTCATTACAATCTTCTTTCTTGCGCCATCATCGAGATCCTTCTTACCTTCTATTTCGTGCTGGTCATTAGGGGGTCACGTCGGCGGGGGCCCCGGCCGGTTTCGCACCGCTCGCGATCGGCCTAACCTTGACCCTCATTCTCCTCGTCGCCATTCCGGTTACCAACGGCTCGGTCAATCCCGCGCGCAGCACCGGCCCGGCGATTTTCGCGGGCAAACCCTATGTCGATCAGCTTTGGTTCTTTTGGGCGGCGCCAATCTCTGGCGCCTTGGTGGCCGGCATCGTGGGTGGCGCCTTATTCCGCCGCGAGTCCGATTAGAGCATTTTCAAGCGAAGTGGATACCGGTTCGCGTCGAGAAAATGTGATAAAGCAAAGATCTCGAGCAACGGCATGGCCTGGATCAAGCCAAAAAATGACGGCGCTGTTCCGCTGACGGCGCGGCAGGGTTTTTCGCCCGCGATCGGTCTTCGAAAACACGGGGGCTTGCGGAACGCAGCACGAACATATATCGTTCGTTCACCGTTTGTGCAATACCGATTCGGGCTGTCCTGCTCTCGTTATCTTCCTTACTAAAGAGAGCCGGGCTAAGGCGCGGCACCGTGCGGGGCGGCAAAAGAGGGCCTGGCCAATGTTGACAAGAAAGCAGAGCGAGCTGTTGCGCTTCATTCATGAGCGCTTGAAGGAGACGGGCGTTCCGCCGTCCTTCGACGAGATGAAGGACGCATTGGATCTGCGCTCGAAGTCAGGCATTCACCGGCTGATCATCGCGCTCGAGGAACGCGGCTTTATCCGCCGCCTGCCAAATCGCGCCCGCGCGCTCGAGGTTTTGCGCTTGCCGGATTCTTCGACGCCCGCCGAGGGGAGCCGGAGCAAGAGATTTGCGCCGAGCGTCATCGAGGGCACGCTTGGCCGGGTCCGTCCGTGGACGCCGAGCGCTTCCGACGAGGAAGGCGAACGCACCATGATCTCAATCCCGGTCATGGGCCGGATTGCGGCGGGGACGCCGATCACCGCGCTGCAAAACCGCAGCCACACGATCAGCCTGCCGCCGGACATGCTGCCGCCGGGCGACTATTATGCGCTCGAAGTGCGCGGCGATTCGATGATCGACGCGGGCATCTTCGATAGCGACACGGTGGTCATCCGCAAGCAGGATACGGCCGAGACCGGCGACATTGTGGTCGCCCTGATCGACGACGAGGAAGCGACCTTGAAACGGCTGCGCAAGCGCGGCGCCTCGATCGCGCTCGAAGCCGCCAATCCCGCCTATGAGACGCGGATTTTCGGCCCCGACCGTGTCCGCATCCAAGGCAAGCTCGTCAATCTCGTCCGCAAATATTGATATTTTTTCGCGCAGCGCGTGCGGGTGCTTTGCAGACGCTCGACTTTGAGGATGGCGCTCCGCGCACAAGGGTTGCGCGCAATAAGTGATCAAGGGCTGCGTCTTGCGCGGAAATATCCATTCATCGTACGGCTGACCCGAGCGTATCTGAACTTTGAAGTCAAGGACGCGCCAAAGGCGCGCGGCCACTCGAAATCGGACCTGTTCGATTTCGACAGTCCAAAGTGCCGATCTCGGCAAAAGCCGAGATCGGTTCCGTCGCGATCCTTGAGTTCAAAGATCAGATACGCTTTTCTGCCGCCGTCCGAGGAATGGATTTCTTCGCGCGAGTCGCGCGAAGTAAAGCCGCATCAGCGGCCACGCGGCCCGACTAAGACGGTTGTTGATCGCCTCGGCCAAACCTTCAAAAGAAAGGGGAGACCGATGCTCTTTGTATGAGAGGCTTTCGCGGATCAATTTCAGGCCGGCACGACCTAGCCTTGCCGGTGGTCTAGTAATGTCTGCGAACTCAGGTCCCGAAACTTGAAAAAGCACGGCAATTGGGAGTTGCCATGCTGAGTCTCATATGAGTCTCATATGAGTCTCATAAGTGATCGATTACGGGATGCCGCCTAAAACGCCTCCTAAAATACCGAGGCCAATTGCGGCTCCAGGATCAACACCGTAGTAACCATTATAAGGATAATAGCCATTATATCCGTTGTTACCGTAGCCATAGCCATAGCCGCCACCTCTATAGACGTGACGATAGCCACCGCGATAACCTCCACCATGAAATCCGACGCTACGTCCAGTATGCATTCCACCCCCATGGAAACCTCCGTGGCCACCACCGCCACCAGCGCGAGCAAATGCCGGAGTTGTTGTCGCGAGGGCAAGAGCGAATATCAGAGCTAATTTCTTCATCTGAAAGTTCCTTTATATTTAAGAACAGGAGCGCCGTCTTCCAACTCGACCCAAAAACAGTTGACCATCTAACATGGGGCGAACCTATTAGCTTTTACAGATATCGAAAGAGAAATTTATTGCTCAGCTAACGCAGCGGACGCAATCTTAACGCGCCGGATCAAAAAAACGCGCCGGTGGTCTAGCAAGAGCAGCGACCCCGAGCTCACGAAACGCAGGGCGACGCCTGGGGGCAATCAATCGTTGCGCTCGACCTGGCCGCTATAAGACGGGCAGAGAGTTTTAAAGGCTGCAATCGCCCGGAAGCCTCCGGTAGCGCAGTCAGTGTGCGCGGGAAGTGTTGTACGCTCGCCTTCAACGTTGACCGAGCCCGCAACGCAATCGGCTGTCGCGTTGAGCGGCGGCGAGTCGGTGAGTAAGCGATAGCGCCGGATGCAATCATCGATCGAGAGCGTGCCCGACTCACATAGCCTTCATGGCACGCCTGGATAATGTCTGGCAGCGTGTAGCGCGCTTCCATCCGAGCGTTGTGCGTGTCTATGCCGGTAATGCGGGTTACGGTGGCAGGCGGGGTTATGCACGTGCCAGGGAATTGCAGCGCGATCGCCGGTGCGATGGCGCCAAGCGCCGAGGTTGTGCCGATGAATAAACGATTTATCCGCATCGATTAAGGTCGAGGATTTGAGAGCCGAGAATGATGAATAGTCCCGCGAGTGGACATCAATCTGTTCGGGGCTTACATAACCGCCGCCGCAAATTTCGCAAAAAAAAATTGACACATGCGCGTAAGAAGTGGATCGTTCGAATGCTTCCGCCGTTGTTCACAAGAGCCGGTCGGAAGTTGAAGGTACCTTCTTTCGGCAAATCATCATTTCCACTGCAAAGGAGAGAGGATGACTCCACCGGGACAGTGTGACAGACCCCGTCAGGCATAGGGTCACGGTGGCGCGAAAGCCTAGGTGCCGGCAGGGCCGAAACGCTGCCGCCGAAAATTTGATATCGTCGTGGGATAACGCCCGCGAAGGCCAAGCGTCCGTTACCTCATCGAGTCTGTAGAGATCACAGATCGCTTCGCAAAGTCGAAGCAGAGCCCCGCAGCTGCTTGAATGCACCGGGGCTCGTTGTGCGTCCACTGCCGTGCCAGCTCAGCGGTTTCCGCAGCAAGCCAAGCGACGCCTCCGCAGCGGAGAAGAACCTGAAAACGCCCAAAAGACCGATTTTCCGCGCGATCCCACCAATCCTAACGCCGCGCGTTGTATGAGGCCTTGTATACTTTCGGCCCTCAATCGGACAAAAATGTTTCACGTGAAACATTTTTGTAAGGTTTGGGGGCAAAATCGGACAAAAGCGAAGAAGCATCTAGCTTTTGAAACCCGCATCACCGCGCTCGCGCGGCGCCGCTGCCCGCGTCAGTCTGTCATTAATCGCCTCGCCCAAACCGTCCCGAGGAATGGGCGCAACCGCGATGCAGGGCAGGCCGAGCGCGTCGAGATCGTGCAGAAAGCTGAAGAGGTTCGCCGCCGCTTCAGCGAGATCTCGGCGGGCCGAGAGATCCAGCACATTCTTGCGCGCGCCAAAAATCCCGCCGAAATCGAGGCCCGCCTCGCCCTCTGCGAGTTCTGTCGCATCGAGCCGGAGTTTCGCGCGCGGCGCATAGTGAGAGTGCAGCATTCCGGGCGAATGAAGAGTCGTCGTGCCAGCGGAATCGGCAAGCGCGTGGCCAAGCACGGCCTCGATGTCTGCCCTCGCGATCCCGCCTGGCCGCAACAAGAGCGGCGGCCCTTCGAGATAGGCGATGACCGTCGATTCGAGCCCCACCGAGCAACGCCCGCCATCGAGGATGAGGTCGATCGCGCCGGAAAGATCCTGCGCGACATGAGCGGCGGTGACCGGGCTCACCTGGCCGGAGCGATTGGCCGAGGGCGCCGCCAATGGCCGCCCCGCCGCCGAAATCAGGGCAAGCGCAACCGGGTGGATTGGCACGCGCAGGGCGATTGTTTGCCGGCCTGCCCGCGCGGCGGCGCAAACCGTCGCACCGGGCGCGGGCGGGACCACGAGGGTCAGCGGCCCCGGCCAGAATAGTTTGGCAAGGTGCAAAGCCTCGGCCGGGAAAACGCCCTGTTCGCGCGCCGCGTCGAGGCTCGCGACATGCGTGATGAGCGGATTAAATTCTGGCCTCGCCTTGGCCGCGTAGATCCGGGCGACGGCCGCGTCCGATGTCGCGTCCCCGGCGAGACCGTAAACGGTCTCGGTCGGAAAGGCGACGATCCCGCCCGCGCCAATGACGCGCGCCGCCTCGGCAATCCCCGCCGCGTCCGCGTCCATGGTTTTTTGCGTGGCGAGCGCGGGGCCGGGCGCAACAAATTCTCTTTTCATCCGCCGCAAATCATCCTTGACGACACAGGAGGGGCAACTGGCTTATAATTCAATCTCTGGCCCGGTGCATCCTTGGCTCGCGCTCAAGGGCAGATCTTTCGCGGAGACTTCGATGAGCTATCGCGCGCCCATTGCCGACATTCTTTTCGCCATGACCCATGAGGCGGGGATGGATGTTGGACTGAAAGACGGTGTTTTTGCGGATCTGGGCGATGGTTTTGCCGAGGCGACTCTAACCGAAGCGGCGAAATTCGCCGAAAATGTCCTGGCGCCTTTGAACCGCATTGGCGACAAGGAAGGGGCGAAGTTCGAAGCGGGCAGGATCAATGCCGCACCGGGCTTTGCAGAAGCTTACCGGCAATGGAGGGCGGGGGGATGGAACGCGATCACCGGTCCCTCCGATTATGGCGGCATGGACTTGCCGGTGCTTCTCAACACCGCTTGCATCGAAATCTGGAGCGCGGCGAATATGGCGTTCAGCCTTTGCCCGCTGCTGACGCTGGGCGCGATCGAGGCTTTGCAATCGCACGCAACCGAAGCGTTGAAGGCGCTCTATCTCGAAAAGCTCATCTCCGGTGAATGGACCGGCACGATGAATTTGACCGAGCCGCAGGCGGGCTCCGACTTGGGCGCGCTCAAAACCAGGGCCGAGCGTCAGCAAGATGGAACCTACAAACTCTTTGGTTCCAAGATTTTTATTACCTATGGCGAGCACGACATGTCCGAGAATATCGTTCATTTCGTGCTCGCGCGCTTGCCCGATGCGCCGAAAGGCACGCGCGGCATCTCGCTCTTCCTCGTGCCTAAATTTTTGGTCAATGCCGATGGCACGCTAGGGCCGCGCAACGATGTCTATTGCACCTCGCTGGAGCACAAGCTCGGGATCCATGCCTCGCCCACTTGCACTATGGTTTATGGCGATCATGGCGGCGCGAAGGGTTTTCTCGTTGGCGAGGAGAACAAGGGGCTCGCCTGCATGTTCACGATGATGAACAGCGCGAGACTCAATGTCGGCGTCCAAGGCGTCGCGATCGCCGATCGCGCGTTTCAGCAGGCGCTTGGCTACGCGAAAGAAAGACGCCAGGGTCACGTCGCGGGCGACAAGGGTGAGGCGATGAGTGCGATTGTGCAGCATCCCGATGTTGCGCGCATGCTCATGACGATGAAGGCAATGACGGCGGCTGCGCGGGCGATCTGTCTCATGACGGCGGAGTCGATCGATCGTTCACGCCGGGAAAAAGACAGTTCCGCGCGGGATCGCGCCTTGGCACGGGCCTCCTTGCTGACGCCGGTCGCCAAGGCGTTTTCCACCGACATCGGCAACGAGGTTGCCTCGCTTGGTATTCAGGTTCATGGCGGCATGGGCTATATCGAGGAGACCGGCGCGGCGCAATTTCTCCGCGACGCGCGAATCGCCGCGATCTACGAAGGCACCAATGGCATTCAAGCGATTGATCTCGTTCAGCGAAAAATCGGTCTGTCGGAGGGCGAAATTGCGCGCCGTGAAATCGCCGATATGCGCGCCTGCGTCGCCGCGCTGGAGGGGAGCAACGCCGAAAGCTTCGGCGACATGGAGCCATGCTTGACTGACGCCGTGGACGCGCTGGAGCGCGCCACCAATTTCATGCTGGCAGCTTGCGCGGCGCGCATTGGCGATGCGCTCGCAGGAGCGACGCCTTATTTGAGGCTTTTTGCTCTTGTGCGTGGCGGCACGGCCCTGGCCAAAGGCGCCCTTGCCGCGCATCGGCTCACCGCCGCGGGAAGGAGTGATCCGGCATTGCCGGGGCGGATCGCGACGGCGCGTTTCTTTGCCGAGACTATCGCCACCGGCGCCAGCGGTCTCGAACGCGACGTCACGCGCGGCGCCGGCTCGGTACATGCGGGCTCTGCCGTGCTGGACGCATGATGCAAGCGCAAACGCCAAACGCCAGGATCGAGCGCGAAGGCGCGGTCCTGTGCGTAACCTTCGACCGGCCGGAAAAGAAGAATGCGCTGACCGGTGCCATGTATTTGGCGGCGACGCAGGCGCTGCACGACGCTGACCGCGATCCGTCGATAGGCGCCATCGTGTTTGCCGGGTCTGGCGGCATGTTCACGGCGGGCAATGATATCGCCGATTTTCTCGAAGCGCGGGAGGAGGCTGAGGAATTCCCCGCCTTCACTTTCATCAAGACGCTCGCTGCTTGCGAGACGCCGCTTGTCGCGGCGATCGGCGGAATCGCGATCGGCATCGGCGCGACATTGATGTTGCATAGCGATCTCGTCTATGTCGCGCCGGGGACGGTTTTTCGCCTGCCATTCGTCGATCTCGGCCTAGTGCCGGAGGCGGCGTCCTCGCTTCTGTTGCCGCGCCGGATCGGGAGTGTGAAGGCGGCCGAGTTTTTGTTGCTCGGGGACGCTTTTGGCACTGCGGCTCGGGCTTGCCAATGCCATCGTTCCGGCGAGCGAGCTGCGCGGCGTCGCGATCGAAAGGGCAGGGCGGCTCGCGGCAAAACCCCGCGCGGCACTTGCCGCCACGCGCCGCCTCATGCGCAGCGATGCTCAGGAAATTCAGGCGAGTATCACCCAAAGCAAAATCGTTCCGGCGAAATAAACCGTGAAGCGATGCGCGACCCTATTGTAGGTGACATGGATGAAACTATGAGCATAACGCAACAGAACAAAGGCCCAGGCAAGTGCGAGATAAAGGCCATTGGCAAGGCCCGTCACGTATAAAATGATGACGGCGGCATAAAATAAATTTGGAATTTCAAAAAGATTGATGAGATTATCCGCTGGGCCCGCGACGTCCGTGAGTAGGCGTTTTGCCTCTGCTGCGTCAGCAAGGCTTTGCACAACGATTCTCTTTACGCGGATTTCTCTTATCCGCGTGAAATACATCCTACACCAGACGATCGCCGTGAGAAGGACCAAAGCCACAGCTGGCAGCAATATAAGACTTTGATTCATTCGCGCGACCGGGTGGCTTTTCGCGCCATTTTCCAAAAGATAGGCTTCGATCCGAGCCCGATCTTGCTTCCATTCAGTTCTTTTGGCAAGCCGCGTTGGTCGTCAAGCTGCCTTTGCGCTTTGGCCTGGCTGAAAAAGGAGGGATCTGCAGGCAGTTCGCAGACAAGATAGAGATTTATGCGCGCTGCTTGCATCGGCCTGGTTCTCAGCACGCCATCGTCGGTCCGAAGGAACTTTCCTGGAACCTCGTCAAAGGCCTCGTGAATGTATCCCGAAATTGAAGCGCATCATCTAAGTTCATCTTTTCGACAAAGCCTGTTTTTGGCAAAACCGTAGCGGTGATCACGTCTTGGACCGTTGCATATTTCTTGAATTGTGGACCGGAAGCAGTGAACTATCCTGCGCCGTGATATCCGGGCTGAGGGTGCTACGTACGCTGAGCGCGGCAACTGCCATGCGGCCGAGGTCGGCCGCCAGCTGCTCAATAAAACCCTTGTCTATCTTCAGGCTTAGCGGCGGTTTCGACAGCGTGTCGTAATGGCGTATGAAGGGAGTCACCTGCTGGGTGAGCCAGATCGTCGCGATGGTGATGTCTTCGCCCGCCGCGCCAGCCGGCAGGAATCGGCGGACGATCTTTTCGGCCTGGTCCATGATTGGCAACCTCTCGCTGGCGATGAAATCGCGATAGACCGGCGTTGGCGCCAGCGTCTCCCAGGCGAAAATGCGCAAATAACGCCCGATTTGGCCGTGTTTGAGAAGCGGCGTCACCTGCTGGCGAATGAAGAGACGCACCGCCTCGTCGCGGCTCACGCTGTCGATGGTATTTTCGTCGAGCAGCGACGCATCGCTGAGCGCGGCGACGGCCAAGCGGAGGACGTCTCGGTACAGCGACTCCTTGCCGCCGAAATGATAATTGATCGCCGCCTGATTGACCGATGCGCGGCGGGTGATCTCGCGCACCGAGGCACCCTCGAAACCACTTTCGGCGAACACGTCGGTGGCATGATCGAGGAGCGCCTGGCGAGTAATATCGGCTATCTTCACGTTACAATTTCTTGACAAGCGAGGTCAGTATATCGCCGACGGATGCCATGCCTTCGGCGACGCGGGTTTGCGAAACGGAGATGAAAGTTCCGAGGCCGCTGACGAGGCGCATCCCATATTTGATGGGAGTCAGCGGCTCGGCTTTGACAGGCGTGGCGGCGACAATGGGAGGCTGCGCCTCTGCGATCACGGGCGCGGCCGTGGCGGCAGGCACGATTGTCGCGAGCAGCGTCACCGGCGGCTGAACTTTCGGAACGCTGGCGGCGACATGCACTTTGGTCGCACTCGGCCGGTCATGCCTCGACGCGGCTGCCGGCCGTGTCGAAAAAGGGACGCCCGTATCAGACGACGGCTCGTCAGTCTTGGGCTCGCTCGCCGCGACGCTGGCCGCTCGGCTTGCCGGTGCTTTCAGACTGGCGACATGGGAGAGCGCGACACGCTGTAAGAAATCGTCAACTGTCTCGCTTGATTCGCTCGTTTCTCCCACAACGGGCTGTTGCTCAGAGGACGTCAGCCGCACGCCATCCTGCGCAACCGGAGGTGTTGGCTTCGTCATATGGGAAAAAACGGCCATAACGAGGAGGGTCGCGAGGCTCGAGATGAGAACCTCCGTGACAAGTTTCCACGTAAGGGCATGGAGCCCTCTGAGGATCATCGGGGAGATCGGCACCTGCATCCACGCCTCCAACATAGGTTTTAAACGGCTCTTTGAATTTCAAACGCATATTAGAGGCAAAATTATGCCGGGCTGTGTCTTTTGGCGCACATTTCCCGGAGGGCGGGTGGCGCCTCGATGCATCAGATCGATGGTTGACACAATACCAACTGATCGGTATCATACCAATTAGAGGGTATGGACGTGGCCCAAGTTCAAACGCAACACGAATCAACAACGAGACTTCTCGACGCGGCCCTGCGGGTGATCCGCTCCAAGGGCTATTCGGCGTGAAAACCGTTGCTAAGGTCTTCAATTCGGAAGAGAGCCCACGAGGAGCCCGACGAGAAGAACGACGACGCCGATAGCGAGTACAATGTTCAACATGAAATCTCGCTCCGGGCGGCGAGTCGGTGTGCCAGACATCGCTGATGGCCTTCAAAGGTTCCAGCTGGGCGGATAAAAAAACTGGCGTCACGTTTCTCGTCCGCGGGGATGCAAAAAGCCCTGATCCGGTGTCCTGGGCCAGATTAGGGGCAAATGTCACAAGCTTGGGTAGGAGACCAAGCCGGAGTGAACGGGCAATATTCAAGACAGGCCTGCAAAGACCGGCAAGACGCCCAGATCCGCCGGTAGACAACGACGATTGCCTCCCGGCCGCACCCGCATGTGACGTCGATCGAGCGGACGCCAAGGGCGCGCATGTCGAGGGTCATCGCCGGACCAGGGTTTAGGAGTGGGCATAATCGCTAGCTCGGTCGGGTCGTTCTTTGGGGAATTGTGGCACAATGGCCACAGCTATGGCGAATTTATGGCGTATCGACTTTTAGGGGCCAAACCATGGTACAATCGACGCGTTTGGCCTTTACCAATACTGTTTTAATACCAGAACAGGTCTTGCCATCCCCGTCGCACCTTCGGACGCAGCCGCGCGGGAGACGGCAATGAACAGGATAACTATATGATCAGTCGTGGCCTGGCGCGTGCGGCTTTGCTTTTCGAGCTTGCCGGGAAAAATGAACTCGGCCGCTAGTCTAGCGGAGGCTGCGAATGTCGTCGGCAAGACCCGCGAATCGACTCAGGCGGATCTCTTGGGCGCGATCGAGAAGGGCGACTACCCGCGCTGGCGTTTCTGCGTTCAGATCATGCCGGAGACCGATGCCGAGAAGACGCCGTACAACCCTTTCGACCTGACCAAGGTGTGGCCGCACGGCGACTACCCGCTGATCGAGGCCGGCGTGATGGAACTGAACCGCAACCCCGACAACTATTTCACCGAGATCGAGCAGGCCGCCTTCGCCCCATCCAACATCGTGACCGCATCGGCTTCTCGCCGGACAAGATGCTACAGGCACGCATCTTCTCCTACGCCGACGCGCACCGCCATCGCCTCGGCACCCATAACGAAGCTCTGCCGGTCAATGCGCCGAAGTGCCCGGACCACAACTGTCACAAGGACGGGGCGATGCGGTTTTTCCCCAACAATCCGAACGCGGACGCCTTTTACGAGCCCAATTCGTTCGGCGGACCGGTCGAACGGCCGGACGTTGTGGAGCCCCCTTTGAAGATTTCAGGCGATGCCGAGCGCTACAATCACCGCATCGGCAATGACGATTTCGGCCAGCCGCGCGCCTTGTTCAATCTGTTCGACGCGGGCCAGAAGAAGCGGTTGTTCTCGAACATCGCGGAAGCGATGGCGGGGGTCCCGGACGTCATCGTCGAGCGTCAGCTCGCCCTGTTCGACAAGGTGCACCCCGACTATGGCGCCGGCGTGCGTGCGGCTTTGAAGGGGCAGTTGGTATCGCCGCAGGCTGCGGAGTAGCCGTTGTCCGGCGCTGGACTCAGCCGAGCGCCGGAGTTTTCGTAACCGGGCTTTGCCGCCCAAGCGCATGCAATCCCAATCGTACCAAAGTGCTTCACGTGAAATATTTTTGTCCGGTTGGGGCCAAAAACCTTACAAGGCCGAGGACAGCGGCTTCGTCTTCGATCGTGTAAGATCGGTCGAAGTCGAAGTTCGACTCCGTAAGGATGGCGGCGCTGCCACGACGACTCAGCCCATTGCCGAAAGATATCCAATTTGTAAGAATCGCCGGCAGAAGCAGGGTTGCGAGATGGAAGGCAAGAGCCTCTTTGCACGGGAACTTATGCCATTTTCATGAGTCGTGATCTATGCCCGCATTAATCCTGGTCATGCGGTTGCGTGCTGCCGGAACCGGGATTGCTTCCGCAGGTCGCGCAGTCAGACGCCTCGGGCGGCGGTGCTTCCTTGGCGGGAACCTCGACATCCTTGGCGACGCCAGACTCGACCTTGAAGGTTGCCTGGTAGGTTTTGTTGGCATGTCTGGCGATCGCGACATATTCGCCTTCGGCGAGGGTGGCTGAGGGAAACGCGCCGATCATCTCGCGGATGACGTCGCCCCCCGGCGTTAGGATCGTGAAAGCCGTATTCGTGAGGGCTTCGCCGCCCGGGCTGTTGACGAGTTTGAGCGTCATGGTGGCGGCGCGATGACGCAGTGTCGCATCGGTCAACTTGCCAGCCTGGACCCTGAGATCCGCGCTGATCACCGAATTCGTCGGGCTTGCCGAACCATTGGCCGCCGCGTCGAGCAAGGTCGATACAATATGATAATTGCCTTCCGGAAGGCCAATGTTGTCGCCGGATTTGGCGTGCGCGACGAGCTTTGCTTCCGGATGGACGCTCTCCGGAACATAAATCGCAATCGATAATTTCGCTGGGTTGATGGGCGTGTCACCAAGCAGGCCCGCAATTCGCAAACCGCCGGCATTGAGCACGAGCGTTTCGTTCAATAAGGTGCCGTTGATGGTGATGCGCTTTGTCGCGCCCGCGAGCCCCAAGGCGGCATGAACAATGAAATTGCCGTCGGGAAGCGGCAGGTTTGGCGCCGCGTCGCTGGATTGCGCGACGAGTTTGTGGCTTCCGTCCGGGCCCGGACTTTCCTCGAAGACGCGCCATTGCAGGCCTTCACGGGCCGGCTGGGTATCGGTGGCGGCAAAAAGGGCGGTAAGCCGGACGACGCCGCGCGCCGTCTCGGTGGGCGCCCCCCCGGGGGGGAATGGCAGACGCAAGGAAGGCACGCCGGCATTTCCCATGTCCGGCGTTTGCGCCGCGACGGGCCAGGCGAGAAGCCATAGCGCAAAAGCCACCCATCGCGCGGGTAAAGTCCAGCGGGCACAAAAGCCTTGTCCAGTTCGTCTCAAAACCGGTCTTGCGCACGGATGGCTCCGCAAACCTTATTCCTCTTGCCTTTGCAGAACGGTGGAGGCCGCCGCCGCGAGATTGGTCAAGGACAGCGGATGAAAGGAAAATTCAATGCGGTGGTGGCCCGGCGGAACCTCGACGCCGCGAAACAAGATATTGGCGCGAAGGATCGGTTCCTTATGTCCGTCGACGCGGGCCTCCCAGCCCGGATAAAAAAGATCGTGCAACACGACAATGCCCGCCCTTAACGCGTCGACATCGATCTCGACTGAATTATCAGCGTATTTGACGATTGTGGCACGAGATGGGTCTCGCGCTTCTCTCAAGGCGCGGCTCGCTGCCTGCCCGAACCCTTGCGTCTCGCCGAGGCTTGCGGTTTGCACGCGCTCTTGGCCCGCGCCTGGGACAGAGGGGCCGCCGTGAAGATCGGCCAAGCTTGACTGATCGATCAAGACTTCGCTCGCGGGATCGAAGTCCGGAAGCACATGCTCGTCGAGAACGTCGTCATTGTCGGCCGGCTTGACCTCGGAGGCAAAAGAAGCCCTCGGCGCGATTTTGCCGAGCTTGTAGATATACAAACCATCGCTTTTGAAGAACTCCTCGGCCTTTGGCCGCGGAATATCGCGTGGAAGCTCCGTCAAGGGGCGGTCAAGCACCAGATATTCGATCCCAAGCAAAGCGGCAAGACGGCTATTGTAGCCGCGGAACGTGTCTGGATAATGCCGCAAGGCAAAATCCTCGGCATCCTGTCCGGGGCCGACCGCGCGTTCGTAATCGTCGATGCGCAAGGGATTATAGCCGAGCGTATTTTCCAATTTGAGGACCATCGACGCATTCTGCCAGGGCCCTTTGAGCCCGAGGATCTCGACGCGCGGCCTCTCGCCGTCGCGCACCATGGCGGCGATGTCCTGGCGCAGAGCCGCGATGCCAGCGGCGTCGGAAGGCTTCATGCCGGCATAGATTCTATAGCTCTCGAGGGGCTCCGCATTGAGCGAAGAGGCGGCATTGCGCCAGAGGATTTCGGCGCCGCTTAAAAGCACGAACAAACTCGCCGCGAGCGCCCGCTTCCGGCGCAATTGAAGAGAGGACAAGATGACGGCGCCGGCGGCGGCCAGCGCGCCCGCGACGGCGAGTGCGGCAAGCGAAGTTGTCAGGCGGCCTTCCCGCAAGGAAAAAGCGAGGCCGGTGCCAGTAAGCACCGCGAGCGAAAGCGTGGTCACCCCCATGAGCGCGAGGGCCAGCCATTTCGGCAGTGTCCGGAAAGGCCGCGGCAGCCCATCCTCGATATAGCGGTGCAGCAAAAATCCCGCGGCGAAAGCAAGCGCGATATTGACAAGAAATGTTGCGTCCGCGGGTCTCCGGTAGAGGGAAACGCCGGGAATCGCGTCAAATGCGAGTGCGAAAAACGGCGTATAACGCCCCAATGCGTAAACGAGCGACAGCGCAAGCAGGATGAGAACGAAACGTGCGCGCCGCGCGAACAGCCGTCCGGCTCCAAATCCATGCCAGGCGATAAGCAGGAATGGCAGTGTGCCGATAAAAAGATAATCGACGGCGCGATCGGTCCAGTCGGCGCGCGGCATGGTGTCGTAGTCGGGCCCCCAATAATCATAAAGATGATCGAGAGAGCCAAAGAAATTCGGTACAAACAAAGTGATCAGATTAACCGGCGCGAGAGAACCTACCGCCGCGACACCGAAAGGAAAGCCTGGCCGGTTCGAGTCGGCGAGAAACTGCATGGTCAACAGCGCCGGTACGATCAATATCGCGAGGATCAGCGCGGCGCTCGACATCAGCAAGCCTGCCCGGGCGCGCAGATAAATCAACGTATTTCCCGATTGGAACGCGGCAAAGACAATATAACCGGCAAGCACCGCGCAAAGAAGGAAGGCGACTTGATCGCGGCCAAGCGCCATCAGGGATGCACAAAGACCGAACGCGACGGCAAAACGATAGGAACGGCGCTCCAGCGCAATCTCGAGACACCATAAGGCCGCTGGAAAAAAGGAATAAGATATAATGATGCCGGTGTGCTGGAGCCTTGAGGATGCGGCGCCGCCGAGCATGAAAACGATCGCCGCGAGCACCGCGCCCGCCGGATGCCAGCGCCACCGCCGCGAGAGGCCAAGAATGCAAACCCCGCCGGCAAGAAGATGGGCAAGGATAACAGCGTCGAAAAGCTGCATCGAAGCATTTGGCGCAATCAGCGCGAACAGCATCATGCTGGGCGTAAAGATGAGGGATTGCGGATCCGCGATCGCTGGATGGCCGCCGAAATGATAGGGGTTCCAAAACGGAATCCCGCCATTGCGCAAAGCGTCGCCAAGGAAACGGAACATGGCGTAAAAATGGTTTTTCGAATCCCATGGCACGACCGTTCGGGTAAGGAGCCAGGAGGCAAGCGCGAGCCCGTAAAAGAAGATGAGGCTCAAGACCGCGAGCCGAAAGAAGCTGCTTGTCCAAGCTTGAGCCGAATCTCTTTTTTCCGATTCGACTGGACTAAAGCGCTGCCGTAAGAGGCTGGTGCTCGGTGCTGCGGAAGAGGCGGCATTGTCGAAAAGCGACATTAAGAAAATCCGATGCGGGCTGGTTCGACACGGGCTAGCTCAATAGGCTCGAATCGACGCAAAGCATTATGATGCGCCGAACCTTGCGTCGTGCAGTCTGTGGCAAGCCACAGCCGGGGATGCGCGGGGCAAGATAGGACGGGCAGGGGGCATGGTGGCACAAGACCAATGGCGCTAAGACCAATGGCGCTAAGACCAATGGCGCTAAGACCAATGGCGCTAAGACCAATG
>VDMG01000149.1 GCA_006514895.1 Beijerinckiaceae bacterium
ATCAACCACGCCCGCACCAACCTCGACAAAGCCGAGGCCGCATGAATTATTTGACGGCAATTGAGAGTTGGGACACTAGTATTGGAAGATCACCTTCCGTCCGCTCTCGACGAGGTCGATCGCGCCGTCATTATGATCTCGCCTTTCCCCGAGCTGAATCCCATCGCGCCCGAAGGCCAGCCAGCATCGGACATTGTAAGCATCTTTTCCGCGCTTTTGCCCGCCTTGATCGATCAGGCTCGTTTCAAGCCGAGCGAAATCATTCTCGCGGCCAATCCGAAACACGGCAGCCGCTATTTGATCGGACCAAGCCGGATCACAAGCGACGGCACCGGCAAGGAGCAACGTTATGGCATCGCAAGCGGCCTCCTCGGCGGCTTCGGCGGATTCGTCGCACGGAGTTTCCGCGATCACGATTTCCAGCTCGGCCCGCCGCAACTGCCAACGTTTTCTGCAGACAACATTCGCGCTTCCGGCAGACAACAAGATCATTAAGGGTTGGCAGAAGGCGGGTGTCGATATAAGCAAATACAAGGCTATTCAAACGGATGACGAGGAAGGGATCAACGCCCCGGCAACATATGGCATCATTCCGCTGTTCGGTACCGCCAAAGCGGAAGTCGTCCTAGAAGCATGGCCGCGCATTTCGCAGGCCCGTTTCGACGCATTGCAAACGCGCATCGCCGAGCGATTCGACGCCGTGGCGCCAAGATTGCTAGCGCAAAACGTGAGTGCCTTTTGTGGATTTTACTTTGGCTTGCCGTACGGCCATTTCCCCAAGGTATCGGCCTCATCCGCGACAAGGTGCTGAACTTCGTGACAGCTTTCATGCGAGCCGATCTTGTCCGGCACGACATGATTGAAGGCTGGGAATTGCCGCCGAGCCCGCTCGACGGCGACGACATCAGGCTCGTTCTGGCTGAACTCATAAATCCATCTTACGACCTGCGCAATGTCGCCGGACTTTGCACGGCGGCCGCTTTGGACCGCGCGAAGGCTAAAGCGGCGCTTACCCTCGGCCAAAACCCGGCGGCCACCGGCAAGAACTTTGAGTCTGGCAGGCGCCATGGACCGATGCCAAGAAAGGCGCACTTATACGCTGAAGAGCCGCAAACCAGCGTGGTACAGATGGTTCTGGTGGCGATACTTCGGCTGGCTATTCGACTTGGTTTTTGGCCACAAACGTTCCGGCACCTGGTTATCAAAACCGGCGGTGGACAAGCCCGGCGTCTAGACCATGATCGCTTCAAGTTGAATCGCTCACGGGCGGCTGGGTTCTCCTCACCTTTCGTAATAATCAGCGACGAGCCGGTCGAGCAGCCGGACGCCGAACCCCGAAGCCCAGCTTTGATTGATCTCGCTTGAAGGCGAACCCATCCCAGTGCCGGCGATATCGAGATGCGCCCAGGGCGTACCGTTGATGAAGCGCTGGAGGAATTGCGCGGCGGTGATCGACCCGGCATGTCGTCCTCCGGTATTTTTCATGTCGGCGACTTTCGAGTCGATCATTTTGTCGTAGGCCGCGCCAAGCGGCATCCGCCAGAGTTTTTCGCCGGTGGCCTTGCCGGCACTGATGAGCCTCTCGCCCAATTCATCATTATTGGTGAAGAGGCCCGCGTGTTCCTGGCCAAGCGCGACAAGGATCGCGCCGGTCAAGGTCGCGAGATCGACGATGAATTCCGGTTTGAATTTGTCTTGAACATACCAAAGCAGATCGGCGAGGACGAGACGGCCTTCGGCGTCCGTGTTGATGACTTCGATGGTCTGGCCGGACATGGACTTCACGATGTCGCCTGGCCGCTGGGCTTCTGGACCCGGCATGTTTTCGACAAGACCGATGACGCCGACCACGTCCACATTGGCCTTGCGTTCCGAGAGTGCCTGCATGAGGCCGACGACGCAGGCGGCTCCGGCCATGTCGCCCTTCATATCCTCCATCCCGGCGGCGGGTTTGATCGAAATGCCGCCGGTGTCGAAACAGACACCCTTGCCGACGAAAGCGATCGGCTTCAATTTTGTCTTGTTGCTGTCCTTGGCGCTTTTCCCGCCGTGCCAGCGCATGACGACGATGCGGCTCTCGCGAGCCGATCCTTGTCCGACCCCGAGAAGCGCGCCCATGCCGAGTTCGCGCATGGCGGATTGATCGAGGACCGTAACCTCAACGCCATGCTTCTTAAGCGCCATGGCGCGATTGGCGAACTCCTCCGGGTAGAGGATGTTGGCGGGCTCGTTGACAAGCGAGCGGGCGGTCAACACCCCGGCCGTCACCGCCTCCCCGGCCTTAGCTTCATGGCGGACTGCGGCCGGCTTATCGACGGCAATAACAATATGGGCGCTGCCCTTGGTCTCCGCCTCATCCTTCTTCTTGGCCTTGTAGTGATCGAAGCGGTAATCGCGCAGCCGCATCCCAGCCGCGAATTCAACGGCCGCGGAAACCGGATCCTTGGGCGGCCGTGGCGGATCGAAGGCGATGGTCGCGCTTGCCGCGTGGCCAAGCTTGCCAATCACGAAGCCGCCGAGGCTGGCGTAGTCGTCCGGCATGGGCACCGCGTCCTTGCCGCCTTTGCCTTCTTGAGTCTCGTCGCCATCACCGCCGCCGGTGCCGACCACGACGAGCCGCTCAGTGGCAAGCCCGGCGGGCGCGAGGAGATCAAGCGCGGTCAAAGCCTTCCCCTTGAACTTGACGGCGGCGGCCGCCTTTTTGATCAACGTTTCGCCTTTGTCGCCTATGAGCCGAAGCGTCGTCGCGCCGCAGGTAAAATCCTTGCCCATAAAAATGACTAGGGTCCGCGCGTTCCCGGCTTCTCCGGCGGACTCTCCGGGCGAGGGTTGAATAAGTGTTTGCGGCGGCAACGCCGCGAGCGCGGCAAATTCTATTTTCATTGTTCCGGTCATCTGATCCTCTGCCAGCGCCAAGCGCGTCTGCTCCAATGTGTCTGATTAAAGAATTCGCAAGAAAATTGCAGCCTTTTAGGACAAGATCATGCGGCAAAACAAAGAGATAGAGACCACGGGCGATTCATCCTGCAGCGATTATGGCCTAGCGCGCTTTCCCTTCAATGGAAACGTTCCGTCTGTAATGGACGGAATAGCGCAGCGGAAATCACGCCCGAAAGACCCAATCCTCCGCCAAAAAACCGCCACGCCTTGTTGTTTGGGTTTCACGCCAAAACCCCTAAAAAGTCGAAATCGAGAGGAAAGTAAGGAGAAAAAGCGCGTGGACGCGCAATCGACCGGCGCCAGACGCGCGCGGAGAAATGGCCGCCGCGAGCCTGACGGCTCGAATTTAAGAATTCTTACAGAACCACAGTTGTGTAGCCAGTTTCCAGCAAGATGGCGGACATGCCCTTCTATGAAAACAAATGCGATGGGATTAGCCGCGCCGCCGCCAAACGCCGCGCGTGCCGTCCGGCGGCGCGCGTCGAAGCCACAGTTCTCGCCATTGCGGCCTCGATGAACCTGGTCCTGGATGTCCATGCCTGTCGCTGTTCTCATCCGGCCGCAGCCAAGACGGAACGCGCGCGATGATCGGTTGGACTCTCGCCCGCTATTTGTCGGTTCGCTTCCTGCAGGCCATCGGGGCGGTGTTTCTCATGATTTCCGGCATGATCTATGTCGTCGACTTTGTCGAGCTGCTGCGCCGCACTAGTGACATTCCGGGGGTCTCGGCCGGATATATCGCTTACTTCTCCTTCCTGCGCGTCCCCTCGGTATCCGAGCAGATCATGCCTTTTTGCGTGCTGTTCGGCACGATGGCGACGTTCCTGAACCTGACCCGCTCATTGGAGCTGCTCGTGGCCAGAGCCGCAGGCGTCTCGGTCTGGGGATTTTTGGTTCCTCCGCTCGCCATCGCGGCCGCAACCGGAATTGGCTCCGTGGTGCTGTTCAATCCGATCTCCGCCACCATGAAGCATCGCGCCGATACGATCGAGACGCAGCTCTTCGGCCGCAATGGGAAGCAAAACAACGACACAGGTTTGTGGATCAGACAACAAAACGTCGATGGAGAGGCGTTCATCAAGGCCGGCCAAGTGTCGGCGGATGGCACAAAGCTGACGGCCGCCACCGCTTATGTCTACGATCGTGCCGGCACATTCGAACAAAGGATCGATGCGCCAACCGGCAAACTCTGGCCGGGTGTCTGGCAATTCGACCATGCACGGGTCATGGCGCCTGGAGAAGAGAGCTTCGCCGCTAGCACCTATCTTCTTGCCGCCAGCGTTTCGCCGGACGACATTATCCAAGGCACGATCGTGCCGGACTCCGTGCCATTTTGGGACTTGCCATCGTTGCGGGGCGCGGCCGAGGCCGCGGGTCTCGACGGAACCGGCTACCAGCTCCAATTTCACTCGCTTCTGGCAAGGCCGCTTTTGTTTATCGCCATGGTCTTAATAGCGGCGGCCTTTTCCTTAAGGTTTTTTCGTTTTGGTGGCATAGAGAAAATGATTTCCGGTGGCGTGGGCGCGGGGTTCGTGCTTTATGTGGCGACAAAATTCGTTGGCGATCTTGGTGGCGTCGGCTTGCTCAGCCCGTTTGTCGCCGGATGGACCCCGGCAGTCGTCGCAAACCTGCTTGGTGCGTTCGCTTTGCTGAACCAGGAGGACGGTTAATGGGGCGGCGTTTTTGCCCCGCTGGTGCGATCGTTCCCACGCTTCGCGCGGTATGCGCTAAATTGGGGATTGACGCGCGTTTCCGGCCGAGCGGCTGCTATCCGCAAGGGCCGCGCAGCAATAGCACGGGTGCTGCGGCCGCCTCAGGCGCCCGGACGCGGCGTTTTATCCCCCTTTCGCTCGCGCTCGCCGGTGCCGCGATCCTGTCGGGATCTTTTCCGGCGGCGGCTGAGACCCCCGGGGACAAGGCCGCACAAAAGGCTCCAGGAGAGACCGGAAAAATGTTCGTCGAGGCGGCCGAACTGCGCTACGACACCGAAAAGAACATTGTTTCGGCCGAAGGCAACGCAAGAGTCTATTACAAGGGCAAGGTGCTCGAAGCCGACCGCGTGGTATATAATCGCAACACGGGCCGCGTTTATGCCGAAGGTCACGCAAAATTGACCGAAAGCGATGGCACGGTGATGCACGCCGAACGGTTCGATCTGACCGACGATTTCCGCAACGGTTTCATCGAGAGCTTGCGCGTGGATACGCCACCAAAACCCTATTATTATGCTGCTGGCTCACGCTACGAAAAAGGCACCTACAAGACCTATTTGAGCGCGCCGCGCGCCGAACGCATCGAAGGCGATACCACGGTTTTCGATAAGGGCACCTACACCGCCTGCGACGCCTGCAAGGACAATCCGGACAAGCCGCCATTGTGGCGGGTGCGCGCCAAGCGCGTCATCCACAAGAACGACGAAAAAATGATTTATTATGAGGACGCTTCGCTTGAGTTCCTCGGCATCCCCCTCGCTTATGTGCCGTTTTTTTCGGCACCCGACCCAAGCGTAACCCGAAAATCCGGAGTTCTTTCGCCCCATCTTGCTTATAACTCCCAGCTCGGCGCCGGCGTCGGCATTCCGATCTTCTGGGCTCTCGCGCCCGATTACGACTTGACGTTCACGCCGACCTATTTTTCCCAACAGGGGTTTTTCGCCAACGCTGAATGGCGCCAGCGGTTCGAAAGCGGTGAATACTATATCCGGGCAACGGGAATAGATGAGCAAAACCGCACTGTCTTCCCCCTTTCGCCCTATGGCTCGGGCGATCAGTCCTTGCGCGGCTCGTTCGAAAGCAAGGGCCTTTTCTATATCGCCGATCAGTGGAAGTTTGGCTGGGAATTCACGCTTCTTTCGGACAAATGGTACCTTAACGACTATCACGTGCCGAGCCAGACAATTTCATGGAATTATTTCAGCGAAACGACCTCGACGGTCTATCTCACCGGGCAAGGCGATCGTGGCTATTTCGACTTGCGCGGCCTTTCTTTCGAGGGCCTCTCGAGCCACGATTTCCAGCCGCAGCAGCCAATCGCGCATCCGGTTTGGGATTACAATAAGACTTTTGACATCGACCCCGCCAAATCCTTCGGCATTGGCGGGCAAGCCGAGCTCGACTTCAATCTAACCAGCCTTTCGGCGAGCTCGGCGAGCTTCCAAGCGGTCGGTCCGCGGGTTCTGGACAGTGCCTATGGTCTCTACGACATCTGCACCAATTATGTTCCGGGCCAAGCCACCGGCGATTGTCTTCTGCGCGGAATCGGCGGCGACTACACGCGCACGACGGCGGAGGCGTCCTGGCAGCGCAAATACATCGATCCGATCGGTGAAGTCTTTACACCTTTTGCCTTCGCCCGCGTTAACGGCGAATTGCTCGATATCAATACGACAAACACCTACACTTTCTCCTCGGCCTTTGGCTCTTCGACCTATTCCAACGCTTCGCAGCAGAATTTTCTCGGCACCACCAATCCAAACTTTTTCGGCGAGTTCATCCCCGGCATAGGGCTTGACTACCGCTATCCCTTCTTTGCCAAGACAAGCTTTGCATCGATAGTGTTCGAGCCCATCGGACAGATCATCTTGCGTCCAAATCAGGAGATCGGCTGGAATTCCTCTGTGAATTTGGATGCGCAGAGCCTCGTTTTTGATACGTCCAACTTGTTCGATTGGAGCAAATTTTCAGGCTATGACCGGTTTGAAACCGGAACCAGAGCGAATTACGGTGCCCAGTTCACGATGAATTTCAATAATAGCGGCTACGTCAACCTGATCGGCGGACAATCCTATCAGGTCGCCGGGACGAATTCCTATGCCACCCCGGATGCGGCCAATGTCGGGCTAAGCTCGGGGCTCGACACACGGCTCTCCGACTATGTCAGCGCGCTTACGATCGCGCCCAATCCGATTTTGGCCTTTGTCACCAAGGCGCGATTTGATGTCAGTTCGTTAGACCTTAAGCGCCTAGACGTCGCATTGAATTACAATCTAGGGGCGCTGACCGGCTCCATTCAGTTCGCCGATTATGCGTCCCAGCCCGTCATCGGCTATGATGTTCGCCGCGAAGGTCTCGCGCTTTCCTCGCGTTATAAGATCAGCGACAATTACTACGCGCAAGGCAACATCACCTTTGACATGAGCCGTCAATATTATCCCCCCTACCTGATCGGCTTTTCCAGTCCTGGTCCCTTCGCGATCGCGGCATATGGGGTGGGCGGCGGTTATCAGGATGAGTGCACGTCTTTTTCCATCAATTACAGCTCGATCTATCAAGATTACGGAAGCGGTTCCCTGGTTCGCAACCAAACCGTCATGGTCCAGTTGCAACTTCGCACTTTAGGAGAAGCGAAGCTTAACCAGACCTTTCTCAACACCAATTCGCTCGACGGTGTGAATACTTCTAATATCGTCACAAAATATTAATTTCTAGCTTGACGGACCGGGGGTGGTTTACCTTGAAAAGGAGAGAACTAGACAATGAAGACAAAAAACGATGCGCGGGGGAACCGTGGTGCGCGCGTCGCTTGTTTGCGCCGAGGTTTTTGCGTGGTTATCGCCGCAATCTTTTCTTGCGTTGCGACCGTCCCCCGCCCAGCCTTTGCCCAGGCAATCATTGCCAGCATCAATGGCGACCCGATCACAAACATCGATATCGACGAGCGGATGAAAATGCTGCGCGTCCTGCACAAACCGGCGACGCGTGAAGCCGCCATTGAAAGCCTTTTTACGGATCGCCTCGAAACCCAGGAAGCGAATAAGTTTGGTATCAATCCAAGGGACAGTGACATTTCGCAGCAAATCGTAAAGACCGCGCAGGCAATGAAAATGGCCCCGGAGGCCCTGGTAGGGGCATTTGAACACGCCGGTGTGACGGCGGACCACTTCAAGGCCCATTTCAGCGCAGACATGGGTTTCGCTGTCCTGGTGCAAGCGTTGAACAAAGGCGTTGAAGCGAGCGAAGAGCAGGTCCGCGCCGAACTCGCCAAGCAAGGCGGCAAGGCGGCCGCCGGGACCGAATATACGGTGCGGGAGATTATCCTCGCGATACCGCGCTCCGCGACTGCCGAGGCTTTGACGGAGCGCGCCCATGAGGCCGAGCAATTGCGCGAGCGGTTCACTGGCTGCGATAGCGGCCTGCCCATGGCCCGCGCCATGAACGACGTGACCGTTCGCGATCCCCTGATCAAGACCTCGGTCGAGATGGGCGATGGACTTCGCCAATTGCTCGATAAGACCCCAACCGGGCATCTCACAGCGCCGCAACGCTCGATCGAGGGGCTTGAAATGATCGCGGTGTGCTCCAAGGGCACCGCCAAGGATGATAGCGCGGCACGGGCCGCGATCTCGCAAAAGATTCTGGCCGCGCATATCGAGGCCGACAGCGAACGCCGTCTCAAGGAATTACGCGCGAGAGCCGTGGTCGTGAACCATTAGAGCAAGTCTCAATCGAAACCGTTCACAAACATTTTAGTTTCAGACATGCTCCACCACTTCGACTTTGCGCTATTCCATGTTGATCACGCATTTCTAGGTGAGCAAGAAGCATTCTGATGGCGAGGTATTGATGGCGCGGCCGCTATCGGCAAACAGTGTTCCCTTGGCTTTGTCGCAAGGCGATCCTTCCGGCATCGGTCCGGAAGTCACGTTGAAGGCCTGGCTTAAGACGCATGAGGATCCCGGCGCACCGCCTTTCGTAGCTGTCGCCGATCCGGATCACCTCGCGGCAATCGCGCGGGACTTGGGCCTGACGGTTCCGATCAAGATCGTCGCGGGCGCCGAAGCCGTGCCAATGTTTCGCTACGCGCTGCCGGTGCTCGCGGTGCAACATTCCGTTGCCGGAAAGCCGGGCACGCCGGATGTGAAGGACGCCGCCGGAACCATCGCCTCGATTGAAACTTGCGTGCGTCTTGTCCGCGCCGGAGAGGCTTCGGCTATCGTCACCAATCCGATCGCCAAGGAAATCTTCTATCGGGCAAGTTTTCGCTATCCGGGCCACACTGGGTTTTTGGCTGAATTGGCGGGGCGCTATTTCGGCGTAAGCGCGCGGTCGGTGATGTTGATCTGGTCACCGAAATTCTCCGTCATCCCGGCAACGATTCATGTTCCGCTGGCGCGCGTACCGGCGCTGTTGACACGCGAGCTCCTCGTCGAAACAGGTCTCATTGCCGCGCGGGATCTCGCTTCGTTCTTTGGAATAAAAAATCCGCGCTTGGCGTTCACCGGGCTCAACCCTCACGCGGGCGAGGGCGGCACAATGGGACGCGAGGAAATCGAGGTCATTTCGCCGGCGCTCGCGGACCTCGCGGCCGCGGGCGTGACGGTGAGCGGACCTCACGCGGCGGACACTCTGTTTCGTGCGAGCGCTCGCAAATGCTACGATGCGGTCATCGCTATGTATCACGATCAAGCGTTGATCCCGGTGAAAACAGTTGCCTTCGAAAGCGCGGTCAACGTGACCTTGGGCCTGCCCTTGATCCGCACCTCGCCAGACCACGGCACGGCTTTCGATATCGCAGGAAAAGGAATAGCCGATCCTGCAAGCCTTATCGCTTCCTTGCGCCTTGCGAGTAAACTTGCGCGCCGCGCGCGCCCTGTCCAAGCTCGCGAGTCATGACCGTGAGGTCCATTCTCGAATTTGCGCGATAATCCTGGACATGCGAAAATCCGGGCCGCGATCGATCGGAGGCAACCAGCTCGACGGTCTGCCGCCGCTGCGCGAGGTCGCCGCCGCGCATGGACTTTTGGCCAAAAAATCGCTCGGCCAGAATTTTCTTTTCGATTTCAATCTTACGCGCCGCATCGCGCGCGCCGCCGCGCCGCTGACCAATACGACGATTGTCGAAATTGGTCCCGGCCCCGGCGGGCTCACGCGGGCATTGCTCGCGGAAGGTGCGCAAAAAGTCATCGCGGTCGAGCGCGACGTTCGCTGCCTCGCGGCGCTTGCCGGGATCGCTCATCATTATCCTGGCCGGCTCGAAATCATCGAAGGCGATGCGCTGGAGGTTGATCTTGCCGGACTTATTGGCGAGGCGAGACCCGCGCGCGTTTGCGCCAACCTGCCCTATAACATCGCTACCGCGCTGCTCGTCCGCTGGCGCGAAACCGAGCCCTGGCCGCCCTGGTTCGACCGGCTAACCCTGATGTTCCAGCGTGAAGTGGCGGAGCGCATCGTCGCAAGTACGGCTGAGCGCGCGGCCTATGGGCGCCTCGCCGTTCTGTGCAATTGGCGCTGTGAGACTCGCATTCTTTTCGATGTCGCGGCCTCGGCCTTTACGCCGCCGCCGAAGGTTACTTCGACTTTGGTCGAACTTGTTCCCCGGCCAGCACCCGTGCCCTGCGAGGCGCGGCTCTTGTCGGAGGTGACGCAGGCGGCTTTTGGACAAAGGCGCAAGATGCTTCGGCAATCGCTGAAATCGCTTGCGGGAGGCGATGCCGGGTCTTTGCTCGCGAGTGCCGGCATCGATCCGGCATTACGGGCGGAAGAAATCGGTGTTGAGGGATTTGCCGCATTGGCACGGGCGCTAGGAAATGTGCGGGCCGGTCACTCAAAGCCATAATCGCGGCAAATTGAAAACGGGCACTTCATCACGATCGACGCAGACGGCGGCGCCACTCGTCCAATTCTTAATCCTTTTCGCGGGCATCTGATCGCTTGCAGTCTTAACATTGAGGTCCTTGTCATGCGCTACGCTGCTGTCACCGGCGCCATTGTGCTAGCGGCCGTTTGGCTGATCACCCCTTATCATCCATTGCCTCCCGCGCTCATAGGCGGCGGGCTCGATTGCCGCACCACGGCGAAACCGTTGGTACGGCTCGAACTCCTATTCGGCTCCGAGCGCAAGAACACCTTCCCCATCCGCGACGAAGAATGGGCGGCCTTTCTGGCGGCCGAGGTCACCCCTCGCTTCCCGGATGGGCTGACGGTGCTTACGGGCTATGGCCAATGGCGCGACGCCAAGGGGACCCTTGTTAAGGAAACATCTCGCCTGTTGCTTATCTGGTATGCACCGCAGGCCGACGGAGACACGCGCATCGAGGCGATCCGCACCGCCTACAAGACCCGCTTTGGCCAAGACAGCGTGCTGCGCGCGGATGGGGCGCCGGCCTGCGTGTCGTTCTGACGGCTTAGCGGCGCGGCAACCTCGAATGAGAACTAGCGTCCGGCCTACCCCGCCCGCTTCAAATCCGGCGGCGCCGCCTCTCCGGCTAGCAGTTTCAAGGCTTCGTCCAGCCCCATCGATGTCTGATCCTGTGAGCCAAGGCGCCGGATCGAGACCGTGCGCGAGGCCGCTTCCTTCTTACCGAGAACCAAGAGGACCGGCACCTTGGCGAGCGAATGCTCGCGCACCTTATAGGTGATTTTTTCGTTGCGAAGATCGCCCTCGACAAGAAGTCCGAGCTTGCGCGCCGCCGCCATCACTTCATAGGCGTAATCGTCGGCCTCCTGGGTGATCGTCGCGACAACGATCTGCAAAGGCGACAGCCACAAGGGCAGATGCCCGGCGAAATGCTCGATGAGGATGCCGATGAACCGTTCGAGCGAGCCAAACACGGCGCGATGGATCATCACGGGTGTCGTCTTCTCGCTGTCTTGCGCGATGTAGAAGGCGCCGAAGCGGCCCGGCAGATTGAAATCGACTTGTGTCGTGCCGCACTGCCATTCGCGCCCGATCGCATCGCGCAGTGTGTATTCGAGCTTTGGGCCATAAAAAGCGCCTTCGCCCGGATTGATGGTGGTCTTGGCGCCGCGTTCCTTGAGCGCCTCGAGGATACGGGACAAGGCCGCCTCGGCTCTGTCCCAAGCCTCGTCGGAGCCAACGCGCTTTTCCGGCCGCGTCGACAATTTGATGACGATGTCGTCGAACCCAAAGTCTTTATAGATGGAAAGGATGAGGTCGTTGACCTTCAAGCTCTCCTCCATGATCTGATCCTCGGTGCAAAAAATATGCGCGTCGTCCTGGGTGAAGGCGCGCACCCGCATGACGCCATGAATAGCGCCGGACGGCTCATAGCGGTGGACGATGCCGAACTCGGCGATCTTCATCGGCAGATCGCGATAGGATTTGAGGCCGTTCTTGAAGATCTGCACATGGCCTGGGCAATTCATCGGCTTCAAGGCGAAGACGCGTTTGTCCTCGGTCTGAGTGATGAACATATTCTCGCGAAACGTCTGCCAATGGCCGGACGTCTCCCAAAGCGCGCGGTCGAGCACCTGGGGCGTATTCACTTCGATATAACCGAGCTGGTTCTGGCGCCGCCGCATGTAGGAAATTAGGGTTTGGAACAAGGTCCAGCCCTTGGGGTGCCAGAAAACCGTGCCGGGCCCTTCTTCCTGAAAATGGAACAAATCCATTTCCCGCCCGAGGCGGCGATGATCCCGCCGTTCGGCCTCCTCGAGCTGCTTGAGATAGGAGCTAAGTTCCTCCGGCTTGGCGAAGGCCGTCGCGTAGATGCGCTGGAGCATGGGCTTTGTGGAATCGCCGCGCCAATAGGCGCCCGCGACCTTCATCAATTTGAAGGCGTTGCCGATTTTGCCGGTCGAAGTCATGTGTGGCCCGCGACAGAGATCGAGCCACTCGCCTTGCTTGTAGATCTTCAAATCCTCGTTGCCGGGAATCGTGTCCACGAGTTCGACCTTGAAAGCCTCGCCATGGGTCTCGAACCAGGCCTTGGCCTTCTCCCGCGTCCAGATCTCCTTCGTGAAGGGTTTGTCGCGGGCGATGATCTCGGCCATTTTTTTTTCGATCGCAGGGAAATCCTCCGGCGTAAAAGGCTCCGCGCGATAGAAATCGTAGTAAAAGCCATTCTCGATGACCGGCCCAATTGTAACTTGGGTGTCGGGAAAGAGCGTCTGCACCGCCTCGGCGAGAACATGCGCCGCGTCGTGACGGATGAGTTCGAGCGCTCTTGGATCATCGCGCGTGACGAACTCGATTTTGGCGTCGCTCGTCAAGGGATCGGCAAGATCGCGCAAGGCGCCATCGAGCGCCATCGCGACGGCTCGCTTGGCGAGCGAAGGCGAAATGCTTTTGGCAATCTCGAACCCGCTGACGCCGGGCCTGAAGGCACGCGACGCGCCATCCGGAAAGGTTACAGAAATCATGGGCCGGTCTCCTTCCTGCTCACTCGCCAGCACCAATCGGCGTAAGCTTTTGTTTGCCCTGTTCGGTTCATGGACGGTTCACGTTCCTGAACCTATTCCTCAAACACAGGAGCGGCGCAAGCGCGGCTTTATCCCCGGTGCCCCGTCCTCGGTCGAGGCGAGGAACCGCTTAATTGTTACGTTCAAGAACCAATGGATTTTTAGTCAAACACGAGCCTTGCTGAAATGTTGTATATTGCCATATCGAGAATCATATGATTTACTGTTAAGTGAATTCATGCATCTGAGTAACAAAATTTCTTCTGTTATCAATATTGATTCTTTTATCAATATTTATTTTTATCTAATATCTGCGAGAGGAGTTACGTGCGTGCGGTGCCCACTTCGAGCGGCGGTGGATTTTTCTTCTAATATGCGGCGGTATCTATTGAAATCATATATTTACATTTTGCCGTATGGGCCATCTCCGGCGTCTTCCTGCTTCTTAGCCATTTCACTCACAACCGAGAAAGGAACCTATATCTATACACATGTTAGAGCTTGTTATTTATCAGCAAGTTCTTTAACGGGAGAGGGGCGGGCTCTTTGGGCTATTGGCTCGCTACACCCGTTTTGGAACGAGAACGACGGCTCCGGTGCCGCACCTTCTACCGGTATTAAAAACAGTTGAATTCCAGGTGAAAAATGACAATTTTGGACATGGATTCGGAAGTCTGCAACCTGCGCGCCGAGGAAGAGCGCATTCTTGCTTCCTTCACGAATCGTTTGATCGAAATCGCTGCCGTCACGGAAGCGCGCGAGTCGAGCCTTTCCCCGATCGCGGCGCTCAATGCGATGCGTCTGCCAGCGATCGCACTCGACCGGCACGGTTTTGTCACCGACGTGAACGCCGCGGCCGACGCCGTTTTCGACCATGATATCAAGATTAAGGACAGGCGGCTTTTCGTTCACGATCCGGATTCCCGGGCGGTCCTGAAGGAAGCCATCGATCAATTGATCAGCTTGCCCCGTCTGAATTCCTTGGCTTTGGAGCCGATCATCGTGCCCCGCAAGGACAAATACCCGGTGATCGTGCGAATTTGGCCCTTCGAGGGACCCGCGTATCCGCCGCCCCAGGAATTGCGTGCCCTTTTGACGTTAAACGCCTTGGGGCGAAGGCCAGGGCCGCCAGCGGCGATCCTCGCCAAGACATTCCATCTCACACCTTCGGAAGCGAAGGTCGCCTGCATCATCGCGCGCGGCGCGCCCCCCGACATCGCCGCAAGGGAGTTGAAGATTTCCCGGGAAACGGCGCGCAATCAGTTGAAATCCGTCTTCGCCAAGACGGATACGCATCGGCAAAGCGAACTCGTCGCGCTGCTTTTGCAAGTCGAGTAAAAAACCGGCCCGCATGGCGCTCAAAACAGGGCGAATCGATCTTCCCCCGCCTCCGGCGACTTGGTGCCGGAGCGCTGTTCCGCAGGCTTTGCCGCGTGAGCTAGATTATACGCGGAGTTGATCAAGGCAATATGCGAAAACGCCTGCGGAAAATTGCCGACGAGACGTTTTGCCGCAATGTCATATTCCTCGGACAGAAGACCGAGATCATTGCGTAGCGCGAGCAGCCGCTCGAACAAGCCGCGTGCGTCGTCGCACCTCCCCAAAAGCACGAGATTATCGACGAGCCAAAAGCTGCAAGCGAGAAATGCGCCCTCGCCGGCAGGCAAGCCGTCCTCAGCCGTTTGCGTATCATAACGGCGCACGAACCCATTCGCCATCAAGCGCTGCTCGATCGCTTCGACCGTGCCGCGCAGGCGTTTGTCATCAGGCGGCAAAAAACCGACGAGGGCCATCATAAGAAGACTGGCGTCAAGCTCCTTTCCACCATAGCTCTGCGTGAAAACGCCCTGCTCCGGATCGAATCCCTTGGCGCAAATATCGTCGTGAATGTGCTGGCGCAGGTGCCTCCAGTGATCGAGCGGCCCGACAAAGCCGAACTCCTCGATGCTCTTGACGGCGCGATCGAACGCGACCCAGGCCATGACTTTCGAATAAGTGAAATGCCTGCGAGGTCCGCGCACCTCCCAGATGCCTTCGTCGGGCAATTCCCAGATTTTTTCGAGATGTTTCAGGAGTTCGATTTGCAGCATCCAGTCGGCGGCGTCGGTGACGAGCCGCCGCTTGCGGCTCTGATAAAGCGCATCGAGAACTTCGCCATAAATATCGAGCTGCAATTGGCCAGTGGCGGCATTGCCGGCGCGCACCGGCTTTGCGCCGCCATAGCCGGAAAGCCAGGGAAGCATGCGTTCAGGAATATAGCGCTCGCCGCCTAGGCCATAGAGTACTTGCACCAGCGCCGGTTCGCCGCCAATGGCGCGAATCAGCCAAGCACGCCATCGCGTCGCCTCATTGGCATAGCCCGCGTTCATCAGCGCAAGCAAAGTGAAGGTCGCGTCGCGCAGCCAGCAAAAACGGTAATCCCAATTACGAGAGCCCCCCAATTGCTCTGGCAGGGACGTGGTCGGCGCGGCGACAATACTGCCGCTTCGCTCAAAAATCAGCGCGCGCAAGGTCAACAGGGACCGGATCACCGCCTCCGACCACTCGCCGGCGCCTTCGAACGGCTGCGACCAGGCGGTCCAGCTCCGCTCCGTCTTTTCGAGCGCCTGATTAGGATCGATGGCTTTGGGCACATCCTCGTAGGAGACGCCATGGCTCAGCGTGAAATCCGTCGTTTCCCCGGCGGTGACAATGAATTCGCCGACATGAGTCCGGCCATGCGGGCGAAGTTTTAGGGGCGCGCGCAGGACCAAGCGATTGGGACCCGCGACCGCCTGCAGACTTCCATCGTCACAGCGGCGCACCCACGGCACGACCGAACCATAATCGAAACGGATGATGAGCTCGGTGCGCAGTTTAACGCTGCCGCTTATGCCGCGCACGAGACGTATGAGATGCGCACCCGGCGTCCGCGTCGGCATGAAATCGGTGACGATGACAACACCATCAGCGGTCTCGATCGTGGTATCGAGGATCAATGTATGGCCGCGATAGTTGCGCGTGATCTTGGCGCCGGGGTCCACCGGCGCGATTACCCACCGGCCGTTTTCCTTCGTGCCTAGGAGATTGGCGAAACAAGCGGGGGAATCAAAGCGCGGCCAGCAAAGCCAGTCCACCGAGAGGTCGCGCCCGACGAGGGCGGCCGTCTCGCAATCGCCGATCATGGCATAGTCTTCGATGTTCTGCGTCATGGATCCTCCTCATCCCGATGAGCCTCAACACGGCGCTTCGGCGGCCCTCGACAAGGGGGCTTAGGATGGTCGCTGATAAAAGAAATTCTATCGCCAATGGTGATACTGCCGCCAGTAGGGCGTCGGCAAAAGATGCTGATGTCTATGGTGGCGCCAGGGTTTGGGTTGCCGAGCGCGTTGGGACCGAGGCTTTGCGGGACCGGCTCCGGAATCAAGTGCTGATGCCTCTGCGTTCCTGGTGAACCGCCGCCGATTTGCGCATTGGGGCCGAGGAGCTCGGGGTAAGGCGTCGGGATGAGCTGCTGTCCCGCCGCGAGGCCGGAGGCTGGCAACAATCCGGCCAGTAGAGCCAGTGCTGGCGGAAGCGGTTCGCTCACCGCCGCTTCCCCTTAAAACTCCTTGTCCCGCCCTTGCCTGCCGATGAGCGCGGCTTCATATCGCCGCGCGGCTTGGCTTCACCGCCGCCGAAATTATGCGGCCCCATCTCGGAATCGGTTGGCTTATGCGGGCGATTGGCCGGAAGATTCGCCCCGCGTCCATATTTGCGATCGCCTTGAAAAGTTCCGGCCCGCGCCTCGACATCGCCCTGGCTTGCCAGCGGATCGTCGGCGATCGCGAGTTCGACCGCTTGCAGGCGTTTCAATTCGTCGCGGAAGCGGGCGGCGTCCTCGAATTCGAGATTGGCGGCGGCCTCCCGCATGCGCTTTTCGAGATCAGCGATCGCCGCTTTAAAGTTGTGCCCGGCATGGATCTCCGGCGTGGCGAGGCCGGCATCCACCGTGACATGGTCCTGCTCATAGACCGAGCCCAGAATATCCGCGATGCCGCGTTTGATCGAGGCAGGCGTGATGCCATTGGCGGCATTGAAGGCTTGCTGTTTGTCGCGCCTGCGGTCGGTCTCGGCCATGGCCCGCGCAATCGAGCCGGTTTCGTGGTCGGCATAGAGGACCACCTTGCCATCGACGTTGCGGGCGGCGCGGCCAATGGTCTGCACGAGTGACGTTTCGCTGCGCAAAAATCCTTCCTTGTCGGCATCAAGAATGGCGACGAGGGCGCATTCGGGAATGTCCAGGCCTTCGCGCAAAAGATTGATGCCGACGAGCACATCGAAAGCGCCGAGCCTCAGATCGCGGATGATTTCGATCCGCTCGATCGTGTCGATGTCGGAATGCATGTAACGCACGCGCACGCCGTGCTCGTGCAGATATTCGGTGAGGTCTTCCGCCATCCGCTTGGTGAGAACGGTGACGAGAGCGCGGTAACCTTTTGCCGCCACCGCGCGCACTTCGCCGAGAAGATCGTCCACTTGCGCCCGCGCCGGACGGATCTCGACCGGCGGATCGATAAGCCCGGTGGGACGGATGATTTGCTCGACGAAGACGCCTCCCGCACGCTCCATTTCCCAGGGGCCGGGCGTCGCCGACACATGGATCGACTGCGGCCGCATCGCGTCCCATTCCTCGAAACGCAATGGCCTATTGTCGAGACAGGACGGCAGGCGAAAGCCATATTCGGCGAGCGTCGCCTTGCGGCGAAAGTCGCCCCGGTACATCGCCCCGATCTGCGGGATCGTGACGTGCGATTCATCGGTGAAGACAAGCGCATTGTCGGGAAGATATTCGAAGAGTGTCGGCTGCGGCTCGCCGGGACGGCGGCCGGTCAAATAGCGGGAATAATTCTCGATGCCGGCGCAGGAGCCGGTCGCCTCCAGCATTTCAAGGTCGAACAGAGTGCGCTGTTCGAGCCGCTGTGCTTCGAGCAAACGTCCGCCGGCATTGAGCTCGGCGAGGCGCTGTTTCAGTTCCGCCTTGATGCCCTTGATCGATTGCAGAAGGGTCGGACGCGGCGTGACATAATGGGAATTGGCATAGACTTTAATGAATTCGAGGTCTTGCGTCTTTTTGCCGGTCAGCGGATCGAACTCGACGATCGTTTCGATCGAATCGCCAAAGAAGCCGATGCGCCAGGCGCGGTCTTCATAGTGGGCGGGAAACAGCTCGATCGTATCGCCCCGCACCCGGAAAACGCCGCGCGAGAAATCGCCGCCCGAGCGCTTATATTGCAGCGCGACCAAATCGGCGATGAGCTGGCGCTGGTCGATTTTTTCGCCGAGCTTCACGGTGAAGGTCATCGCCGTATAGGTCTCGACCGAGCCGATGCCATAGATGCAGGAGACGGAGGCGACAATGATCACATCGTCGCGTTCGAGCAGGGCGCGCGTCGCGGCGTGGCGCATCCGGTCGATCTGCTCATTGATCGAGCTTTCCTTCTCGATATAGGTGTCGGAGCGCGGCACATAGGCTTCCGGCTGATAATAATCATAGTAAGAGACGAAATATTCGACCGCATTGTCCGGAAAAAAACTTTTGAATTCGCCGTAAAGCTGCGCCGCGAGGGTTTTGTTCGGCGCGAGAACCAAGGCCGGACGGTTCGTCCGCGCGATCACTTGCGCCATGCTGAAAGTTTTTCCCGAGCCGGTGACGCCAAGGAGCACCTGGTCGCGCTCTTGTGCTTCGATGCCCCTCACGAGCTCGTCGATGGCGGCGGGCTGATCGCCCTGGGGCTCGAATTCGGACACAACGCGAAATTTCTGACCGCCTTCGGACTTATCAGGGCGCGGCGGGCGGTGCGGCATCCAGGGCTTTTTTTCCCTGATGTTCGGATCGCCCCGCTCCAGCAGATCTTTGAGGGATTCGACGGTCGCCGCGACGCCCGTCATTCCGGTTGGGTGGTTCGAGACTGAAATATAATCTGTCTGCGCCGCCTCGGAAACGCCAAGCTGGCGCTGAGTCAGCGCCGGGTTAAGCAGCGCGGCAAGATGCTCGCCAAGCGGCGTGACCTCGGGCCGCGCGGCCTTCGCACGGGAGGTTCTCGTTCCGGCGGCAGTTTTCGGAGCTTTGGCCATGCCGCCAATATGGGGCGAATCGGGTGCGGATCAAAGCGAGCTATTCAAAATAGCCGCCCGCATAAAGCCGTGCCCTTTCTCGCCGGCCATCTTGTAAAATCGAATGGCTTTGTGAACCGGGAGCAAGTACCGTCCGCAAAGCGCAAGCACCTGACAGCGTAAGCCGTATAAGCCGGGGAATATCTCGCAAATGAAGAATGCAACTTCTGAGCGAATATCAATTGTTTTTGCAGGTTCCGTCTCATTGTTCCTCGTTTTTGTCTTGGAGCTCTTTCCTTACGCAC
>VDMG01000233.1:0-16413 GCA_006514895.1 Beijerinckiaceae bacterium
AAGGGCGCATGGATCCTCTTCCTGCCGCCCTACAGCCCCGACCTCAATCCGATCGGCGCGTTCGAGCCGGTCGCCTTTGTCGCGGGATGCGCGGCCGCCGCGTTTTTTCGCTTGCGGAGCGGAGGCGTTTGCCTTATGTTGCGGATTGTCGTTAATAGGAAATGCATTGTTACTGAGCCCCGGCGCGCCACACGCCGGGGTTTTTGTCATCTCGTTCATGAAGATTTCGCTTTCTGCAGTTGTTGATTATCACGGTGGTTTCCTCTTCTCTTGGTTGTGACGTTTTTATTCGGCGCGGGGCCCCTCTTAGCGGCCTCAAGCGCCTTTGCTTGGGTTAGCTCCCGCAAGTCTTTGGAATTACTTACTTCTTGCGGTCTAAGTTGATTGTTCAAACAGGATAGCAAAAAACTCACGCGTGGGCCGGCAGCCGGCTATTCTGGCGGCCCGGCGCCAAAATGTGCGGTTCCGGTCAAGAGAGCCACCCTACCCGGATTTTGCTTTTCTGGGACACCCCGATTTATTGAGACCCGGGGCCCGGCGGCGGGACTTGGTGCGAGTCCAAATTGAGATTTGGCGCGGGTTTTTGTTTCGCGGCCGCCTTTTTCGTCATTGGCTTTGCCGGCTTTGGATGTAGCTTGGCGCGCTCCTCGAATGCCGCCTGTAACGCGAGAGCACGCGCTTGAGTAATGCGCAGTGCACAAAATCCATGCGCATCCTCGCCCAAATAATTGCGGCAGGTCACATCGCGTTCCGACGAGAACCCAGCTTGTTCGCCGACAATTTTCTTGTTTGCGTCTTTATCCTTGCCGGCAATCGTTAGCAACGTGCGAAATTCGCTCCGCATGAGGGACTCCGCATGGCTCCGTTCGCGTTCCAATTGCTTCTCCTGGCTGGGACCAAAGCTGTTGCCCGGCGGCCCCCAAAGCCCCGCTGGAGCAGCCCGGCAATCCGCCGCCGGGAAATCGCATGTCGGCGGGACGCGAGTGACGATTACGGCACCATCGAGCACATCAATTGAAAAGGGGCAGGCTGCGATTTCCACCTCATAACGGGAGACGCCATTGGGGTGGCCGGCGAACTTCGTTTGGATCGGGGCGTCCGCAACCACATCGACGCGGCATGGCTCGCCAGGATGCGAGATTTGTTCTCCGGCAAGTGAAAGCCGGGTGATCTCGATCGCCTTGTCCGCCGCGCGCTGGAAGGCGATGGCGCCAGCAAATCCGTCGCGCGACAGTTCATGGCCTAAAATCGTCTCCTCCGCGGGCGGCTTTAGTCTAGCCGGTTTCGATTGCCCTGGCGCTGCGCGGACAGCATTTTGCGCCGGATTATCCGCCGGGGTAGGCGATGCCTGGAGGGCTCCGGGAAGCAGGAGTTGGGCTCGCGCCGGTGCCTGGATCGGGAGCGTCGCGAGAAGCACGATCAAAGGTAAATGTCTCAATTGAATCTTGCCCCGATCAACTGCCACCACATGTTAGCATATTCGGCCGCGTCCTGGCAGATTTGACGCGATTGGACCTTCGAATCAAGGCAAACTTACCGGATTCCCGCTAGGAACTCGGCAAGAAGGCCCAAAGTGACCGTTGCATGCCGGCCGCGCGCGGTTTGCGAAACTCCGGCTCGTCCACCGTATCTTTTCCCCCTTGTCTTGCGCGTCTCGATCGTCCTCTTATATTTGGCGCATCTTGCGTTCATGCGCTGCGATACCAATTTTATCTCAATCGGGGACCGGGCGGAAATCCGTCCGCCCATGTGCCGGACCGCTTCGGGGTCCGGTGGTCTTGCGGATCGAAAGGAAGAACAATCATGGGTAAAGTAATCGGAATCGACCTCGGCACCACCAATTCTTGCGTGGCGGTCATGGAGGGTGCGACGCCGAAGGTTATCGAGAACGCAGAAGGGGCCAGGACGACGCCATCGATCGTCGCATTCACCGACGACGGCGAGCGGCTTGTTGGCCAGCCGGCCAAGCGTCAGGGCGTCACCAATCCCGAACGGACTTTTTTCGCGATCAAGCGGCTGATTGGCCGGACGTTCGACGACCCGATGACCAAGAAGGACATGGGCCTCGTCCCCTACAAGATTATCCGTGCCCTCAATGGCGACGCTTGGGTCGAATCCGACGGAAAGCAATATTCCCCTTCGCAGATTTCCGCCTTTATTCTGCAAAAGATGAAGGAGACCGCTGAAGCCTATCTTGGCCAGCAGGTGAGCCAGGCCGTCATTACTGTTCCGGCTTATTTCAATGATGCCCAGCGGCAGGCGACCAAGGACGCCGGCAAGATCGCGGGCCTCGAGGTCCTGCGTATCATCAATGAACCGACCGCGGCGGCGCTCGCCTACGGCCTCGACAAGAAAGGTACGGGAACGATTGCGGTCTACGACCTCGGCGGTGGCACATTCGACATCTCCATCCTCGAAATCGGCGATGGGGTATTCGAGGTGAAATCGACCAACGGCGATACTTTCCTTGGAGGCGAGGATTTCGACGTCCGCCTTGTCGAATATCTCACCGCGGAGTTCAAGAAAGACAATGGGATCGACCTGAAAAAGGACAAGCTCGCTCTCCAACGCTTGAAGGAAGCGGCAGAAAAGGCCAAGATCGAGTTGTCATCCGCGACCCAAACCGAAATTAATTTGCCTTATATCACCGCCGACGCCACGGGACCGAAACATCTCACCTTGAAGCTTACAAGGGCGAAGTTCGAAGCGCTTGTTGACGATCTGATCCAAAAAACCGTCGAACCGTGCCGCAAGGCTTTGAAGGATGCAGGGCTCAGCGCCGGCGAGATCAATGAGGTGGTGCTGGTCGGCGGCATGACTCGTATGCCCAAGGTACAGGAGGTTGTGCGGAGTTTCTTTGGCAAGGAACCGCATAAGGGTGTCAATCCGGATGAAGTCGTCGCAATCGGCGCGGCGGTTCAGGCCGGTGTCCTCCAGGGCGATGTGAAGGACGTGCTTTTGCTGGACGTCACTCCTTTGTCTCTCGGCATCGAGACGCTCGGCGGCGTGTTCACGCGGCTGATCGAGCGAAACACGACTATTCCGACCAAAAAGAGCCAAGTCTTTTCGACCGCCGAAGACAATCAGACGGCGGTCACCATTCGCGTCTTCCAAGGGGAACGTGAAATGGCGGCGGACAATAAGCTGCTCGGCCAGTTTGATCTTGTCGGGATTCCGGGCGCGCCGCGCGGCGTGCCGCAGATCGAAGTCACTTTCGATATCGATGCCAATGGCATCGTTAACGTCTCAGCGAAAGACAAAGCGACCAATAAGGAGCAGCAGATCCGCATCCAGGCGTCTGGTGGTCTCAGCGACACCGATATCGACAAAATGGTCAAGGACGCCGAATCGCACGCGGCGGAGGATAAGAAACGCCGCGAACTTGTCGATGCCAAGAATCATGGCGAGGCGATGATTCACACGACCCAGAAATCCCTTGAGGAGTTTGGAGCCAAGGTCGCCCAATCCGACAAGAGTGCGGTCGAGGCCGCGATCACAGCCTTGAAGTCGGCTCTCGAAGGCGAGGACACCGAAGCGATCAAGGCCAGAACGAACGATCTCACGCAAGCGTCCATGAAAGTCGGCGAGGCGATGTACAAGGCGCAAGGCGCGGGGCCCGGCGCGGACGGCGCGCAGTCCGGGGCCAAGGACGATGTCATCGACGCCGATTTCAAGGAAGTCGGCCCCGACGACAAGTCGAAATCGGCATAACTAAGCGGGGGAGGGCTACGCCGGTTAGTGACTGATGCAATGGCACAGAGGCGTTTTTGGAGCCTGATCCGGTCAGGCAAAGGGGAACGCTCGAGACCATGAGTGCTTCAGTTGAATCGCTCATGGTTTCAACTTGCGTGTTTGCACGCATGGGCCCAAAAAACACTGCGACTTTTTTTGTAAGATTATGCTGTGGGGTGCGTTGGCCGGCATCGACCTTGCTGCCCGCGTCATTTATGTTGCGGAAACGTGCCGGAAGGCGCGGTGCCTGAGAGAGGGATGTATTGGCTCGAATTGGGCCCCGGCGTGGATGTTTTTGATTGAGGTCGCAGGCGGCGCGGGATCACGGAGAAGCTCAGGGAGGCACACGGATTGGAACGCGAAGCACAATGATTAGGCGGGACTACTATGAAATTCTGGGCGTTTCCAAAAGCTGCACGGACGCCGAGATGAAATCCGCTTTCCGCAAAGCGGCGATGCAATGTCATCCCGACCGCAACCCTGGCAGTGCGGAGGCCGAGATTCAGTTCAAGGAGCTGAATGAAGCCTACCAAGTCTTGTCCGATTCGCAGAAGCGGGCGGCTTATGATCGCTATGGTCACGCCGCCTTCGAGCAGGGCGGTTTCGGAGCCGGAGGCGATGGGTTCGCCGCGTCGATGGCCGATATTTTCGACGATCTCTTCGGCGATGTGATGGGAGGGCGGCGCGGTGGCGGACGCCGGGGACCCGCGCGCGGGTCGGATCTCCGCTACAATATGGAAATTACACTCGAAGAGGCATTTCACGGCAAGACGGCTTCGATTAGTCTGCCAGCTTTGGCCGTTTGCGAGGCTTGCGCGGGTTCCGGCGCCAAACCTGGCGCGAAACCAAGGCATTGCCCGACCTGCGGCGGACACGGGCGGGTGCGCGCGCAGCAAGGTTTTTTTGCGATCGAACGGACCTGTCCTCATTGCCATGGGGGCGGCGAAATCATCGACGACCCATGCCAATCCTGCGGCGGCTCAGGCCGTATTACCCGGCAGCGCAGCCTTTCCGTCAATGTTCCGCCAGGTGTCGAGGACGGAACGCGGATCCGTCTTGGCGGCGAAGGCGAGGCCGGAGCAAAAGGCGGCCCGGCCGGCGATCTTTATATCTTCGTGTCGACAAAGCCGCATCCCTTTTTTCAGCGCGAGGGGGCCGATCTCTTCTGCCGCGTTCCCATCTCGATGATCCAGGCAGCGCTCGGCGCCGAAGTCAGCGTGCATACGCTCGCTGGAGGCGAAGCCAAGGTCAAAATTCCGGAAGGAACGCAATCCGGCAAACAATTCAAATTGAAAAGCAAAGGCATGCCGGTGCTCCGGTCGCGTGACACGGGCGATCTTTATATCGAGGTGAGGGTTGAAACACCGCAGAATCTCACCAAGCGGCAACGCGAACTTCTCGCCGAATTCGAAACTTTGTCCTCGACAAAGACGCATCCGGAATCCGCTGGCTTTTTTGCCAAGATGAAAGACTTCTTCGAGAATTTAAGCGGGCAGTGACTCCCTCCCGCGCACACGCCTCTTGCCCGTTTCACTTATTTATGTTTGATGACGCCGCGCCCTTTGTTGGCGATTTTGCAGGCGAAATGTTCCCTGCACGAGGGAGGACCTGTTTCTTGCGTAGCCTACCCGCGCGTGCAAACCGGCGCAGCTCACCAAAATCCAATACGCCGATCGAGGAGCGGCTCGCTGACGAGGCGCGATTCTTTAGGTCGTGGCTGGACAACCCAGGGATTGCCGGCGCGGTCTCCCCTTCGGGGCGTTTTCTAGCGCGCATGATGGCTCGTTATGTCGATCCACATAAAGCGGGGCCGGTCGTCGAACTGGGACCCGGCACTGGCGCGATCACGGAGGCGCTTTTGGAGCGCGGCATCGCACCAGGGCGGCTTTTCCTTGTCGAATTCGACCCTGGCTTCTGCAAACTCTTGAAACGGCGCTTTCCTGGCGTCCACGTCATCAAGGGGGATGCCTATAACTTAGCGGAGACCCTGGGAAACCGGCTCCGCCGGCCGCCCGCCGCGATTGTGTCAAGCTTGCCGCTCTTATTAAAGCCCGAGATGCAAAGGCTTGCGCTTCTCGCCGACGCTTTTCAATGCATGACGCCGGACGGATGTTTCGTCCAATTCACTTACGGTCCTCTCTCGCCGATACCCCGCGACAAAGCGTCGGCTCTGGCTTTTCATCTCGAAGCTTCGCCGCCCGTCTGGTTGAATCTGCCACCGGCGCGAGTCTGGATCTACCGGCGTCAGCCGCATGGAGCGGATACGGCAGTGCAACGGCAGCTGAATCCGGCGCAGGAATTTCTCGATAGGCTCAAACTCGGAACCGAAAAGATCCATCTCGACTTGAAGAAGGAAATCGCCGCCGCCAAGGCCCGGCTTCGACTCGAACCAAGACAGGGGCAGCCCCTGCGACAGGGACTCCGGCCGGACTCCGCTTTAAAGAGCTCGCGCGGTCAGGCGTCCGGCATCGATAATTCACATCATCTTTGATGGGCGCGGCAGCCCTTAGCCGGCAAAAAATGGCCGCCGCCCGTGAGAGACTTATCGTGGCGCTCGATTTCACGGCGTGCGGTCCTGGCGAGCCCATCGGCAGGCCATGGTCTAAAGCCTGCGTAGAAGATTGCCATGACGGCGTGATGACGGAGCCCGACCCCACCTCCAAATAACGAGGCAGGACCGTTCCGGCTTTACGCGCGCTTTCCCAAATGGCCGCTAGGGACTATAGACAAGGTTTGGACAGGATCGCGGGAGATCGGCCATGGGCGATATGCGGCTCGTCGTTGCCGGAGCGGCTGGACGCATGGGCCGCGTCCTCATTGAAATCATTCGTCAAACCCCGGGCGCCCATCTTGCCGGCGCGATCGAACAGCCAGACTCCATTGCCATCGGCCAAGACGCGGGACTGCTCGCCGGCTGCGGCCAAATGGGCGTCGCAATCAGCGGCGATGCTCTCGCGGTAGTTGTAGGCGCGGATGGAATCCTCGATTTCACTTCACCACAATCGACGGTCGAACTCGCGGCGCTTGCGGCCCAGGCGCGCATCGTTCACGTCATCGGCACAACCGGTTTCAGCGCGGACCATCTTGCGAGGTTAGAGGCCGCCGCGCGCCATGCGATCATCGTGCGCTCAGGCAATATGAGCCTCGGTGTCAACCTCCTCGCCGCTCTCGCCAAAAAGGCCGCCCGCACTCTGGGCCCTGAATATGACGTCGAGATCGTCGAAATGCACCATCGCATGAAGGTCGACGCGCCCTCCGGGACCGCGCTTCTGCTCGGCGCTGCTGCGGCGGAAGGCCGTGGGATCCCGCTCGAAAAGCATTCCATCCGCGTGCGTGACGGCCATACCGGCTTGCGTGCAATCGGCGATATCGGCTTTGCATCGCTGCGCGGCGGGACGGTGATCGGCGATCACAAAGTGATTTTCGCGGGACCAGGCGAGAGGATCGAACTCGCCCATGTTGCGGAAGACCGCAGCATTTTCGCGCGCGGTGCCGTGCAGGCCGCGCTCTGGGGCAAGAACCAGAAGCCCGGCCTTTATTCGATGGCGGATGTGCTGGGGCTTGCCGAATAGAGCGCTTTCAGATTCCAAGGAATCAGAAAGCGGCTCGAGTTCTCGACGCGCACCGGCATCCGCTTGAAAATGCTCTAGAATACACGGGGCCAGTCCAGCGAGGCGCGTCGCGGGGACGGCATGACATTTGCGGCGCCTCGGCCGGGATGGCCGGCGAGGCTGCAAGCTTATCGCGGCGACCCCATATTTCAACCTTAGTCTAGTAGCGTCAACGAAAAACCTCGTATGACTTTGGACTCCTCTGTTCCCGCTTTTTCGGCTCCCTATGCGGAGGAAGATGAGGTTCTTGCCGCCGGGCTTCTCGCTGGCGCGGCTTTGGACACGCAGGCCGAGGCGCGGATCGACCGGCGTGCGTTGCGCCTTATCGCGGCGGTGCGGACGCATTCGATCCGCATCGGCGGGGTCGAAGATCTCTTGCGTGAATATTCCTTGTCGTCGGAGGAAGGTCTCGCGTTGATGGTGCTCGCCGAATCGCTGCTGCGGGTGCCTGATGATCTCACCGCCGACCGGCTCATTGAAGACAAGCTTGCATCGGCGAATTGGAGCCGCCATGCTGGAGATTCGGAAGCGCTCCTCGTCTCAGCCGCTGCCTGGGCGCTTGGAATCACCGCGCGCGTCATCGGCAAGGGAAAATCGGCGGAAGGGGTGGTCGCCGCGCTTGCGCACCGGATCGGCATGGGTGCCTTGCGCGCGGCGGCGCGCCGGGCCATGCAGCTCGTGGGGTCGCATTTCGTCTTCGGTCAAACGATCGAAGATGCCTTGCAACGCGCTTGCTCGAAGGAGGGACGGCTTTACCGCTATTCTTTCGATATGCTCGGCGAAGGCGCGCGGACCGCGGCCGACGCATGGCGTTATTTTGAATCCTATGCGAATGCCATTGACGCAATCGGCAAATCGGCGGGATCGCGCTCCTTGCCGGAGCGTCCGGGCATTTCCGTAAAACTTTCGGCGTTGCATTCCCGCTTCGAACCTTTGTCGCGTCCCCGTGTCCTCGCCGAGCTTTCGGCGCGGGTCGCCGAACTGGCGCGGATGGCCAAGCGGCATGATTTGAACTTCACCATCGATGCCGAGGAAGCCGACCGGCTTGAGCTTTCTCTCGACATTTTCGATGTGTTGCTGGCTGATCCGTCGCTTGCTGGCTGGAATGGTTTTGGTCTCGCGGTGCAGGCCTATCAGAAGCGGGCCTTGGCGGTGATCGAGCATGTTGCCGGCGCGGCGCGCCATGCCAATCGCCGCTTGATGCTGCGGCTGGTCAAGGGAGCCTATTGGGACACGGAAATCAAGCGGGCCCAGGAGCGGGGCCTTCCCGATTATCCGGTTTTTTCGCGTAAGGCGATGACCGATCTCAACTACCTCGCTTGCGCAAAAAAACTTCTCGCCATGCGGGACATCGTCTATCCGCAATTCGCGACACATAACGCGCTGACGATTGCGACCATCGTCGAACTCGCGGGAAAGGAAGGAGGCTTTGAATTCCAGCGCCTCCATGGCATGGGCGAAGACCTCTTCGCCGCCTTACGGACCGAATTACCCGAGATCGCGTGCCGCATCTATGCGCCGGTCGGCGTTCACGAAAATCTGCTTGCCTATCTCGTGCGGCGCCTTCTCGAGAATGGCGCCAACTCGTCCTTTGTCGCACGCTTAAGCGACCCCCATGTTTCCGCGGCGAAACTTCTCGTCCGGCCGCAAGCCGTCATAGGCGACGCGAAAGCCGCCCGCGCGCCAGGCCTGCCATTGCCAACGGATATTCACATGCCATCGCGCAAGCTCGCGGCTGGAATTGAATTCGGCGATCGCCGCGCGCTTGCTACTCTTGTTTCCGCGATAGCGGGCGCAACTCCAGGCCGGGAAGCGGCGCCCGTCATCTCGAGCGCTCGGCGTGAAGGAAAAGCACGGAAAATTGTTTCGCCCATCGACGGGGCGGCAATTGGGAGCGTGCGGGAAGCCTCTCCCGATTTGTTGATTGAGGCCATGCGCGATGCGCACGCGGGTTTTCGCCTGTGGTCTCATGTGCCCGCCAATCTGCGGGCAGCCTGTCTCGATCGTGCCGCGCAATTGATTGAAAAAGAGGCGCCGCGATTGCTCTGGCTGCTTCAGGCCGAAGCAGGCAAGACCCTCGATGACGCCATCGGCGAATGGCGGGAGACGATCGATTTCTGCCGCTATTACGCACAAGAAGCGCGGCGGCAATCGGAACGTCCAGTTTCGTTGCGAGGACCCACGGGGGAAGATAATGACCTCTATTGTCATGGGCGCGGCGTGTTCTTATGCATCAGCCCTTGGAACTTTCCCTTGTCGATCTTTCTCGGGCAGATTAGCGCGGCGCTCGTCACCGGCAATAGTGTCCTCGCCAAGCCTGCCGAGCAGACCCCCTTGATCGCCGCCGCCGCCATCGACATCTTGCATCGCGCCGGCGTGCCGGCCCCGGCGTTGCATCTCTTGCCGGGAGATGCTGAGCTCGGCGAAAAGCTTGTCTCCTTACCCGGAGTTGCTGGAGTGGCCTTTACCGGCTCGATGGAAACCGCGGCGAAAATCCATCGCGCGCTGGCCGCGAAGGACGGGCCAATTCCGGTGTTGATCGCGGAAACCGGCGGGATCAACACGATGATAACTGACGCCACCGCCCTGCCCGAGCAAGTTTGCGACGATGTGGTCACTTCCGCGTTTCGCTCGGCCGGACAACGCTGCTCGGCGCTCCGGCTTCTCTGCGTCCAAGAGGATGTCGGAGATAAGATGATCGCGATGATCGCCGGGGCAGCGCGCGAACTTTTGATCGGCGATCCGCGCGAAACGCAAGTCCATATCGGCCCCGTGATCGACGGTGACGCGAAGGCCAAGCTTGATGCGCATATCGCGCGAATGCGAAGCGCGGCGATTGTCCATTTCGCTGGCGAGATACCATCGCGGGCGCCGCCAAATGGGTTTTATGTCGCGCCTCATATTTTCGAGATAGCCGCCGTGGCTGATCTCACATGTGAAGTGTTCGGTCCGGTCCTCCATGTCGTCCGCTACAAGGCTGCCGAACTTGATGAATTGCTCGATTCGATCGAGGCTAGCGGGTTTGGGTTGACCTTGGGCGTGCATTCGCGCATCGATGCCACGATCGATCGTATCCTGGGGCGGCGGCTGGCGGGCAATTGCTATGTCAATCGCAATATGATCGGCGCCGTCGTCGGCACCCAGCCCTTCGGCGGCTTCAATTTGTCGGGTACGGGCCCCAAGGCGGGCGGACCGCATTATCTCAACCGCTTTTGTCTTGAACAAACGGTCTCGATCAATACGGCGGCGGTTGGGGGCAACGCGCGTCTCATCAACAGCACGCAGTGATCTCAACAGGCTCCAACCGCCGTATTGGAGCGTGGCGTCTTGGGCGAGCTGTGAACTGAGCACCCGTCTTTCACCGCGACGCCATGCGCCGCCATTTGGCCTCAATGTGTATGCTGATCGCCTTCACCCTTGCTTCTTCCGCAGCCCAAAAGGCCCGGCTGACGGCCGCCGTACGGATTCTTGGGCCGCGTCTCACGGCTCGCGCTTGCGGCACAGCCGGCTCGAAAACAAAGGGCACGGAAATTCCCGCCGCGAAGGGCGAGCCGGCCGCCGCCAGATGTGCGCGTGCCCGGCCACAATAGGTCGCGGAAAGGGCCGTCATCTCCTCCTCGCCATGGCCCGCGCGGTATTTCATCAAAGCGCGGCAAAGATCGCCGTTGGCCAGACGCCAAGCCTGGCCAAGATACGTCACGCCATAATGAATATTCACGTCCGGCTTTGCGAGTTCGGCGAGGTCACCCTTGAAGCCCAGCATCGCCGCCGTTTCGGGCCGGACCTGCATAAGGCCGATTTCTCCGACACCGCCGACGGCGGCAGGATCATAGCCGCTCTCGATTGCCGCGACGGCGTCGGCTATGTCAGGCGGCAGACCGTTCTTTTCGGCTTCCCGTTTGATGAGTGACTGATAGGTTTTTCTGGCGCCCGGTTCCGTGGGGTTTGAGTTTTGAGTGTCCGAGGCTTTTGAGTCCAATTTATTAAGCCGCGCTTTAGGTTGGGCTTCATTTTGAGGAGGATTGGCCGCTGACGCCGGTCTTGGAACCGGCAGGGGCGGGTTTTCCTCCGCCCGCGCCGCGCCCGCTTGCGTCAGGAAACCCGAGCATAAAATATAGAAAGCAGCGTGGCGGAACGGCATTTGTCTGCCTTTACTCATCCCTCTGATCAGACGCGACGATACCATCAAAAAGCTTAAAAGGATGTCTTTCGGGTGGTTTTGGTTTACCACGCCTAATTTTTGCGGAAAACGCAATCAGGCTCTTCCCGAAAATCCCCTCCGCAAGGCTTCCTTCGCGCCGCGCTTGGGCGTAAAAGCCTAACCCTTCCGGTCTCCATGGTAACAGGAGCTTCAATGACCGCAATCGTCGACATCGCCGCGCGGGAAATCTTGGATAGCCGCGGCAATCCCACCATCGAGGTCGATGTCACCTTGGAGGATGGATCGAGCGGGCGCGCGGCGGTGCCTTCGGGTGCCTCGACCGGCGCGCATGAGGCGGTCGAGTTGCGCGACGGCGACAAGGGGCGCTTTTCCGGCAAGGGCGTTCTCAAGGCGGTCGAAAGCGTCAACTGCGATATTTTCGATGCCTTGAGCGGGTTCGACGCGGAAGATCAAAGCAAAATCGACGCGACGATGATCGCGCTCGACGGCACGCCGAACAAGGCAAGGCTCGGCGCCAACGCCATTTTGGGGGTCTCGCTCGCCGTCGCAAAAGCGGCGGCGGATGTCTCCGGATTGCCGTTCTATCGCTATGTTGGCGGGGTCCAGGCGCATGTTTTGCCGGTCCCGCAGATGAACATCATCAATGGCGGCGTGCATGCCGACAATCCGATCGACTTTCAGGAATTCATGATCATTCCCCTCGGCGCGCCGTCGCTGAAGGAAGCAGTACGCTGGGGCTCGGAAGTCTTTCATGTGCTGAAAAGCACTTTGAAAAAAGCCGGCCACAACACCAATGTTGGCGACGAAGGCGGCTTCGCGCCCAATCTGCCGTCCGCCGAGGTGGCGCTTGATTTCTGCCGCAAGGCGATTGCCGATGCCGGCTTCAAACCCGGTGAAGACATCGCCATAGGTCTCGATCCCGCCGCGACCGAATTTTTTCACGACGGCAAATATGTTTGTGCTGGCGAGGGGAAGACGCGCGCGCCGGAAGAGCAGGCACAATATCTCGCGAAGCTTCTCGCCGACTATCCGATTGTCTCGATCGAGGACGGGATGTCCGAGGATGATTGGGAAGGGTGGAAGATCCTCACTGAACTTCTCGGCAAGAAATGCCAGCTGGTTGGCGACGATCTTTTCGTCACCAATGTCACGCGTCTGTCGCGCGGGATCAAGGAGGGCATCGCCAATTCGATCCTGATCAAGGTCAATCAGATCGGCACACTGACGGAAACGCTCGCCGCCGTCGATATGGCGCAGCTGGCTGGCTACACCGCCGTCATGTCGCACCGCTCCGGCGAGACAGAGGATTCGACAATCAGCGATCTTGCCGTTGCGACCAATTGCGGCCAGATCAAAACCGGTTCGCTTGCCCGTTCGGACCGCCTCGCGAAATATAATCAGCTGATCAGGATCGAGGAGGAGCTTGGCAGTCAGGCCCGCTACGCGGGACGCGCGGCGTTGAAGGCAAACGCCCGGTCTTGACATGCGCCAGAAAGAGCAAAGGCATGGTAAGCCCGAACGCAATATGATGTCACTCGCCCATGGCCTTAATTTCCAGAAGACGTAATTTTGGGGAAACTGACAAAAGAGGATTTTGCCGGATGTTGCCTTTGTGCCACGCATCCGCTGCAAGAGACCCAGGCACATTGACCTGAAACGGCTCGTCCCGGACTTTGATGGGGCGCGGACTTGCCTTATAGGTTCATCGATGCGGGGAGCGCCACTCACGTGACGGTGCGGCCCCCGTCAGCCCGAGGCCCATGACAAGAGCTTCGCGGGTGTAGCTCAATGGTAGAGCAGCAGCCTTCCAAGCTGAATACGAGGGTTCGATTCCCTTCACCCGCTCCAATTTGCCGCCTGTTTTCTGTTTGTCTGGTTCTCGGCGCAGGCTCTGCCGGATTTACGGGCGATTTAGCGCGGGCGCAGGTCGCCACCGGCACACGCCCAAAACGGCAAACGACCTCCTGCCGCAGCCATCGATCGCCTCTAGCATCCCGGCTCTCGCCGAATTCAAAAAGGGCCACTACGATCTCGGCTACAATTTGCAATTGGATTATTTTGCGGACGGCTTGAGCAATCCCACGGGTGGCGTCCGGCAAGGCGCCGTCTATGAAGGCATTCTTTACATGGTGCTGGACGCCGATCTCGCGAAGATCGCAGGGATGGACGGCCTCAGTTTTCGTGTCAACGCATATCAGATACATGGCGGCCAGCTGTCGGCTTCCAATATCTTGAGCCTTGCGACCGTCGACAGCATCGAAGCCCGGCCAGGAACGCGGCTGTTCGAGCTTTGGGTCGAGCAGAACATCAACAACATGATGTCGATCCGCATCGGTCAGCTGGCGGCCGACAATCAGTTCTTCATCAGCGACTTCGCCAATAGTTTATACATTAACAGCACGTTCGGCTGGCCGACTCGCGGCGGACCTGCCAAATGGAGGACCTGCCTATCCGCTCGCTACGCCGGGTGTTCGCCTAATTTAATCCGAACGATCACCTCGCTCTTCTCGCCGGCGTGTACAACGGCGATCCCTCTGGAGCCGAGTTCACGGACTGGAAGAGATTGAAGACCCGGTGGGAATAAACTTTCGCCTCCAGGATCCGCCCCTGCTGATGGCGGAAGCGCAATATATGTACAATGCCTCGCCAGGGCTCACCGGCACGCTGAAACTCGGAGGGTGGCATCACTTCGGCACGTTCGACGACCAGCATTTTGGCATCGACAACAGATCGCTCGCCGATCCGTTGAGTGTCGGCGTGGCGCGGACCCGTACCGGCGATTATGGCGTGTATGGCGTCATCGACCAAATGCTTTGGCGCCTGCCTGGCGACGATCCGAAGAAAGGCATCGGCGCATTTACACGCTTTGCACTCAGTCCACCCGACCGAAATTTGATAAGCCTATATGCCGATGCGGGCATCAATCTCATGGGACTTTGGGATCAGCGGCCGGATGACAAATTTGGTATCGCGGCATCCTTTTCGTCTCTCTCTCCCGATGTCAGAGAACTTGATCTCGAAAAAGCGCTCTTTACACAAACCGCTTTGCCCTTGCGCAATTATGAATTGGTGGTGGAACTCATCTATCAGGCGCAAGTTATCGCCGGCTGGACTGTTCAGCCAGATTTTCAGTACATCATCCATCCCGGCGCCGGCTCTCTCGATCCCATCAATCCATTGATCGGGCGTATTCCAAACGCCGCCATTTTTGCACTACGCACTGCGATCAGCTTTTAAGTGCGAGTGAGCGAGTGCGAATTGGCCGGCGGCAAATCTCACGCGTCGTCCTCGTCCATCCCGCCCAACGCAAGAAACCTCTCCAGCCAATGGATGTCGTAGAGCCCATTTTGGATATCGGCGTTGCGAACCAAGGTTTGGAACAAGGGAATTGTCGTATCGATGCCGTCGATAATGAATTCATCGAGCGCGCGGCGAAGCCGCATCATCGCCTCGTTACGGTTGCGCCCGTGCACGATGAGCTTGCCGATGAGCGAATCGTAATTTGATGGAATCGTATAACCGGCATAGACCGCGCTATCGACCCGCACGCCAAGGCCGCCCGGTGGATGGTAATAGGCGATCTTGCCTGGAGATGACCGGAAGGTTGCCGCATGTTCGGCATTGATCCGGCATTCGATTGCATGCCCATGAAAGACGACTTCATCCTGGGTCAGCGACAGCGGGGAGCCCGCCGCGATTCTGATCTGCTCGTGGACGAGATCGACGCCCGTGATCATTTCGGTTACCGGATGCTCGACCTGAATCCTTGTGTTCATTTCGATGAAGTAAAATTTGCCGTCTTCAAAGAGGAACTCGATAGTTCCCGCTCCGGCATATCCGAGTTCACGCATCGCGGCCGCACAGATTTCGCCGATTTCCAAGCGCTGCGGAGCGTTGAGGGCGGGAGAAGGACTTTCCTCCCAAACCTTCTGATGTCTGCGCTGCAACGAGCAATCGCGTTCGCCGAGATGAATAGCCTTGCCGTGTCCGTCGCCCAGAACCTGGATTTCGATATGTCGCGGCTTTTCGAGATATTTTTCAAGATAAACTGAATCATCGCCGAAGGCCGCCTTGGCCTCGGCCCGCGCCGTTTCGATCGCCGTGGGAAGATCATTGGCGCTACGGGCGACTTTCATGCCGCGTCCGCCGCCGCCCGCCGCCGCCTTTACGAGGACCGGAAAACCAAGCGCCCGGGCGACGGCGTGTGCCTCCTTGTCGCTGGCGATCGCGCCGGGCGAGCCAGGCACGCAAGGAATTCCAAGCCGGATCGCCGTCGATTTGGCCGCGATCTTATCGCCCATAAGCCTAATATGCTCCGGCTTGGGCCCGATGAAGGTGATGTGATGGTCGGTGAGAATCTCCGCGAATCGCGCATTCTCCGAGAGGAATCCATAACCCGGATGCAAGGCCTCGGCGCCGGTAATTTCGCAGGCCGCGAGAAGGCCTGGAATGTTCAGATAGGAATCGCGCGCGGGCGGCGGCCCGATGCACACCGATTCGTCGGCGAGCTTCACATGCATCGCATCGGCGTCGGCCGTCGAATGAACCGACACCGTCGCGATGCCGAGTTCCTTGGCGGCGCGAAGAATTCGCAAGGCGATTTCGCCGCGGTTGGCGATAAGGATCTTCTCGAACATATCAGTCCACCGGCCACGCGGCCTTATTCGATCACAAGCAGCGGCTGGCCATATTCGACCGGCTGGCCGTCCTCGACCAGAATGCCCGTCACCGTGCCGGCGCGCGGTGCCAGGATCTCGTTGAAGGTTTTCATCGCCTCGACAAGAAGAACCTTGTCGCCTGCATTTACTTGCGCGCCGATCTCGACAAAGGGGGCGGCATCCGGCGATGCACGCAAATAAGCGGTTCCGACCATCGGCGACTTAACCGTGCCTGGAACATCGGCGGGAG
>VDMG01000233.1:16423-19425 GCA_006514895.1 Beijerinckiaceae bacterium
GCCATGGCCAGTGGCGAGGCGGCGGCCGGCTGGATGATGGCGGGCGAAAGCTGCCGCGCGACGCGGATTTTGAAATCGCCGTTCGCAACTTCGATCTCGGAAAGCCCGAGACGGGTTACGAGCTGCGCCAGGACCTCGACCAGTTCCGTGTCAACTGCGGCCGCAGCCGGGCTTACGTCCGGTTTTGGATCCGGATATTTCATTTTTTCTACTCTCGTTATGGCCTGGATATTTCCTTTCCGGAAACAACCATGAAGAAATCGTTATGTTGAGGCTGGCCCCGGTTTACCCGCCGCTTTCGCCAGGGCGAGCAAAGATTCGAGCGCGAGATCGTAAGACAAGGCGCCAAACCCCAAGATCACGCCCCGTGCGACCGGGGATATGAGGGACCGGTGACGAAAACTTTCCCTGGCGTGAATATTCGAAAGATGCACCTCGATGACGTCCGTCTTCGCCGCCTTGATCGCATCGTGCAGCGCGATCGACGTATGCGAATAGGCTCCGGCGTTCAAGATCACCGGCTCGCCGGCGCGGCCAGCTTCCTGCACCCAGGTCACGAGGTCGCCCTCGTGGTTTGATTGGCGAAAATACAAAATGAGTCCGCGCGGCTTGCACAGCACGGAGAGACGCGCCTCGATGTCCGCGAGAGTCGCGGAGCCATAGATTTCGGGCTCACGCGCCCCGAGAAGATTAAGATTCGGCCCATTCAGGACATGAACGGCTTTCATGGAGGTCCCGGTCGAAGGAAATGCCCGTTGCGTTTCCATAGCCGGGATCAAAACACAAGGGAAGCCCGAGCGCTCCCTCCAACCTGCTTGCTCCGGGACGCAACTCATGCCATAAAGAAGACTAATCTTCTTGAAATAGCGGAATCCCAAAATGATTAAGTTTGGCGCGGCCGCGGTTGTCGCATGTCTGGGCGTGATGATGTTGCCGGTTGCCTCTCAGGCCAGGCCCGTGGGGACCGTCGAGGGAATGCCTTTTTTTGGTCTCCCCTATCCTTACGGATATGTCTATCACCGGCCAAGAATGGAGTGTTACGCCTTTCAACAGGTCGAAACTTTGGATGGCCCGCAGTTCCAAGCAATATGGACGTGTGGCGTTCCAGTGACGGCGAAATATTGAGCCATCTTCTTCCAGTAACACTTGAACCACGTTCGAGGGCTGGGGTCTCCTCCGCTTTGATGTCAGCCCAATTGGGCGGCTGACCCTTCGACGCTGGGCAACTCTGGCGTTGATTCTAATCGCCGTCCGGCGTTCAATCCCGGTTTTCAACCGACATCAGCCGGCCGGCGCGAGCCATTTTTCTCTGATTCAATGTTTTAATCACGATATGATTTAGTGGAAATTTAAGGCCGGCATTTTTCGTGCCCGTCACTTAAAGAATACACACACATATATATATACGCCTAACATAGCTTGCTATAAATATTAACAGGATATAGTAACAAAGCCGTTAGATTTGATATTTAGCTTTTTTCTTTATGGAGAAAAGTTTAAAGCAAATGTTTTTGTCTGAAGTGTATTTTTGAAAGCAATTCGCTTCCGAATCTCTTTGTACTTAAACCTTTTCGGCAGGACGTTTACGAGGACGATGGTGAATTGACAGAGATGCTGCAGATCAACAAACGTTCTAAGGGTTCTGGCGACTCCTCCAACCGGCCTGATACAGTACTCTTTCAAACTCTGATAAATATTACTGGCATCATGAATCGGCAACGGCCTATTGCCGTCGTGGTGTTCATTTGTTGCTTTGCTTTTAACGGCTGGGGGAAGCATTGTCATCGACAAGCGAAAGCTTCAGCTGTTCCAGAAAGAGTCGATTTTAGGCGAACCCGATATTGACGCCGCCACCGTCCAGACGGAAGTCGAGGTTTTAAAGTCGGATAACATAGGCCTTGCGGTTGTCAGGAAGCTGCATCTTGCCGATGACCCGGAATTCACTGGTTCCTCCAAAGGTCCGGTTGGCCATTTTATGGCTCTCCTGGGCAGCCTAACCGGATTCTCTGTCTCTGAAAGAGTGCCAACGGAAAGTGAACGTGAAAATGCGGCCTTGCTCAAGTTCGACGCGCAGCGCACGTTGAACCGCGTGGGCATGACCTATGTCATAGATATCGGGTTCACCTCCCGCGACCCGGATAAGTCAGCTCGTTTGGTCAACGCTTTGGCAGATGCTTACATTGACAATCAATTAGATGCGAAATTTCAGGCCACACGCCGGGCAAGCATCTGGTTGCAGGAAAGGATATCCGAACTGCGCACCCAGGCGACCTTGGCCGAGCGCGCCGTTCTGGATTTTAAGGGGAAGAACAATATCGTCGATACGGGTGGAGGAAGGCTGATCGGCGATCAGGATCTTGCCGAGGTCAACAGCCAGCTCATCCTCGCCCGCGCCGCAACCGCGGAAGCAAAGGCACCTCTCGACCGGATTAATACGGTCATGCAACAAGACGTCGCCGACGCGCCTGTGGCCGATGCTTTGAAGAGCGAAGTAATCATCAAATTGCGCGGACAATATCTCGAACTTGCGCAGCGCGAAGCAATCTGGTCGAGGACGTACGGAGAGAACCATCTGGCGGCCGTAAATCTCCGGACCCAGATGCAGGAGCTGCGGCACAGCATCAAGGATGAAATGGGCAAGATAGACGAGAGCTACAAGAGCGAATATGAAATCGCTCTCACGCGGCAGAATAGTCTCGAGGCAAGTCTCGCCAACGTCGTGAGTCAGTCGCAACCCACCGGCAAGGCGCAAATTCAATCCCCGAGCTTGAAAGCAACGCGGAGACATCGCGCGCCCTTTATGACAACTTTCTCCAACGCTATATGGAGGCGGTACAGCAGCAATCCGTTCCGATCAGCGAAGCGCGGTTCCGGGCAAGAGCGCGCCGAGATTGTCGACCGTCTTGCTCGTGACCCTGGCGAGTGGAACATTTCTGAGTTTCGGCATCGTATCTTCGCGAGGCCTGGGATGGGACTCTGCGCACGACCGGCCAAGTCAAAGA
>VDMG01000272.1:0-18240 GCA_006514895.1 Beijerinckiaceae bacterium
CCTCAAGAGTACAACGAATCCGGATTTCACATCTGGGATCTCTGGTCTAGAATCGGACGCGCATCAAAATAACGAAAGCGATGAAAGCCAAAAGCAGACTCGCAAGTAGGATATAGAGGCTATCCGCGTCCGGCATTCCCAGCCAAGTCTCTCCGCGATCGGTTACCGCGATCGCGGCTTCGAGCAAGCTCACGTCGCACCCCCTGTTCTGCTTTGCCGGTGGTTATTGATGCGGTGGGCCGCAGCCCTCGATGCACGGAAACGTCATGGGACGAAGCTTAGTATCATAACTTTAAGCGGCTTTCTTGTTAATGTTCGCTTCTGCTAGATCTGCCTTTCAGCGTAACAGATATTCTTGAGCGTATGCAGGAAAAGATCCTTCATTGATTTGATCGCCATTGGATCGTCAAGCGGAAGTTCCCGTACGTTGTAGGTTGGCGACCGAACATAGCGCTGGGGCGAGCATTGGCGCCTGTCTTCGAAGACTTCAATAATGCGCCGCCCACCCCCATCCGCCCGATCCATGGGGAACCTGCTTGGCGAGAATGCGTTTGGGGGTCTCATTCCCCGTGCGAAAGCGACGGCGTGCAAAATAAGGAATTACAATTTGAAAAGTTCAAAAGCTCAGCAGACTCCAAGGCCTCCTGCGCCCGAGCCTGGCCGCCCGCCGGACGGGTTGCCCCCGATACCGCCTGAAATTCCGGACCCCGATCCGGCGCCGCCTCCGGTCGAAAATCCGGGTGACATGCCGGTGCCGCCAATTACGGATCCGGATGTGGTAGAGCCTGGAGAACCGAATCCTGGCCACATTCCGACGCGCGTATTCGATGAACCGCAACGCTTATAGGAGTCTGCTGGACTGACATTGGCGCTGGCCGGCTCAAGGCGCCGGGATGAAAATAGCAACTTATTCCCAAATCCAGAGTTAGAAAGCACCACGACAGTTGCAGACGCCGCAATTCCCTCGAATGAAGGGGATGTCAAACCGCGCGCAACTCAGAACGATCGACCTAGCCAAAAATGGAGAATAGCGATGGCGAGCATTAAACCTGTGGAAGAAGCCACTCAAGATTTCTCGGCGGATCTCGCGGCTCTGCGTGACGACGTCGCGAAGTTGACGTCTTCGGTGTCGGATTTTATTCATTCACACACTGCTGCTACGACGAGCACAGTGGTCGATGCGGTCGACAATGCGCGGCAAAAAATATCCGACACAGCGAGCAAGGCGCAGGATCGCGTCGTCGGAACAAGCGCGGACATAGAGTCGACGATCGAACGGAATCCATTAGCCGCGGTGCTAATCGCGATGGTTGCCGGCTTACTTGTGGGATTGCTAAGCCGCGGGCGCAAATGAATCGCTTAATCAATCGGCTGGTAAGCGAAGCCACCGCCCCGATTGGGGAAATGAGCATGCGCCTTTTCAAAATGGCCATGCTCTTTTTCTTGGCGATGAGTTGTTTGATCGCCAGTGCAATCTTTCTTACGATTGGTTTCTTCGAGTTTCTCGAGCCATTGGAGGGATACACGGGCGCCGCGTTTGGTGTTGGTGGTCTTTATCTCGTCGCCGCCCTCATTTGTATGCTCGTGATAGCACGCGAAAGGCCGGCCAGTCCCCGGCAAGCCTCAGCTGCATTGATGGAAGCCAAAGAGTCACTACCATCGCAAAAAGCTGAGTTCGCGAACAATATCGATGAGACCGTCGCGCCCTTTCTCGACATCCTAAAAGAAGCGGGCATGGAGCGCGAGCGTCTTGCACTCGAGGCCGGTGTGGAAGTCGCGAAACAATTGCATCCTTTCTCGCTGGTCGCCGTCGCGATGCTTGCGGGCATCATCCTTGGCCGCATCCTGAAGCGAGGCAACCCGCCACCCGCGTGAACCCGGCAAGATCAGACGAGGCTCGTGCTTTTTTCAGGCTCGTCCTTGCGATGCGACTTGCGGTCGAAGAAAAGGGCCTGGCTGATAACGGCCTTCAGACTGTCGATTTTGAAGGGTTTGGTTATGAGAAAGGCGGGTTCCGGCGGCGTCCCCGTCAAAAAGCGTTCAGGATAGGCGGTGATGAAAATCACCGGCACGGAAAACGATTCAAGAATCTGATTGACCGCTTCGAGTCCCGAGCTTCCGTCGGCAAGCTGAATGTCCGCGAGGATGAGGCCTGGCCGTTCGCGCCTGACAGCGTCAACCGCCTCGCGATGGGTCCGCGCGACATTGGAGACGCGGTGGCCTTGTTCCTCGACGAGGTTTTGAAGATCGAGCGCGATGAAGGGCTCGTCCTCGATGATCAAGACATCGGTGCGAATTTGGTTGGCGATCTCCTTGCCAGCGGCATCAATGAGGTTTGCCGCCTCCTCGACCGTGCAGTCGAGCGCGCCCGCGACTTCCGTGGTATCGAAGCCCTCGAGCGAACTGAGAAGAAATGCAATTCGCGGACGCAAGGTAATCGCTTCGAGGTGGCGATGTGCGCCGGCTTCATCGCTGGTGAACGAAGCTGGATCGACGTGGTCATTGACTGGCACTGTCCCCCAGACTTTGAGGAACAAGCGGTAAAGCGCCGTCCTTGGATCAGCGCACTTCGAAAACTCGGCCGGATCCGCGACGATGGCCTCTAGCGTGGCAAGAACATAGGCGTCTCCCCCTGCCTGCGTTCCCGTCAAAGCCCGTGAAAACCGGCGCAAATAAGGGATATGCGCGGAAATTGCCTGAGATACTGGCATGGGAGGCACCTTTACATGCAATATTACATAGCGCGTGATGAATCCCGTCCGGCGAGATAAATTCCAAATGGCCGGATAAAGTTCCGGCATGTGGAACTATCTCCGCTCATCAAGCGTTCGATTGAGCTGGTTATACCGATTTCCACGCACGAGCCAAGCTTCACAAAAAGGGGGTCTTGAAATTCCGGTTGCGCAGGTATGTCATGGGCATGCTGAGACGAGCAGTTTTATCAACGAATTACGCCCGGTATCTCGGGATGAACGTCAGTGGGGATAAACGAATGAAAAGTGCCATCAAATGAAAAGTACCATCATGAGGGTGCTTCAGTGACAAAACCTACAACAACCACGAAAAACCCACCGGTCAAGGTGGGCGGGATAAAGATATTTGAGGCGCCCAACATGGGGCCCGAATCCGGTTGTTCCGGTTCCGCGAAAGAGATGAGTGGCGGGCCTTGTCTCAAAAAGGCAGCATCGAAATCCGACATCGCCGATCAAATTGGGCTGCATTTACGCAGCGTCTACGATGACATTTTGGCGCAACCGGTGCCGGTACGTTTTCGTGAGTTGTTACGGCAGCTCGAAAGCGCCTCGGAGGCCAGGTCAAGTAAGGACGGCATGTGACAGTCGCGCACACGAAAACGCTGGAAACACGGGTGTCCGAGGAGGTGCCCGGGGAGGGCGCCGCAAGCTTGCAAATAACCGCAGATCTCCTCGCGGTCATCCCCAATCTGCGCGCCTTCGCCGTGTCCTTATGCGGCAATCTCGATCGCGCCGACGATCTCGTCCAGGAGACTTTGGTGAAGGCCTGGAGCAATATCGGCACTTTCGTCGAGGGGACCAATCTCAGGGCCTGGTTATTTACGATTTTGCGCAACATTTATTATTCGGAATACCGCAAGCGGCGGCGCGAGGTCGCCGATCCGGAAGGTGCTTTCGCCGCCAAACTCGCGACAGCCCCGGCGCAAAGCGGCCATATGGACCTGCTCGATTTTCGCGCCGCGCTCCAGCAATTGCCAAGCGATCAGCGCGAAGCCTTGATTCTGATTGGCGCTTCGGGTCTGTCCTATGAAGAGGCGGCGGGAGTTTGCGGCTGCGCGATCGGGACCATGAAAAGCCGCGTCAACCGCGCCAGAAGCCGTTTGGCCGAAATGTTGTCGATCACGTCCGGCATGGAATTCGGACATGATGGCGATTGGCAGGCGATCGATGCCGTGGCCGCCGGCCAGCGCTTTATACGCGGTGACGGAGAGTAAATCAGGCGTCACAGCGGGGCCTTGCCAGGCTGCTTCACATGGCTCGCGGCTTGGGCGGGAACCACATGGATGGTCGCGGAAAAACGCGGATCGAAACGGACAGTTTCGGGCCAATCGAAGTGCCTGCGGAGCATTATTGGGGCGCGCAGACCCAACGATCCCTCGCGCATTTCGCGATCGGGTCGCAGATCATGCCGCTCGCGATCGTTCATGCCTTGGCGATGGTCAAGCGGGCCGCCGCGGGGGTCAATCGCGAACTCGGGCTTTTGCCAGCCGGTTTATGCTCTGCAATCGCCGCCGCCGCCCGTGAAATCGAGACCGGCGGTCTCGATGCCGAATTTCCCTTGGGCGTTTGGCAAACGGGATCAGGCACGCAAACCAACATGAATGTCAACGAGGTCATCGCCAATCGCGCCAATGAAATCCTCGGCGCGGCGCGCGGCACGAAATATCCGGTGCATCCAAACGATCACGTCAATCTTTGCCAATCCTCGAACGATTGTTTCCCGACCGCTGTGCATATCGCCGCCGCCGTCCAAATCAAAACGGGCTGGAACCAGCCTTGCGCGCGCTCAATCGCGCGCTCGTCGCGAAATCCGATTTCGCCGCGATCGTCAAAACCGGACGCACGCATCTTCAGGACGCAACCCCGGTGACCCTCGGTCAGGAGTTTTCGGGCTATGCGGCGCAGATCGAATTCGGACTTGAACGCATAGAGACGGCGCTTCCGGGGCTTTACCGGCTTGCCCAGGGCGGCACGGCGGTCGGCACCGGGCTCAATGCGAAACGGGGTTTCGATCGAGCCTTCGCGGCGCGGATCGCGGCCATGACCGCGCTGCCTTTTGTCTCTGACGCCTTGCTCTTCGCGCATGGCGCCCTGAATACGATCGCGGCAAGCCTCTTCAAGATCGCCAATGATATTAGGCTTGCGGCGAGCGGCCCTCGCTGCGGAATCGGCGAACTGATCCTGCCGGAAAACGAACCTGGTTCGTCGATCATGCCAGGCAAGGTCAATCCGACCCAGGCCGAGGCGCTGACCATGGTCTGCACGCGCGTCTTCGGCAATCAGGCGACGATCACCTTCGCCGGATCGCAGGGTCATTTCGAACTCAATGTCTATAAGCCCGTTATCGCCTTCGCGTTTCTCGAAAGCCTCGTCCTTCTTACCGACGGCATGGACAGCTTCCGGAGGCATTGTGTCGAAGGGCTCGCTCCCGACGAGGAAAGGATCGCCTGGCTGATGCGGCGATCCTTGATGCTCGTCACGGCACTTTCGCCAAGGATTGGCTACGACAACGCGGCTAAGATCGCCAAGGCCGCGCATCGGAACGGTACGAGCCTACGCGAGGAAGCGCTGGCCACCGGCCTCGTTAGCGCCGCGGAATTCGATGCGCTGGTTCGCCCGGAAGCCATGCTGGCGCCAGACGATTGACCTCAATTCGGCAGCCAGCCGAAGTAAACGCAGGCTAGAAGGACAATACCCATCACACCCCGGTAAATGGCGAAGGGCCAGGCTGAAAACCGTTCGAGAATCCGCAATAGGCCCCAAATCGCGGCATAGGCCGACAGGGATGCGATGAGGATACCGAACCCCAGGATCGACCAGCCATGCGCGTCGAGATGAGCCTTATGGAGCTCCCACAGTTCCTTCATTCCAGCGGCGGCGATCGCCGGCAGTCCGAGCAGAAACGAAAAGCGGGCCGCTTCGTCGCGTTTGAGGTCCCGGAAGAGAGCGGCCGTTAGCGTCGAGCCGGAGCGCGAAACGCCCGGGATTAGCGCTCCAACCTGCGCCAGCCCAATGATCATCGCGTCCTTGAGCGTCGCATGCTCGAGGGTGCGCTTAGGACGCGAATAGAGTTCCGCGAGAACAAGCAGCCCCGACATGACCAGGCAGGCGATGCCGATGACGGTCAAGCTGCGCAACGGCGAATGGCAAGCGTTGAGGAGGGGCTTGAGCAGCTCCCCAGCGACCACGATCGGAATTGTCGCCAGGATGATCCAGGCAGTGAAACGAAAATTCCAGTCCTGAAAATCGCGCCGCCGGATGGCGCCGAGCGAACCCGACGCAAGGCCGCGCACATCCGCCCAGAAATAGCTCACGACAGCCGCGAGCGCCGCAACCTGCATCGCGGCTGAAAACGCCGAGCCCGGATCTTGCCAGCCAAGGAAAGCCGGGACGATCCGCATATGCGCCGCCGACGAGATCGGCAACAGCTCGGTAATACCTTGAACGACGCCAAGCAGGCCAACTTTGGCATAGCCGAGAGCGGCAAAGCCAGTATCAAGCCCTTCCGTGCAGGCAGCTGCCATGAATTGCTTTCCTGGAGGTTGGCGCGGCTAGGTACAGATGCCGCATTCGGATCAGCTTGCGCAGATTCGCCTTTAAAGATCAACGGCGACAGCCTTGTGAAAGCCTGCGCCGGACAAAGGCGCGAACGCCTTGCGGCCCACCCACCGGCAATCGAACTAAAATAGAGATTGTTAATTACGTCTGTAAATATAAATTTGTAAGTTAAGAATTTTTTTAGGTTAATTAAAAGTAAATCACTCATGAGTCGCTAATATTTCGTCATGATAAGCTCTAATATCGCCGACAATTCATAAGAATCAAGCTAAAAGTCCAAAATTTAGCCAGAATCACATCGCTTATCTCAGGCGTTACATCGCACCGCGAAAAAAAATCTTAGGAAAAGGACCGAATCATGATTCGCAGGTTTCTCCTGCCGCTAGCCGGGCTGGCAGCCGCCGCGCCGGCCATCGCGGCCGACCTTCCCCCGGCGGCGCCGGTCGAAGCCCCTATCGTTCCACTCTTTACCTGGGCCGGTCTCTACCTCGGCGGCCAAATCGGCTATGGCTGGGGCACCGATACTTTGACCGTTTATCCGTTTGGTTTCGGCACAAACTTCACCCCGAACGGCGTCGTCGGCGGCGCTCACGTCGGCTACAATTTCCAAATGAACCAATTCGTCGCCGGACTCGAAGGCGATGTGGAAGGGACGGGCATCAGCCGAAACTTCAGCCCGGGCGGCGTCCTTTATGATACGCAGATCCCCGTGCAGGGATCGATTCGTGGCCGCCTCGGCGTTGCTTTCGACCGGGTTCTTCTCTATGCGACGGGCGGCGGCGAATTCGCCGGCTTCAACACCAGCTATAGCGGGATTGGGCCTTTCACTCAGGACTCTCACACCCAGGCGGGCTGGACGGTCGGCGGCGGCATCGAGTACGCCGTCACCAACAATTGGTCGGTGCGAGGGGAATATCGTTACACGGATTTCGGCCACTTGACCGATGCCACCCCCTTCGTATTCGGCCTCGGGTCGACCGTTACGCATCATGAGACCGAAAACGCCGTCCGGGCGGGCTTCAGTTACAAATTCGATGCCTTTGGCGCGGCTCCGGTGGCCGCGAGATACTGAGTTCTCATCCCGCGCGGCGCCAACGGTCCCCGTCTCGAGCATGTCCCGAAAAAGCCGAATTTTTCGATCAGGACATGCTCCAAGTCTTTGATAAGAGCGCTTCCTTGTCGCGCATGGGAATACACGTGATGGGGCAAGGCGCTTGAGCAAGAACTGGGCCGGAATTTTTGTCTCGCCGCCATTTGTTGCAGATAAGTCACGCCCCCGGTTTTTCGTCATTTCTGACGCGGGATTTCATTCAGTCGTTCCTAACAATGGCGTATTTTGCTCAAGCTGTAATCTCCAGAAAGGACAAAGCTATGTATCGTAAAATCCTCCTGGCATCGGTTGGTGCCATCGCTCTCAGCGGATCGGCGGCGTTGGCGGCCGATCTTCCCTCGCGCGCGCCGCCGCCGGTTTATCTGCCGCCTGTTCCGATTTTCACCTGGACGGGTATCTATGTCGGCGGCCAGATCGGTTACGCCTGGACCAGCGGCAATAATAACTTCACCGGGTTTGATCCATTCTTCCCGGGTGCTCCCTTTCTCTCAACCTCGATCGGCGGCACGCCGAGCGGGGTGATCGGCGGCGCCAACGTCGGTTACAACTACCAGATCAACCAATGGGTCTTAGGCCTCGAAGGTTCGGTCGATGGTACCAGCCTGAAAAATACCGCTGCGGCGTTCTTCCCTGACGGCACGACTCTATCGGCCCACTCGACCGCCGATATTCAGGGATCGATTCGCGGCAAGCTCGGCGTCGCTTGGGACCGCGCCCTGATCTATGCGACCGGCGGCGTTGCCTTCGGCGGCTTCAACACCGACGTGTCGATTGCAAACACCGGATTTCTAAACGGTGGCAATCCGTTCTTCGCCTCCGGCAACGTTTCGAACACCCGCGTCGGCTGGACGGTCGGCGGCGGCATCCAATATGCCGTCACCAACAATTGGTCGATCTTTGCCGAATATCGTTATACCAATTGGGGCAGCATCAGGGAAAACAATTTTGGACTGCTGCCCACGGGCGCATTCTTCAACGGGAACCGTCAAATCCACCAAAACCAAGTCCAAGCCGGCTTCGATTACAAGTTCGACCTTTTTGGTCCTTTTGGTCCCATCCCGGTCGTCGCCAAATATTAAGCCAAGCACTGCCGTTTGGCTTTACTCGTCGCAAGCAAAACCCGGCCTCGTGGCCGGGTTTTTTTCGCGGCCTTCCCTCGCCCTACCGTTGCGTTTCGGCCACACTCACGGACATAACGCGTTGCAAGGGCCAATAAAGATTGGGTGGCGGACGGAAACGGCGTAGTTTTCTCCAAATTCAATTCGCTCAAGGAGGAAGCCTTATGTGCCGTCAATTTCTCTTGGCATCTGTCGGTGCCATCGCTCTTACCGGCTCAGCCTTCGCGGCCGACCTCACACCGCCCCCGCCACCCGTTCCGATTTTCACCTGGACGGGCCTCTATCTCGGCGGCCAAGTCGGTTACGCCTGGGGTCACGATGCCGCAAATGCTTTTATCCCGGTTGCTGGAATCTTAATTCCGGCCAGCATCAACCCGCAAGGGGTGATCGGCGGCGCCCACATCGGCTACAATCTGCAGTACAATCAGTGGCTGGTCGGCGTCGAAGGCACTGTTGACGGAACGAGCTTGCAAGGGAGCACCAGCCTGTTCTCGCCGTTCGGCAGCGTCACGGCGAACTCCCGCGAGGAAATTCAAGGTTCGATTCGGGCCCGCGCGGGTATCGTTTGGGACCGTTTCCTAATCTTTGCGACCGGCGGTGCCGCCTTCACCGGTATCTCGAACAATTATTCGGCCTTCCTGCCGGCTCTCTCCCTCTCCCAAAGCTCGAATGTTTCGAAGACCCGATCGGGCTGGACCGTCGGCGGCGGCCTCGAATATGCGCTCACCAACAATTGGTCGGTGCAGGTGGAATACCGCTATTCCGATTTCGGCCATTACACGGACTTTCCGTTCGCCGGTGTGTCCGCTGTGGGTGCGGTGTTCCAAGCCAGTTCCGGTCATCATTTGACCGAAAATCAGGTGCAAGCTGGCTTCAGTTATAAATTTGATTCGTTCCCGCTGGCGCCGGTTGTCGCCAGATACTGATCCTGGTTTCCCGGCTTTCCTCCCGTAAGATAAACAAACCCAGCCTCGCAGCTGGGTTTTGTTGCTTCCAAGAGAGGCAATATGGCGTTCCCGCCCACTTTCCGTTGCGCTTTTGCCACGGTGTACAAGATAACGCAGTGCGTGACGCAACTATGATTGAAGATTAGCGAAACGCGCGTAACTTGCGAAAGCGTTAATTTGACGTCCTTTGAGGAGACAAACCATGCTACGCCGCATTCTCTTGGCTTCCGCCGGCGCCATGGCGCTTGCGGGAACCGCCTATGCCGCCGACCTCACCCCCCACCCGCCGCCGGTCATGCTGCTGCCGCCGCCGATGTGGACCGGCTTTTACATCGGCCTCAATGCCGGTGGGACTTGGAGCGGCAGCAACAACGCCAATATAGCTTCGGTGCCCGTTCTTGCAGATCCAACCGGAGTTGTGTCAGGGTTGGCCGTTTTGGCAAACGGCAACGTCCCCTTGTCTTCCGCTAGTGGCTTCATCGGCGGCGGCCAGATCGGCTACAATTATCAGCTTCCAAGCAGCTGGCTCGTAAGCAGCTGGCTCGTCGGCATCGAGGCGGATATCGATGGCGTGGCCGGCGCCCACGGTAACGGGAACGTGGCGTCTGTAGGAACCTTTCCCCCCGCAATAACCGTGCCTATTGATACCGCTCTATCCGCCACGAAGAGCCTCGATTATCTCGGCACCGTGCGCGGCCGTTTCGGCTTCCTCTGGACGCCAACTCTGCTGATCTTTGGAGACGGCGGTCTCGCCTATGGGGGGGTCAAAACAAATGTCGACGTCTTCCAGGCCGCCCCCACCAATGGTTTTATTGGCGCCGGCGTGAGCAACAGCGTTTCCAATACCAAAGTCGGCTGGACGGCCGGCGGCGGCGTCGAATGGATGTTCCTTCCTAATTGGAGTGCTAAGGTCGAATATCTCTATTACGATCTTGGCACAGTGACCACCGCAACCTTGCTGAACGCCGTGGTTCCGGTTGCCCCGGTCGCAGGTATCTACGCGCTGACGCACACCTCGACGCGCTTCAACGGCAACGTCGTTCGCGCCGGTATCAACTACCACTTCAACTGGGGCGCACCAGCTCCGGTCGTCGCAAAATACTAAGGTCGAAGCAAATAATTCCTTTCGGGCAAACTCGAACCCGGCCCTCGTAGCCGGGTTTTTTTGCTTTAATGAGAAGCAATATGGAGTTCCTGCCCAATTTCCGTTGCGTTTTTGCCACGGTGTACAAGATAACGCGGAGCATAATGCAACTAAGGTTGAAGATTAGCGAAACGAGATTAACTTGCGAAAGCGTTAATTTAACATCCTTTGAGGAGACAGAACATGATCCGCCGCATTCTCTTGGCTTCCGCCGGCGCCATGGCGCTTGCGGGAACCGCCGTCGCCGCCGACCTAACACCCCAACCGCCGCCACCGCCGCCGCCTCCAATCTGGACAGGCTTTTACATCGGCATTAATGCCGGATATGAGTGGGGGGCCAGTAACTCGATCAATACGTCCACGGTGAACGCGTTTAGTATCGCTGGACTGAATGGTGATATTGGTGGCGAGGTGGCCGCCCTTGCTACGGGCTCGAGGTCCATCAACCCCAATGGCTTCATCGGCGGCGGTCAGATCGGCTACAATTATCAGTTCGCCAACAGCTGGGTCGTTGGCCTCGAGGCTGATTTCGATGGCATTGCTTCGGCCACCAAGACTGCTACCTTGGCCCAGGCTGGAACAGTGCCTGGGGCGCTTACTACGATCGGCGCTTCGTCCGTCTTGTCGTGGACGAAGAGCGTCAATTACCTCGGCACCGTGCGCGGCCGGTTCGGCTACCTCTTGACGCCGACTCTGCTGATCTTTGGAGACGGTGGTCTCGCCTATGGCGGTGTTAACTCGAGCACCGGGGTCATCGAGCAACTCGGATTCGGCGACACACCCGCTCCCTTTGGCACTTTCGGGAACATTTCCAGTACGAGAGTCGGCTGGACGGCCGGAGCTGGTGCCGAATGGATGTTCCTTCCAAATTGGAGCGCCAAGGTCGAATATCTCTATTACGATCTCGGCAGCGTAAACTATCACTTAGCCCCGCTGGCGCAATTCGGAAACGATGGCACCTTGTTGGAGACGATCGGCGCTTCGCGTACCTCGACCCGCTTCAACGGCAACGTCGTCCGCGCCGGTATCAACTACCACTTCAACTGGGGTTGGCCATTTCCGGTCGTCGCCAGATACTGAGCTTGCCATCAAGGCGGTTCCTTTCGAACAAACGCAAACCCGGCCCTCGCGGTCGGGTTTTTTTTGCGGCAGCCCTTGGCGCGATACCCAGGCCCAGAAGCGTCCCGCTTTACTTCCTTCCGGAAGCCAGTACCCTGCAAACGTTTCGGCGGCGCGGAATTTATCCGCGATCGAGACCGCACTTCGCCGATAGGGTTCTGGATGCGAGGTATGCCTCAAGACATCGGGAATAAAGGCTGCTCCGGCCTGGATATCCAAGAAGGAAGCGTGCGAAACATCCTTTGCGTGTTTCCGCGCTACGTCCCTTCGTTTGGCACCTTTGAATATGCCTATCCGCTGACCGGCGGGGTTCGCGCTTTCATGCCGCCGCAAGGCCTGCTTGTCATCGCGGCGGTGCTGCCAAAGACTTGGAACGTCCGTTTTATCGACGAAAACATGAGCCCTGCGAGTGCCGATGATTTCGCCTGGGCCGGTGCGGTTTTCGTCAGCGGAATGCACATCCAGCGCCGCCGGATGGAGGACATTTGCCAGCGGGCCCATGCCTCCGGCAAGGTGACGGTGCTCGGCGGGCCTTCGGTCTCCGCGTGTCCCGAACTCTACCCCGCGTTCGACTATCTGCACGTCGGCGAACTCGGCGATGCGACAGACGCGCTGGTCGGCATGCTCGCCCGCGACGTTTCGCGGCCGTGCGAACAGATCGTGCTGAGAACGAACTTCCGCCGCGATCTTTGCGATTTTCCGGCGCCCGCTTATGAGCTCGCCGAGATCGGGCGCTATTTTCTCGGCAGCATTCAGTTTTCGAGCGGCTGTCCCTACACCTGTGAATTCTGCGACATTCCGGGGCTCTACGGCCGGGTTCCGCGCCTCAAAACCCCGGCCCAGGTCGTCGGAGAACTCGACAAGCTCCTGGCCTGCGGCGTCAACGGCTCAGTCTATTTCGTCGATGACAATCTTATCGCCAACCGGCGCGCTTTGCGCGACCTCCTGCCGCATCTCATTCAATGGCAGAAGCGCAATGGCTATGCCGTCAGTCTCTCCTGCGAAGCGACTCTCAATATCGCCCGTTCGCCGGAGATTCTTGGCCTTATGCGCGAGGCCGCCTTCGACACGATTTTCTGCGGGATTGAGACGCCCGAACCCGAGGCGCTGAAAGCGATGGACAAGCGGCACAATATGGTTGTGCCGATCCTCGACGCTGTTTCCACTATCAACCGGCATGGGATGGAGGTCGTTTCCGGTATCATTCTCGGCCTCGACACCGACACCAGGGATTCGGGCACGCGGATTCTCGATTTTCTGGAGCAATCCAAAATTCCGATGGCGACAATCAACCTGCTGCAGGCGTTGCCGCGCACGCCGCTTTGGGACCGTTTGCAAGAAGAAGACCGGCTGCTTCACGAGGAGGATTTGGAGCGCGAATCGAATGTGGACTTCAAGCTGCCTTACGAAGACGTGCTCGCGATGTGGCGGAATTGCATGGCCAAGGCCTACCGCCCCGAGACATTGTTCGCCCGCTACGAATATCAGATGCGGGAAACAAGGCCCCATCGCCTGCGGCGGCCGTGGAGCCGGCAGCGCCTGTCGCCGCGCAATATCGCCAAGGGTCTCACGATTCTTGCGCGGCTATTTTGGTTTGCCGGCGTGCGCGGCGACTACCGCCGCACCTTCTGGAAATTCACGTTTGGCCGCTTGATGCGGGGCCAAATCGAGCCGGTCTTAAGCGTTGGTCTATGCGCCCATCATCTCATCATGTTCGCGCGCGATGCGTGCGCGGGCAGGGGCAATGCCTCGCACTACTCAGCCAAGGCGCGGGGGCTCGAACTCGAGGCCACGCTGCGAAGGTGACGTCCGGTTGAACGGTTGCGGTCCTTCGTGTTACCTGCTGTCATGCTTGAAGGCCTGCCCCCAAATAGCGCCACGCATGTCATGCGCCTTTCCTGCGACGAGGCGATGGCCCGCAGGGTCGCCGATATTATTGTCGAAACCTTTGACCCGGCGACGACCGCCGCCGCCGCTTTCGAGGAAGTGCCGGACACAAGCGGCTGGGACATGGGTCCCTGGGCCGTCGAAGTCTATTTCGGCGCGCCGCCAGACGAAGCAAATGTTCGCGCCCTCGTTGCCGTCGCCGCGGGCGCCGCGGCCGCCGGCGCTGTGACCTTCGGCGAGGTGCGTGAACGCGATTGGGTTGCCGCCTCGCTTGAAGGGCTTGGTCCGGTGAGAGCGGGGCGCTTTGTCGTGCATGGCGCGCATGGACGCGGCGCGGTCAAGGCCAATGACATTGGGATCGAGATCGAAGCCGCGCTCGCTTTTGGCACCGGCCATCATGGCTCGACGCAGGGCTGCCTGCGGATGCTGGAGCTCGTGGCACGCAAACGGCGGTTGGCTGCTATCCTTGATCTTGGCACCGGCTCCGGCGTACTTGCCATCGCGGCGGCCAAATTATTCAAACGCGAAATTCATGCCGGCGATATCGATCGAGTTTGCGTGAAGGCGGCCGCCGCCAATTCGAAGCGCAACCGCGCCGCAAGCTTTGTGCGCCCAGTCGCGGCAAAAGGCGCCGCGCATCCTCTGTTGCGGAAAGGCGGACCCTACGATCTGGTGCTCGCGAATATTCTTGCGCGTCCGCTGCGCGAACTCGCGCCGCAAATCGCAAGATTAACGGCGCCGCGAGCGGAAATTATCCTCTCGGGCCTTATTGCGCGCGATGTTTCAGGGGTCGTCACTGCCTATCAGGGGCAAGGCATGACCTTGTCGCGGCGCTTGGACATCGATGGCTGGGCGACATTACTTATGCAACGGCGCGGCGGGCGGCACGACAATTCTTAAAGCGTTTTCATCCGAGCGAAGGTAAGGCGCAGACGCGCGAGCGTTATGCCGCGCAAGCCAGCGACGTCCATTCCCAAAACGACGAAAGCGTAAACGGCGACACCTGTCGCGATCTGCTCGATGAGCGTTGCAAGTCCTGGCTCATGCTCTCGCATGGGCAGAACAATCGCGCCCATCAAGGCATTGGCAAAAACCGCGACAGCAAGATCGCGTGGGCGCGGCCAGTGCCGCCATGTGGAGCTTGCAAAGCCGATCAGCACGACGAGGGCGGTCAGCATCGCGCCGGCCTGGGCGATGGCGAGGCTCGAGGCGCCGCCATCCCGATGCAAGAACAACAGAAACAAAGGATCGGCGGCACAGGCCGCCAGAGCCGCGGCAATCAAGGGAGCGGTTTTTTTCTCGATCTGGAAAATTGGATTGATCGCATATTGAATAATGCCCATGCAGAAGAGGCCGGTCATCATCAGGGGCAAAAGCACGTCGAAATGCCCGCGAAAGGCCTCCGGCACCACGAGCGTCTCGATCGACGGCAAGGTCAGCCAAAGTCCCGTGCACGCCGGCAGGACCATGGCGATGACGATTGTCATGTTGCGGGCGATCTGCTGCCTTGCCTGCCCCGGACCGTGCAATTCATGCGTGGCGACCGCGATCTGGAACAACACGATATCGAGGGCGGAGCCGATCGCCTGGATTGTCTTGGTTCCGAAATCATAGGCCAAGGAGAATTGTCCGGTCTCGGAGAATCCATCGAGAATCGCGAGGATCGAGCGGTTGGCGAGAGGGATCGCGAGGTAAAGCAGATTGGCGCCAACGATCGGCAGGCTGTAGGCCATCAGCGAGCCCGCGATCGAGAGCCGCGCGAGGCGAGGTTTCGAGGCCGGATCGCGCAGTGCCGCCCGCGCGGTGACGACTGATCCGCCAAGACTGATAATTGTGCCAATAAGCGTCATCTTAGCCGAGCCGAAAAGGAAGGCTCCGCCACCCATGAGAGCAAAAGCCACGCCATTCTTGACGAGAGCAAGCCGGGCAAAAAGACGATCGTCGAAGCATGCGCGAACCAGCGCCGTATGATAATCGAAGAGCCCGTTGGTGACGGCGACGCTAAGCGCCAGGGCAATCAAACCATATGACAAAGTAAACCTGACTCCGCTGAACAGAAGCAGGCAGGCGCCCGCCGCAAGCCCCGCGGCGATGATGGCAAAGCCGAAGTCGAGCGTCGCCCGCAAGGCTGGCTCTTCGTAACGTATCCGCTCTGAGTAAAACCGCGTCGCGCCAAGCCGGATCCAATCGAAGAAACCCGTTTGCACGAAGATCGCGGTCGCGTAGGCAAGGGCAAACCGGCCGTATTCCTCGGGGCCTAGAAATTTCGCGACGAGAAGCCCAATCGCGAAATTGAACAAAATATTGCAGAAGGAGACGAGGAAAACCGTCATCTTGGGAGCGCGCCTGGCCCTTGTGCGTTTGCCCGCGCATCTGTCCCGGCGCAAAATGGAGCATTCTCGGGGCGCAAAAGCCGGGCGGCGGCCACACACATTAAAACAGGGTTATCTATCGCCGCCATCAATGTCTCCCGAACCACATCCGCGATTTATAGTGACATCGCATAATAAAATTCTCACGTTAATTTTATGAGACTGCCGGAATCCGCGTCCGCCCGCAAGGCTTTGATGCTTTTTCCTTATTCCAGAACAGGATAGAAAGGCGTATGCCGCATGATGTCACGCTTTCCGTCGCCGCGCTCGCGGGCCTCTTGTCCTTCTTGAGCCCCTGTGTGCTGCCACTGGTTCCTCCCTATCTTACATTTATTGCCGGAACGACCATCGAGGAGGTCGCCACCCGCCGCGAAGCCCGCGCGCGCCGCGACATTTTCTTCGCGGCGGCGCTTTTCATCCTCGGTTTTTCGACGGTTTTCGTCGGGCTCGGCGCGACAGCCTCGGCTTTCGGTCAGCTGCTCCACGAATATTTCGCCCGGCTTGCGCTGCTCGCCGGGATCGCGATCATTGTGATGGGCTTGCATTTTTTGGGCCTGCTCCGGTTCGCCGCCCTCTATCGGGAGGCACGGGTTCACGTGCAAAAGCCGGTCGGCGTTTGGGGCGCCTACATCATGGGGCTGGCGTTCGGCTTTGGTTGGACGCCTTGCATTGGTCCAATCCTCGCGGCCATTCTCGCGGTTGCCGCCTCGCAGGAGACGATCGGCAGAGGGATAGCGCTGCTTGCCGTCTATTCGGCTGGGCTTGGCCTGCCGTTTTTACTGGTGGCGCTGGCAATTGAACCCTTTATCCACCTTATCAAGCGCTTCCGGCCTTATTTCGGGGCGATCGAGCGAGTCATTGGCGTTCTGCTCGTGGTAACGGGAATAGCGTTCCTGACGGGATCGATCCAGGATTTTTCATCCTGGCTGCTGCAGAGCTTTCCAGGCCTCGCCAATTTGGGATAGCTGTGAGCGGTTACTTGCCGAGTTTATAATAGCTGATGCGGCCATCGGGGCCTTTCCGCCGAACATAGACCACATAGCCGGCGCGGGTCACATTGCCTTTCTCGTCGGGGTCAGGCGGCTAGACTAGTTATAAACGGCGCATATATGAGCTGGCCACAAAATCACAGCGGCCTGGTCAGTCTTGACCAAGCGGTGATGTCGCGTGTGCTTCCACGAGGTGGGGAGAACGCGGCATTTATGCCCTATTTATGAAATTGGATGACGTCAAATATGGCCTCTTTATGCGATTAAGCACAAATAGATTGGGTGCAGTTGCCGAGTTATCAGCTACGCTTCCGAACAAGGACTCGCGTGCCTTACTCGGCGGTAAACGGAGTCATCGCCAATGAACTGGTGCAAAATTGTAGACGCGTTCAAGCGGCTTGACGACCGCCTCTCTGACGCGGTTTATCTCCATGGGTGTTATCTCACCGGGCAAGAAAAGATAGACCGGTCTCATCGTCGAGGCGAAGCCAGTGATCATTCACACGAAGATTCAAACACCTCTGGCGTTCATGTCCCTGGTAAATCGCGGTTCGACGGGCGGCGAGAAGATCGACGCGGTTTCGCTATGCATTGATACCGAATTGCGAACTCCCCGCTGACGATATCAGCGTATTGGGTCAACAACTCAGAACATAAGCACCCAGTTTCGACCCCCCAAGCCAACCATGGAAGCCCATCAGGGACGCGGTTTTCTAACCCACGATGGCTGCTTGGTGCTCGAATATCAATCCGACTGAGTTCGGTGGAGATTCACCCGAATTTTCTGAGGGTCGAGCTCGTTTTGAGCGAACTCATCCGCAAGTCAGAAGATATCGATGCCGATGCGATCATCGGATTCGATTATGAAACCGACAATATCGTTCCAGTCGAAGAGACAGGCGTGCAACTCAAGCGCGTACTCGCCACCGGCATGGCGGTCAAGCTTTCCTGCACGGCGTAGCGCAGGGTCTTCGAGAAATGGCGTACTTTTCAGGTGGGATCATGCGTTACGGAGCCTCGGCGCAGGCGTGATAACTGGTCCGACGACTCATCAGCCTTTACGGACATTTGTCGCCAAACTGTGTGAAGACGGTGGCGAAAGAGATCGGAGCGGCACTGAGCCGCAGGCAACAAACGACACCGGCGCCCCGGCCTTGTGATCTGCCGTAGTTTCATCGAGGCCACGGGAGGCTCGATCATGGTCACGAACCGAATCGACTGGCCCGGCGCGGGCTTCACAAC
>VDMG01000272.1:18250-19157 GCA_006514895.1 Beijerinckiaceae bacterium
CTTCACAACTAGACTTCCCGCGCCAGTCTCCCCGAGGCTACCAGCAGAGGTCCTGCCGTGACGCCACGAGCGGGGCGGCTTCGAATTCGTGTCGTCGATGACAAGCCGGCGATCCTTCGTTTTCTTCGTGTGAGCCTGGAGAGGCAGGGATATATCGTTGCCACCGCCACCGACGCGCGCACTGCGCTCGACTTGATTCGTAGAGGCACGACAGATCTTGTCGTCCTCGATCTTGGTCTGCCCGACATGGATGGCCTCGATGTCGTGAGACAAATCAGGGAAGGCGGCGGGACTTTGCCGATTATCATCCTGTCAAGCCATGACAACGAAAGCGCCAAGGTTTTAGCGTTTGATCTTTGCGCCGCCGATTATGTCACGAAGTCTTTCGGCATTGATGAGCTTTTGGCGCGTATTCGTACAGCACTACGGCATCGCTTGCAGCAAGAAGGCGAAAGGCCGTCGTTCCATGCTGGTGATCTTTGCGTCGACCTCGTTCGGCGGCTAGTGACTGTGCGCAACGAGGACGTCCAGTTTTCACCTCGTGAATATGAAGTTTTGCGCCTCCTGGTTGCCCATGCTGGAAAAGTGCTGACCCACGATTTTATACTTCGGGAAATTTGGGGTAGCGATGCCGAAGTTTGCTATCTGCGCGTCTACGTCCGCGCCCTTCGCCAGAAGATCGAGGCGGATTCCGAGCGGCCCACCCACATCCTCACTGTAACCGGCGTCGGCTATCGTCTGCGCGAGTCAGATTGACGAACGTTTTGGTCCTTCTCCTCGGCCGAATATTGCTTGCGCATCGCCCGGCGAATGTCCTTCACGATCCGCTCGGAGGACAATTTGGCGGTTCCGGATTTCTGGCTCATCTCCACTCCTCGATGGTTACGATGAGCCAGAAATCCTCCGT
>VDMG01000217.1:0-25394 GCA_006514895.1 Beijerinckiaceae bacterium
CCATAAGGCGCGCAGACGTCAGGGCGGCATATACCTTCTCGGCCGCTGCACCAGTGACTTCGGATTCGCGCATCTTTCGCCCGACAAGGGCTAAGATGTAGAGCTTCCAAAGCCCGACAAACTCAACTTCCGCGGTGGTGGGTTTGCGATGATGTCCTTAAATACCGGAGTACCACGGGGCTTTTCTCCGGGCACAGGGAGCGTATTGCGATCGAGGAATTCTCGTTCCTGCGTTATCAGCAGCGAGTATATTGCTCTCTTACCGGCGCCCTTGGCTCCTATAATAACGTCAATCTCGCCCTTGACGATTCGGTTCCATTGATCCGTCTCAACAAAATACTTCGCTAACTCGTCACTTTCGTCCTCTGCTACGCGCGCACCGAACGAAATTGACTTCAACCACTGAAGTTTGTCCATGGGTGACAACTCCATCTAATCTGCGCTGCCTAGCGATCGTAAGCGTTGGGTTAGCAATTGCGCCAGGTAGCATCATTTAACGGTCTAAAATATCAATTTTCCGCGCAATCCCACTTTTCCAAAGCCCACCGATTGTACGCGGCCTTGTAAGGTGTTCGGCCCCGACCGGACAAAAGTGTTTCACGTGAAACGCTTTTGTCCGATTGGAGGGGATTTCCTTACATTCTGAGGGATTTCCTTACATTCAGCTGCAGCCCGTCGTCGCGCCGCAGGTGTCGCATTTGAGGCAGGTCCCGTTGCGCACGAGCGTGAAATTTCCGCATTCGCCGCAGGCCTCGCCCGTATAGCCTTTGAGCCGCGCCTGGTTGCGTTTCTCAGTGATGGCCGCGCGCTCGGCGGGAGTCGTCCATTCGAGCCCGCCGAGTTCCGCTTCAACCTCTCTTTCGAGATCGTTCTTAAGCGCCGTCGCGGCTTGCGGCCCGGCTTGTCCGCCGCCTTGCACCAGCATCAATTTGTCGGCCTTTGAGCGCACAAAACCGCGCGACACAAATTTCGACGTTGGCGCCGTGCCCTGCGGTGGGCGGCTCTGCTCTTCGCCCTTGCCGAGCACATCGTGGCCGATGTCGGAAGGGTCGATATGGGCGAGATCGTTGCGGCCGAGATAAGAGATCGCGAGCTCGCGGAACATATAGTCGAGGATCGAGGTCGCGTTTTTGATCGCGTCATTGCCTTGCACTAAACCGGCCGGCTCGAAGCGCGTAAAAGTGAAGGCGTCGACATATTCCTCGAGCGGCACGCCATATTGCAGGCCGACCGAAATCGCGATGGCGAAATTGTTCATCAGCGAGCGGAAGGCGGCGCCCTCCTTGTGCATGTCGATGAAAATTTCGCCGAGCCGCCCATCCGCATATTCGCCGGTGCGCAAATAGACCTTGTGGCCGCCGACCACGGCTTTTTGCGTATATCCCTTGCGCCGGTCCGGCAGGCGCTCGCGCTCGCGTACTCTTACGTGCTCGATCCGCTCGACGATCCGCTCGACGATTTTTTCGGCGACGGCCGACGCGCGGGCCGGAGCATTGGAGGCGATCAGCGCCTCGACGGCCTCTTCCGCCTCGTCATCATCGTCGGTGATCAGCTGGCTGCTCAAGGGCTGCGAAAGTTTCGAGCCGTCGCGGTAAAGCGCGTTGGCCTTGAGCCCGAGCCGCCAGGAGAGCAGATAGGCGTCCTTGCAATCCTCGATGCTTGCCTCGTTCGGCATGTTGATCGTCTTCGAGATCGCGCCGGAGATGAAAGGCTGCGCCGCCGCCATCATGCGGATGTGGCTTTCGACGGAAAGGAAGCGCTTGCCGGTGCGCCCGCAAGGGCTCGCGCAATCGAAGACGGCGTAATGCTCGGCTTTCAGATGCGGCGCGCCTTCAAGCGTCATGGCGCCGCAGACGAAAATATTGGCGGCCTCGATCTCGGCGCGGGAGAAACCCAAATAGCTCAGAAGATCGAAATTCCGGTCCTCCAATTTTTCCGCCGGAATTTTGAGGACGCCTGTCAAGAAGTCCGCGCCAAGAGTCCATTTGTTGAAAACGAATTTGATATCGAAGGCGGCGCCGAGCAAAGCCTCGATCTCGTCGAGTTTCGCTTGTGTAAAATTTTTGGCCTTCAGGCTCGCGGGATTGATCCCTGGCGCATTTTGCAACGAGCCATGCCCGGTGGCATAGGTCACGATCTCGTCGATCTCGGATGCCGGATAGCCGAGCGTGCGCAACCCTTCGGGCACGGCGCGATTGATGATCTTGAAATAGCCGCCGCCCGCGAGTTTCTTGAATTTGACGAGGGCAAAGTCCGGCTCGATGCCGGTGGTGTCGCAATCCATCACGAGGCCGATGGTGCCGGTCGGCGCGACGACGCTCACCTGCGCGTTGCGATAGCCATTCTGCTCGCCGAGCTTCACCGCGCGATCCCAGGCTTTGCTGGCATGCTCGCCGAGCGCCTTGTCCCTTAACGCGGCATGGTCAAGCGGGACCGGCGCGATCGACAAAGCCTCATAGCCGGAGGTTTCGCCATTCGCGGCGCGGGCGTGGTTACGGATGACGCGCAACATCGCGGATGCATTTTCCGCGTAGCCATAGAAAGCGCCAAGCTCGCCCGCCATCTCCGCCGACGCGGCATAGGCGACGCCCGTCATGATCGCCGAAAGGGCGCCGCAAATCGCGCGGCCCTCGATGCTGTCGTAAGGGATGCCGGAGGACATCAAGAGCCCGCCGACATTGGCGTAGCCAAGTCCCAGCGTGCGGTAATCGTAAGAAAGCCTAGCGATTTCCTTCGATGGAAATTGCGCCATCATGACCGAGATTTCGAGAACGATCGTCCACAGCCGCGCCGCGTGCTCATAGGACTCGATGTCGAATTCTCCCGTCGCGGGATCACGGAACTGAATGAGGTTTAGCGAGGCGAGATTGCAGGCCGTGTCGTCCAGAAACATATATTCGGAGCACGGATTGGACGCGATTACCGGTCCCGCCGCCGGGCAGGTGTGCCAATCATTGATGGTCGTGTGATATTGCAGGCCGGGGTCGGCGGAGGCCCAGGCAGCGCGGCCGATCTTATCCCAAAGGCCGCGCGCCTTCATAACCTTGTGCGCTCTTCCGTCGAGACGCCGGGTCAAGGTCCACTCCGTATCCTGCTCGACCGCGCGCAAAAAATCGTCGCTCACGCGCACGGAATTGTTCGAGTTCTGGCCGGAGACGGTGAGATAGGCTTCCGAATCCCAATCGGTCGTAAAGGTCGCGAAATCGATGTGGGTTTGGCCCTGGCGGGCCAGCTGGATGACTTTCTTGATCGAGGCGTCGGGGACGAACGCGCGCCGCGCGAGCTTGATTTCCTTTTTCAGCGCCGGATTTTTTTCCGGGTCGAAACAATCATCGCCCGGCCCCTCGCAATTGACACAGGCGCGCAGGATTGCCTTCAAGGCCTTTTGCAGGATTTTCGAGCCGGTGACGAGAGCGGCGACCTTGCTCTCCTCCTTCACTTTCCAATCGATAAAATCCTCGATATCAGGGTGATCGACATCGACAATGACCATCTTGGCCGCTCGCCTTGTCGTGCCACCCGATTTGATAGCGCCGGCGGCGCGGTCGCCAATTTTCAAGAACGACATCAGGCCGGAGGATTTGCCGCCGCCCGAAAGCTTTTCGTTCTCGCCGCGCAATTTGGAAAAATTCGAGCCGGTGCCCGAGCCATATTTGAAGAGCCGGGCTTCCCGCACCCAAAGGTCCATGATCCCGCCGTCGTTGACGAGATCGTCGGCGACGGACTGGATGAAACAGGCATGCGGTTGCGGATGCTCATAGGCCGACTTCGATTTAACGAGCTTCTTCAACTCGTGGTCGACATAATAATGGCCCTGGCTTGGGCCATCGATTCCATAGGCCCAGTGGAGCCCGGTGTTGAACCATTGCGGCGAATTGGGCGCCGCCATCTGACGCGCCAGCATGAAGCGCAATTCGTCGAAAAAGGCGGAGGCGTCGGCTTCCGAATCGAAATATTTGCCCTTCCAGCCCCAATAGGTCCAGGCGCCGGCGAGGCGGTCGAAGACTTGCGCCGCCGAGGTCTCGCCGGTCATGCGCTCGGCCTTCGGCAGGCTGGCCAGCGCCGCATCATCGGCGCAAGAGCGCCACAGGAAAGCGGGGACATCGTCTTCCGGCACCCGCTTCAGCCGCGCCGGTATCCCCGCCTTGCGGAAATATTTTTGCGCGAGCACATCCGCCGCGACCTGACTCCAGGCGGCAGGAACCTCGATGCCGCCCTGCGAGAAGACAATCGAACCATCGGGGTTGCGGATTTCGCTTTTTGCCGTTCGGAACGCGATCTCCGCATAGGGGGATTGATCGGGTTTGGTGTAACGTCGTTCAATTCGCATTGGTCAATCCCCTAGAGCTAGACATCAATGGAATGAACCTACTATATATTGTGCTACTGTCGAGAAATCTATGTTGTGAATTGGTTAAGAAATTGCTTCCCATCCTCGCTATAGACAGCACGCTCCGGCGCGTTCATAAGCGTCCGGACAAGGCGAGGATCGCTCCCGCCAAGCCAGAGGCAGGCCTACCCCATGAAATGGTTCTATCGGATTTTCACCTGGTGGCATGGTCAGACCCTGAATACGGCGCTGCACACACTGCTCTTCGGCAAATTCGTCGGCAAGGATGAATATGGCAACCGTTATTACCGCACGCGGAAGATCGATCCCGCGCTGGGGTGGGAGCGCCGCTGGGTCATTTACGCCGGGGAAAGCGAGGGGTCCATGACCCCGGAAGGCTGGTATGGCTGGCTTCATCACATGGTGGACATTCCGCCGACCGAGGAAAAATATATCCCGCGCGCTTGGCAATTGCCGCATCTGCCGAATATGACCGGCACGCCGCAAGCCTGGCGCCCGCCGGGCTCGACCTTGGCCGCCAATGCGCGGCCTCCGGCGACCGGCGACTACGAGGCCTGGACCCCGGAAGGCTGAAGGCGCGGCCAGCTCAATCGGCACCGCCGTTGTGGGCGTAGCCGACTGACTATGTTGCGGCAATTCACGTCGACGTTCCATCTTCGATGAAATGGAACGGCATCAGGTAGCCTGCCCGCGTCATTTTTAAGGCGGGCCCATGCAATTTTTTTCCGGCGCGTGCTACCTTAAGAGGGATCATATCTCGATCCCTCTCCGCTCGTTGGAAACTAAGGCTTCGCCCTCAGGTGCGGGCGGACCTTGTCATGGAGTTCCCTGAAGCCCTTGATGCCCTCCACATTTTCCGGCACGTCGAGTTCATGGAGTTGCTGGCCGGGAAGCGCCCACAGACCGCCTTGCGCTCCTTTGAGCCCACTCTTTTTCGCGGTTGCCTCGCTGAGGTGGCCATGTCCGATAACGACGATTTGCCCTTGCGCATCGGTGACGGCGGTGACTTTGCTCATACGAGACCTCCCCCGTTGAGGTTATGGTAACATGGCTGAGGACCGTTATTCTGGAAGCCAACGTAATAGGTGTTCGTCCCATCATCGTTGAGAATATTCCCCGTAGTTCGTAATCATTTGCCCGTCCGGGGTCTGCACGTTTGCCATCGCATACTGCGCTCCCAGGTTTGTTGTGGAAGGTGTACCACCAGCCCACGGACGCGCCCGCGTTTACCCATACGGGGGCCAATAAATTGTTGAATGACATTGAACTCTCCTAATCTTGCATTCCCCAGATACCGGGAATGTGCGAATCGCGTCCTATATCGACATCTTCCGAAGTACGGCGTGTTGAGGCCGAGATTGCCGCGCTGCCGTGATACTCCGGCTCAACGAAGCCAGTGACATGGGCGCGTCGCGCGCCTGATAATGCCGAGTTGGTGGTGATCAAGACGCACTTCTCCCTTGGTTTTTCCTCGAACGCATGACAACCGAACGCCTCACTCCGACGCAAGATCACGCGGCGGCCGCAGTTCCAAGATCAGCCGCAGAATGTCGACGAATTATTCCAAGCTAGGCATGCGGGGAGGCGCAAAATAGCCACTTTTATGGCTCGCTTTGCATGTCCAGATTTCTCATGGGGCCTCCAAATCGTCAGAATGAAGCCTTGAAGGAAAACGCACTCACGCGATTGGGTCATTTGGCTGGCTTCTTTGCCATTTCGACAATGATGGTTTCCGGTCCAGCGCGCGCAGATAAAATCAAACATCCCATCGCGGTCTTTTCCGGATTGGACAAGATCACCGGGCGAACGATTGCTTTTGAAGCTTCGGCGGGAGAAACCGTGCAATTCGGTTCGCTTCAGATCACCGAACGCGCTTGCTACACCCGCCCCGCCACGGAGGCACCACAAACGACCAGTTTCGTCGAGGTGGACGAAATTGATGCCGAAAAGAAATTCAAGCGGATTTTTTCGGGATGGATGTTCGCGGCGAGCCCTGGCCTGCATGGCATCGAGCATCCGATTTACGACATTTGGCTGACCGATTGCACGGACGGCAGCGAGCCCGGCGAGGTCGTAAATCCTGCCGACGCAACCCCCGTTCCGTCCGTGCCGCCGGACATGCCCCAAGAGTCTGTTCAAGAACCGGCGCCGCCGCCGACGCCGGCGCCGCACCGGGGTCATCATCATCAAAGCAAAAATCGTCCGGCGCCAGCCGGGGAGCCGATGGACACGCCGCCTCCGGAACAGCGGGATACGGACCCTCCGCCGGTTGGCGGTCCCATTGAAGTAGAGCCGCCGCCTGGCTTCAGGCCGGTCCCGCAAGGAAACCAGCGTCCGCCCGCGCAACAAAATTAACCTGAATATTAATCTAAAAAATTAATCCTGTGCCCCAGGCCATCTTCTTGCCAGCGATGATGGATAAGAAACAAAGGGGGTAGGGAACCGGAACGGCCTGGAAATCTTTATCAGCCTGCTTCATACCGGGCCGGATGTCGGAATGACGTCGCTGCCGCGCACAGGTTACAAAACTTTCATTCGGCCGAAATGGCGGCGTAAAGGAAGTATCCCCATGTTCTGGCCGCACGACGGTGTGTCGTCCTGAATTTTGTACCTGAATTTTGCAATGGAGAAACTTATGGCAAATATCCCGTCTCCCCGGCCCGACGTCGCAAAGGCGCCGCCTTTGATCGTGCGCAGGCGCCGAGAGATTCGTGCTGTGCTCCTGGGCACTGTCGCTGCCTTTGCCTTGGCTGGCATGAATGTCGGCGGCTTAAGTCAGGCCCGTGCCGCCACGAGCGAAGTGTCTCAGCTTGTGTCCCCAGTCTCCTTCGCCGATGTTGTCGACCACGTGCGCGGCGCGGTTGTGTCCGTCAAGGTGAAGACCACCGAGACGGCCGATTCCGAGGAAGAGTTCGACATGCCGCATATCGCGCCGGGCGATCCGCTCGAGCGCTTCTTCAAGCATTTCGGCGAGGAAGGCAGTCATCACCTCAAGCCGCACGTCACGCAAGCGCAAGGCTCTGGTTTCATTATCTCTGCGGACGGCTATGTCGTCACGAACAACCATGTCGTCGAGAACGCCACCGACGTTTCCGTGACCTTGGATGATGGCAAGACCGTGCCTGCCAAGATTGTTGGAACCGATAAGAAAACCGATCTTGCCCTTTTGAAGATCACCCAGGGGGGGCCTTACCAAAATGTGGATTTCGCAAAAGCGACGCCGCGCGTCGGCGAATGGGTGATCGCGGTCGGCAATCCGTTCGGACTGGGTGGCACTGTGACGGCTGGCATCGTTTCGGCCCGCGGGCGCGATATTGGCGCTGGGCCTTACGATGACTTCCTGCAAATTGATGCCCCTGTTAACCGGGGCAATTCGGGCGGTCCCACTTTCAATACGCAAGGTCAGGTGGTGGGTGTCAATACGGCGATTTTCTCGCCTTCGGGCGGAAGCGTCGGCATTGGTTTCGCCATTCCGGCCGATACGGCGCAAAGCGTCATTGCCTCGCTGAAAGATAAAGGCGTCGTGGCGCGGGGCTGGATCGGCGTCCAAATTCAGCCAGTGACCGCCGAAATCGCCGATAGCCTTGGCCTAAAGTCCAACAAAGGCGCTCTAGTCGCGGAAGCCCAGCCGAATTCGCCGGCAAGCTCGGCCGGAATCAAATCGGGCGACGTGATCCTCGGCATCGACGGCGACCGGATCGACGGCCCGCGCGACCTGGCCCGCAGGGTGGCGGCGCTTGGCCCCGGCAAAAAGGCGGATTTGATCTATTGGCATGACGGATCGGAGAAAACCACTTCGGTTAAGCTTGGCTCTCTGCCGGACGACAAGGAAGCGCGTGCGACCCCGAGCACGAGTCAGGACAAGAACGAGCTTAGCAGCCTAGGCCTCACACTTGCCCCCGCTTCCAGCGTCCAGGGCGCGGGAAGCCATGGCGTGGTGGTGTCCGATATGGATCCCGATGGCGTGGGCGCGCAGAAGGGCTTGCAGGTCGGTGACGTTATTCTTGAGGCGGGCGGGCGGGCCGTCAACCAGCCGGCCGACATCAAGGCGGCGCTCGCCGAGGCCAAAAAAGATAATCGCAAGGCCGTTCTTTTGCGGGTCCAGGGAGCCGAAGGCACCCATTTCGTCGCGATCGCGGTCACTCCGGCTTCCTGAGCCTCACGTCCCCCGAGGCTTTTGTTAACCGGTGCCCCGCCCCCCGTCGCGGCACCGGCACAGGAGGCTCAGGCCGGAAGGCAACTTCCGGCCTGCTGCTTTTTTGCGCTGGAATGAGCTATATGTCGCAAATGCGAATCCTCATCGTCGAAGACGATTCCGAAGCCGCCAATTATATGGTCAAGGCGTTTCGCGAGGCCGGTCACGTCGCCGATCATGTCGGCGACGGCCTCGAGGGTTATGCCCGTGCCCGCGACGAAACCTATGATGTTCTCATTGTCGACCGGATGTTGCCGAAACTCGACGGCATCTCGCTCATCGGCGGCTTGCGCGCCCAGAAAGTCCAGACACCCGCGCTGATCCTTTCTGCGCTTGGACAGGTCGATGATCGCGTCAAGGGGTTGCGCGCGGGGGGCGACGATTATCTCGCCAAGCCCTACGCTTTTTCAGAGCTTCTGGCGAGAATCGAGGTGCTCGCGCGGCGAAACCGGCCGGGTCTTGGCGAGGACACCGTCTATCGGGTGAATGGCCTTGAACTTGACCGTCTCGCTCACAAACTCACCCGTGATGGCAAGGACATTCCGTTGCAACCGCGGGAATTCCGCTTGCTCGAATATTTGATGAAGCATGCGGGGCAAGTCGTCACGCGAACGATGCTGCTTGAAAACGTGTGGGATTATCATTTCGATCCACAGACCAATGTCATTGACGTGCATATTTCGCGGCTGCGCGCCAAAATCGACAAGGGCTTCGATCCGCCGCTACTCCAGACGATACGCGGCGCCGGATACATGATACGCGATGGCTCTCGGTAAGCTCTTTCGCACCACGGTCTTCAAAATATCGCTCGCCTATCTGGCGATTTCCGCGATCGGCGCGGGGCTTGTTCTCGGCACGATCGGCTGGAACATGAAGCACGTGATCGAAGAGCAGATCGCGCAGACCATCGAGACCAATATCACCGGGCTTTCCGAGCAATATGCGCAGGGCGGCATACGCCGCCTCGTCGGGATCATCCTAAGGCGGACGCGCCGCCCGGGCGCGGGACTTTACCTCGTCACAACGCCCGCCGGTGAGCCGATCGCCGGTAATATTGTGAGCCTGCCGCCCGACATTTTGGCCCGTCCGGGTCTGGTCGAGATGGCCTATCAGCCACCTGGCGATACGGAAGGCAAGCATCGGGCTCTCGTCCGCATCTTGGTGCTCGATGGCGGTTTCCGTCTTCTTGTCGGGCATGACATCGAGGAAGGCGAAAGGTTGCGCCGCATTCTTGGCAGCGCGCTGCTGACTTCTCTTTTCTGGCTCGTGGTGATAGGAACCCTTGGCGGGCTATGGGTTGCAAGGCGCGTTCTTAACCGCGTCGATGCAATCAACGCCAATGCAAGGGCCATCGTCGCAGGCGATCTCTCCGGCCGCTTGCAAGTGGCCGGCACCGGCGACGAACTCGACCGGCTCGTGGAAAATTTCAACGCCATGCTCGAACGGATATCCATTCTGATGGCGGGGTTGAAAGAAGTTTCCGATAATATCGCGCATGATCTCAAGACACCCTTGACACGTCTGCGCGGCGGCGTCGAGCAAGCTCTCCGCACCGCCAAAAGCCCAGAGGACTATCGCGGAGCACTCGAAAAGGCACTCGAGGAATCCGACCGTTTGATTCAAATCTTCGACGCTCTTTTGAGCATCGCCCGCGCCGAAGCAGGTGCCGGGCGCGAGGGCATGATCGATTTCGACGCCGGCGCCGTCGCGCGGGATGTCGGCGAACTCTACGAGCCGGCCGCCGAGGAGCGCGGCATCGCGCTTTCAATTTCCGCCGGGACCGGGCTCACTGTGCACGGAAGCCGGGAACTCGTCGGCCGGGCTGTTGCCAATCTTGTCGACAATGCGTTGAAATACGGCAGCCTGGATACGGCGAGGCAAGACCGCGGGCAAGACCAAGCACCGCCGCAAGCCGCTGCCGGCGCCGTCGAACTTTCGGCGCGGCGAAGTGGCGGCGCTATCGAATTCATTGTCGCGGATCACGGTCCGGGGATTGCCGAAAACGATCGACCGCGTGTGCTCGATCGTTTCGTCCGGCTCGAAAATGCACGCTCGCGGTCCGGCTCTGGCCTTGGCCTGTCGCTCGCCGCCGCGGTGGCGCGTCTCCATAAGGGAAGTTTGCGGATGGAGGACAACGAACCGGGGCTGCGTGTCGTCATCCGTCTGCCAGTGGCGTCTGCTCGACGCGAGTCACAGGCGCCACTGGCCCCGCCGAAGCCGGATAAGGCGGCATGAACGGTGCTCCCACCACCGAACACAATAAGGAGCCGCCACTTTGGCGGCAGATTTCAACCGCGCCGCGGCTTTCCGACGCGCGCCGCGCCGAGTCCCGCCTCGCGGAGTTTCTGGCAACGCCCAGTGGCGCGGAGTTGCAAAGCCTCGCCGCCGAGTCCAGCGTCCGCGCGCTTCTCCTTGCGCTTGCCTGTCATTCGCCGTTTCTCTGGCGTCTCGCGACGGCGAATGCTGCCCGGCTAAACCAGTGTCTCGAGACGACTCCGGAAGCGTGTCTTGACGCATGCCTTGCCACACTCGACGAAGCCTGCGCCGGGGCCGAAAGCGATGCCGCGATCATGCGCGCGCTGCGGCTCGCAAAGCAAGAGACCGCCCTTCTTATCGCGCTCGCAGATCTCGGTGGCGTCTTTGACGTGATCGCGGCGACCAAGGCGTTGTCACGCGCCGCCGATGCCTTCATCTCGGCGGCGTTGCGTCATGTGCTGCGCGATGCCGCCCGCGCCGGCCGGCTGCGGCTGACCGATAGCGCGGACCTTGAAACCGGCTGCAGTCTCGTGATCCTGGCGCTTGGCAAACTTGGCGCGCGCGAACTCAATTATTCGAGCGACGTCGATATCGTGGTTTTTTTCGATCCCGCTTGTGGTTCGCTCACCGGCGCGGTGGATCCCGCGACCCTTTTCGCGCGCCTCACGAAGGACCTGGTCCGGCTGCTCCAGGAGCGGACCGCCGACGGCTATGTCGCGCGCGTTGATTTGCGATTGCGCCCCGACCCAGGCTCGACGGCGGTCGCGATCGCGCTGCCCACCGCCTACTCCTATTACGAGAGTCTTGGCCAAAACTGGGAGCGCGCGGCCTTGATCAAGGCGCGCCCGGTTGCCGGCGACAAGGCGCTGGGCGATGCTTTTCTGGCCAATCTCATGCCTTTCATCTGGCGAAAATATTTCGATTATGCCGCGATCGCGGATATCGCCGCGATGAAGCGCCAGATTCACGCGGTGCGCGGACATGAAGAGATCGCGGTCGCCGGTCACGATGTGAAACTCGGGCGCGGCGGCATTCGCGAGATCGAATTTTTCGTGCAGACCCAGCAATTGATTTTCGGCGGCAAGAGGCCTCGCCTGCGGGGGGCGCGCACCCTCGACATGCTGGACGAGCTTGGCAAGGAAGGCTGGGTGACGGGCGACGCGGTCGCGGATTTGCGCGCGTCCTACCTTTTCCTGCGGGAAATAGAGCACCGGTTGCAGATGATCGCCGACGAGCAAACCCAGCGTCTGCCGCGCGACCAAGACGCGCTTTCGCGCTTCGCCCGGTTTTGCGGTTATACGCGCAAAAGCCGCTTTTGCAGCGAAGTCACGCACCGCCTGCGGCTTGTCTCGCATCATTATGGGCGGCTGTTTGAACATTCCCCGAGGCTCGATGTTGCGGCCGGCAGTCTTGTTTTTACAGGCGCCGCCGACGATCCGGAAACTCTCGAAACCTTGTTGCGTTTGGGCTTCAAGAACGCGCCCCTGGCCGCCGAGACGATCCGGGGCTGGCATTTCGGCCGCCGTCCCGCCGTGCGCGGCGCTCGCGCACGGGAAATCCTCACCGAGTTGGTGCCTTTGCTTTTGCAAGCCTTCGCGCGTTCGGGCGATCCCGATGCCGCGCTCGCCGGATTCGATTCCGCGCTCGCCGGCATGCCCGCGGCGGCGGAACTTTTTTTGGTGCTGAAATCCAATCCTCCAATATGTGAATTGTTCGGTGAAATTCTTGGCGGCGCGCCAAGACTTGCGCGCACCGTTATTAGCCATCCGCATGTGCTCGATGCCGCGATCGATCCTAATGTCCTCAAGGCGCCTCTCGATGAGGCCGCATTCAGGCAGCGCGCCGGACAAATCTTGCACCATAAATTCGACATGGAGGAATTCCTCGATGCGGTGCGCGATTTCGCGCAGGAGGAATTCTTTCCCATTGGTCTCCGGCTATGGTCCGGAATGATCGAACCTTCCGACGCGGCGCTCGCCTATTCTGGCCTGGCGGCAAGCATCGTCGAAACGTCGCTTGTTCACGTTGAACGCATCTTCGCCCGCGAGCATGGGCGGGTGCCGGGAGGCAGGCTGACTGTTTTGGCGCTTGGCAAGCTTGGCTCGCGCGAAATGACGGCGGCCTCGGATCTCGATCTTATTCTCATTTATGATTTCGATCCTACGCGGCCGGAGTCCGCTGGTTCGCGGCCTCTCCATGCGGTGCAATATTATACGCGGCTGGCGCAGCGGCTTGTTTCCGCCCTGACAGTGGCGACGCGGCGGGGGCGGCTTTATGACGTCGATATGCGGTTGCGTCCGTCCGGCGGCAAGGGACCGCTCGCGACCCAATTCTCGAGTTTCGCCGATTATCAATCCAAAGAAGCGGAAACCTGGGAGCATATGGCCTTGACACGCGCGCGGCCAATCGCCGGCGATGGGCAGCTCGGTGCGCAAACCAGCGATGCCATCCGCGCCGTGCTCACGCGCCCGCGCAGTGATGCGTTAGGGCGGGATGTTTACGAAATGCGGCGCTTGATCGCTTCAGCGAAGGGAGACGGCGACCCATGGGATCTCAAGCTTGCGGCCGGAGGGCTCATCGACATCGAATTCTTAGCCCAATATCTTTTGCTCCGGCACGCCCACGCCGAGCCAAGCCTCGTTTGCGTTTCGCCCCTGGCCGTGATCGAGACGGCGGCAAGCCGCGGCGTGCTCGATGCCCAAGACGCGCGCATCTTAATGGATGGGTACCGGCTTTTTACGGATGTGACACAAATCCTGCGCCTGACCTTGGACCCTGGCACCAATCCGCGACGGGCGAATGAAGCAGTCAATCGGCGCCTTGCAAGAGTGGCGGGGCAGCCAGGCATGAGCGCGCTCGAAAGCCGGCTTGGCGACACGCGCGCGGAGGTGCGCGGTGTATTCGATAAGATCTTGTCACCGCGACGAGGCGCGTAATTTTTGCGGCTGCACGGGCCGGCGCAAGGCGGCCGCCGCCCAAAGCAGCTTTTGGCTCGGCATGTCGCGCTGGTCGGGCAAATGGACGAGAACGATCGTCCCATTGCCGACCGACGAACGAATCCGTATCGATCCGCCATGCAAATCGACGAGCGAGCGCGCGATCGCAAGACCAAGCCCAGAGCCCTTCATGCCATTGTTCAGTGTTCCGCCCAATTGTTCGAATGGCCGGCCAAGCCTTGCCAGCGGCGCCGGTGGAATGCCCATTCCGGTATCTTCTACATAGATGTTCAAAGCACCTTGGATCATCCGCGCGCGGACGCTGACGCGGCCGTGATTTGGGGTGTATTTCACCGCATTGCGCAAGAGGATCGTGAGGATCTTTTCAATCGCCTTGCGGTCGGCATGAACGCTCTTGCCCGGAAGCGTTTCGGCGACAACGCTGATTTCCTTTTCGGTGGCGATCGTTTTGATCTCCGCGACCGCGGCACTGACCGCAGCGTCGATCTCGAAGTCGGTCTTCTGAATCATAAACCGGCCAGATTCGAGGCGCGACATATCGAGAACATCCTCGATCACGTCGCGCAAGCGTTCGCCACTTTGCTTTATGTCCTTGCAATATTCGGCATATTTCGGCGATCCCAGCGGACCGAGTTTCTCTCCCCACATCATGTCGGCAAAGCCGATGATATGGTTGAGCGGGGTCCGCAATTCGTGGCTCATGTTCGCGAGGAATTCGGATTTGGCCCGGTTCGCGGTCTCGGCTTCGGCCTTTTGCTCCAAATATTTTTCCGCGAGATCGGCGAGCTGCTGCGCCTGCAATTCCAGGGTCTGGCGCGATTTGCGCAAGTCGGCGACGGTCGCCATGAGCCGTCGCTCGGAGTCCATCAATTGCTCTTCATGGCGTTTGAGCGCGGTGATGTCGGTGCCGACCGAAACATAGCCGCCGTCCTTGGTGCGCCGTTCATTGATTTGCAGCCAACGGCCATCGCCAAGCCGCGCCTCGTAGGTGCGCGCCCCGGCAAGCGGCCGTTCGCCGAGCGCGATTTGAGTCTGAATGACGGGGGGAGTTCCTTTTGCCATCACCTGCGCATAAGGCGTTCCGGCGGCGATCGCGTCACTCGTCAGATGATGGAATTTTTGGAACTTGGAATTGCACATGACGAGCCGGTTGTCGGCGTCCCAAAGAACGAAAGCTTCCGAAACAGTCTCGATTGCGTCGCGAAGCCGCAAGTCGGCCGTGGCGCTGCGCTCCGCGAGGGCCTTTTGTTCGGTGATGTCGACGGCGATGCCAACGAGGTGCGGGGGGTCGTCAGGCATCTCGCGGACAAGTTCTGCCCGCGCCCGCAACCAGATCCACTCGCCTTTCACATTCTGCATCCGGAATGCATGATCGATCGAATCGGCTTGCGAGCTGGCCAGCATCTCGGCCATCGCCGCGAGATCGCCATCCTGCGGATGAACCAGCGCATTGATATCGCCGAAGGATAGAAATTGACCGGCCGCGGTCATGCCAAGGATCTCATACATCGAATCCGACCAATAGATTCGCCCGCGCGCGAGGTCCCAATCCCAGAGGCCGCAGCGTCCCCGGCCGAGCGCTGTGTCGACCCGGGCCTGCATCCTTTCGCAGAGTTGATTGGCCTCGCGGGCGCGCGACGCCTGCCAGAAATAGGCGAGTGCCAGGGCAATCAGGACAACAACCGTGCAAACAACCAGCACGGCGGCGCGCAAACTGGCCGCTTCCCACTCGGCGAGAATCGCAACAATGGGATAAACGATGGCGACTTGACCGAACGGCGGAGCGAGCGTGCGCACGGTTGCCAGGGCTTCCGAACTGTCCGCCAGGCCGATGCGCAAGACACCCGCCTTTTCAGCGAAAATCGTCAAGGGTTGCGATGGCCCTAAAAAATCGTTGAGCGTGCTGGTGGAGCCGGAGAGGGCGGGCGCGGCGCCGACGATGGTGCCTTCGGCATTGGTCACGATCACCTGCTGCCCACGCGCCAAGGCGCGGGAAGGCACCGCCTGCGCCAGAGCCGCCGCCAGATCGGTTCCGGGCTGCTCCCGAAAAGCGGTATTGAGATTGCTGGTTATGGCGCCGCCCGCCAATTCGAGGTCGGTGAAGGCATCGGTCAGGGCGCGATCATACGCGTCGCGCGTCATGACAATGGAGATCGCGACGAGCGCCCCCGCAAACAGCGCCACCATGGCCGGTACCGCGCGCCGAACCCAAATTTCAAGATGGGAAATATGTAAAACGGCGGGTTGCCGCGCCGTACAGCCAAGTTCCAGCAATGCCCCCACGCGCGCAGGAGCATGCGCCTCATCAGCGCGTGCCATCTCAGGCCCCCTCGAAACTGACCGGAGCGATGTGCCGCATCTCTCCGAATCGATCCCATCAGAGTCTCACTTTTTTGTTTTGTCCAGAGATTAATGAAGAATGAACGCAGATTTGATCGCCACGCTGAAGATGGCCTCCGTGGCGCTCGGGGCGCAGGAGATAGCGGCAACCGCGACGCTAAAGGTCGCCGGTCACGAGCGCGATCGCAAAACCGTCGTGGCCCTTGGCGCCGACGGTTTGGATCGCCGTGGCGCTGACGCGCGGCTCCGCGGCAAGCATGTCATTGAAGCGGCGTATCCCCAAAATATCGGGATCGCTGCTGAGAGCGTCGATGACCCTCCCGTCGCGCACCACATTATCGACGATGATCACGCTGCCCCGCCTCGACAATTTGAGCGCAAACGCGAAATAGGCGGGGATGTTTTTCTTGTCGGCGTCGATGAAGGTGAGATCGAAAGCGCCGCCGCCCTCGGCGGCGACCCGTGGCAGCACCTCCAGAGCGAGCCCCACCCGCAGCTCCACGAGGCCGCCCAAGCCCGCGCGTAAAATATTGGCACGCGCGATCTCGGCATACTTCCGGTCAGCCTCGATCGTGATGAGGCGGCCGCCTGCGGGCAGCGCCCGCGCAAGCCAGATCGTGCTGTAGCCGCCGAGCGTGCCGATCTCCAGAATGTTTCGCGCGCCCTGGATTCGAGCGAGGAGGTGCAGCAGCTTTCCCTGACTCGGCGTAACGGCTATCGGCGGCAGTCCGGCCGCGTTGCTGGTCTCGATCGCGGCATCCAGCGCCGCATCGGCCGGCACCAGCATGCCATCGATATAATGATCAACCGCCGTCCAGAGTGTCTCGGTCATGGATGATCCTCAAGCTTCATGACGGCAGTGCTCAGGCGAGCGAGCGCCCGGCGATGTCCTTCACATCGGGAGACAAAGAAACCGCGCTGGCGACGTGGCGGAGCGCGCGTTCGGCAAGGCCCCGGCGTTTTGCCTCGAGCGTGCGCCAGCTTTTGAAGGCCGAAAGAAGGCGCGCCGCGACCTGCGGGTTTTTCGCATCGAGCTCAAGCACGATTCCCGCGATGAAATCATAGCCGCTGCCGTCTATTGCGTTGAACTGAGTTTGATTGTGGGCCGCGAAGGAACCCGCGAGCGAGCGCAACCGGTTCGGGTTTGTGAACGAGAAAGCCTTGTGTTGCATGAGGGCTTTCACCCGGTTGAGCGTGCCGGCTTCTGGGATCGCCGCCTGCAAAGCAAACCATTTGTCGATGACGAGCGGCTCGCCTTCATGGGTGCGGTAAAAGGCATCGAGCGCGTTTTCGCGTTCTTCTCCAGGGATATTCGCGAGCACGCCGAGCGCGGCGATCTCATCCGTCATGGTGTTGGCGGTATCAAACTGGCGTGTGGCGAGCCGCGCGCCTTGGACCCTGTCCCCCGCGGCGAAAAGATCGAGCGCCGCATTGCGCAGGGCCCGCCGGCCGGCGGCCATCGCATCGGGCGAATAAGAGCCATCGTCCGCAAGCCGGTTGTAGGTTGCGAGCAGCGTTTCCTTGAGGTCGTGTCCAATCGCCTTGCGCAGAGCCTCGCGGGCGAGATGGATCGCGTCCGGATCGACACCCTCGCCCATCTCGCGCGCGATGTCGGCTTCGCCCGGCAGGGTAATCACCTGCGCGGTGAACGCCGGATCGGTGCTTTTTTCGATGAGGATGCGAAGGCTGCCGCTGAAGTCCTTGTCCTCATGTGGCGCGTCCCCCGCGCGGATGCGGCCGGCCGAGCGCAGAAGCAGGCGCGTGGCGTAGGCTGAAGCCGCCTGCCAGCGATTGAAACCGTCGCTGTCGTCCGAAATGAGCGTCATAAGATCGGCCTCGCTTGCCGCGCAATCGAGCCGCACGGGCGCCGAGAAACCTCTGAGAAGGGACGCAACGGGGCGGCTTGGCACGCCGCAAAAGGTGACGCGCCGCCGCGCGGTCGAAAGTTCTATGACGCCACGCGAAATCTCGGCCGCGCTGGCGCCATCTTGACCGCCCGTGCGCAGTTCGATGTCACCCTGGCCGGGAATGACGAGACCGAGCGCGACCGGAATGACGAAGGGCTCTTTTTTGTCCTGGCCGGGGGTGGTTTTGCAGGATTGCGCGAAATCGAGCGTGAAGGTTTTCGCCTCTTCGTCATAGCATCCTTCCGCCTCGACGAGCGGGGTGCCAGATTGATGATACCAGCGCGAAAATCCGGTCAAGTCGCGCTTTGACGTTTCGGCGAAGCAGGCAATGAAATCCTCAATCGTCGCCGCCGTTCCATCGTAACGGTCGAAATAAAGATCCATGCCCTTGCGGAAAGCGTCATCGCCAATGAGCACTTTCAGCATGCGGATGATTTCGGCGCCTTTTTCATAGATCGTGGCGGTGTAGAAATTATTGATTTCAAGATAAGTATCCGGCCGGACGTTATGCGCGAGCGGGCCTGCGTCCTCGACGAATTGCTGGGCGCGCAAGGTGCGCACATCGCCGATCCGGCGCACCGGGGCGGAGCGCATGTCGGCGGAAAACGCATGGTCGCGGAAGACGGTCAGGCCCTCCTTGAGACACAGCTGAAACCAGTCGCGGCAGGTGATCCGGTTGCCGGTCCAGTTGTGAAAATATTCATGCGCGATCACCGCCTCGATGTTCGCATAATCCGTGTCGGTCGCGGTCGAAGGCGAGGCGAGAACATATTTGTCGTTGAAGATGTTCAGCCCCTTATTCTCCATCGCGCCCATGTTGAAGTCGGAGACCGCCACGATGTTGAAAACGTCGAGATCATATTCCCGCCCAAAGACCTTTTCGTCCCAGGCCATCGCGCGTTTCAAGGCATCCATCGCATAGGCGGCATAGGGTTCCTTGCCATGTTCGACATAAATGCCGAGCGCGACCTTGCGGCCGGATTTCGTCGTGAATTCATCAAAAATCGCGCCAAGATCGCCGCCGACCAGCGCAAACAGATAGCAGGGCTTTGGAAAAGGATCGTGCCAGACAGCGAAATGGCGCGTCGTTCCTTCGATTTTGCCGCCCGCGATCTTGTTGCCGTTGGAGAGCAGGAGAGTTGCCTCGGAAAACTCCGCTTCCAGCCTTACCGTATAAACACTCAGCACATCGGGACGGTCGAGAAAATAGGTAATGCGGCGAAAGCCTTCCGCCTCGCATTGGGTGCAGTAGACGGAGCCGGAGCGGTAGAGCCCCATCAGTCGCGTATTGGCGGCGGCATCGATTTCGGTTTCGATCTCGAGGACGAAGGCGTGTTGCGGCGGCGCGCTTAAGGTGAATTGGTCCGGCGTCACAAAACCATTCCATGCCTTCGCCTCGGATAAATCGAACTCCCGGCCATCGAGCGCGATCCTTTTCGCGGCGAGCCCGTCGCCGTCGAGGATAAGGGGAGCTTGGCGACGGCCTTGCGGGTTCGGGCGCGCGGTGAGCCGGGCCTTTACGCGTGTCGCCGCCGGGTGAAGCTTGACATCGAGATCGACCTTGTCGATCAAATAATCTGGAACCCTGTAGTCTTTCAGGCGAACGGGTTCGGCGATATCGGTGCGCATAAAAACCTCTAGGATAGGGCGGCAAGGGAAAATTCTTATATGAAACGATCGCGGCGATCATAGGGTCAAGCCCGTGAGGCGCAAATTGGCATGTCCGCGCGCGATGGGCTCCTTTGTCGAATTTTCGCCGCGCCGCAGCGAGTGCGAACATCCGAGAATGGACCCGGCAAAACAAGGAAAATATAGGTTTGGCTGGAAGAATCGAAAAGTCTTTGCTCATCGTGATCGCCTTCGCCGCCTTGGCGCTGCCGCAAGCGGGATGGGCGCACGGGCCGTCGCGGCAGAAAATCACCGAGACGATCGAGATCGACGCGCCTCCCGCAAAGGTTTGGGCAGCGATCGTGGATTTTCACGATATGAGCTGGCTGCCTGGCGTCGCCAAGACCACAGGTGAAGGCGGCAATGAGCCGGATGTCGCCACACGTCAGCTCACCCTTGATGGCGGCGCGACGATCGACGAAAGCCTCTACAAATATGACGCGGGTGCGATGAGCTATTCCTATCGCATCGACAAGGTCGACGTGAAGGTTTTGCCGGTTAACAATTATTCCTCGACCATCACCGTGCTTCCGGCGGAAGGTGGCAAGAGCACAGTCGAATGGCGCGGCGCCTTTTATCGCGGCTACCCAAACAATGATCCGCCGCCGGAGTTGAACGACGATGCCGCCATTAAGGCGGTTACCGCCTTGTACCGCAAAGGCCTCGACAATCTGAAGAAAAAGTTCGAGGCGTCCAAATGATTGGCGCCCAAGCGAAAGCTTGCTTTACCTGGCTCTGCGCGGTCGTTCTTGGTTGCGGGCCGGCGGTCGGAGCCGAAGCCTTCATCACCGATCAAAGCGGCGACGAGGTCAGCGTGCTCGATCTCGGCTTGAAGCATGTCGTGGCGCGGATTCCGGTGTCCGGCAAGCCCGCCGGGATCGCCATGGCCGATGGGCGCACGGCCTACGTCACGAGCACCGAGGGCAAGCATGTCTCGGTGATCGACACCGCGTCGCGCAAGATCGTGGCACAAATCGCGATCCCGGACACGCCGCTTGGGATCGCCGCCGATCCGGCGGGCGGCTTTATTTATGTCGCCGGGTTCTATCAGCCGCGCCTTTATAAGATCGATCTCAAGGCGGGGGCCATCGTCGCGAGTATCGAGGTTGGCGCATCCCCGTCCGGCGTCGCCTTGACGCCCGACGGGACGCTGATCGTTACGGCCGATCGCGACGACGATCAAATTTCGATTATCGATGCCAAGACCTTCACCCGCAAGGGTACCGTCAAGGTCGGAGCGCATCCGTTTGGCGTGACCGTCGATCCGCGGGGCGAGCGTGCCTATGCCGCGAATGTCGAAAGCAATACGATATCCGTCGTCGATCTCAAGGCCGAAACGCTCCTCGGTAGCGTGGCGACCGGCAAGCGGCCCTATGCCGTCGCCCTTGCGAAAGGACGCGGCTTTTCGACCGACCAATATGGCGGCACGGTCTCGGTCTTCGATCTCGCGACGCTCAAACCCGTGAAGCGGATTTCCGTCGGCGACTATCCCGAGGGGATCGAAACCAGCGCCGACGGCAACAGCGTTTATGTCGTCAATTGGTTCTCGAACGAAGTCTGGGCGATCGATGCGGAGACGCTCGCGGTGACGGCGAAAATGCCGGTGGGCGACGGCCCCCGCGCCTTCGGGACATTTTTGCGCGAAACGCTGTGAGTTTTTCGCGGCGTATGATCCCAAATCGTGCCGGCTTTTTGGAAAGGATCAGGCGGTGCGTTATTCAGCGCTATTCCTGATCTTTGAACCTGTCTCAGGGAATAAATTTAACGAGCATTTTTGCTCCGGCAATGCTCAGATGCGAATAATTAAAGTACAAAACACCAGCATCATATCGATATGCATGACATATCATTTTATCACAAAATATACTATCTAGCCTTATTGTTCTAACGCGCTTATATAAAATATGTTAATCTATTTGTTAAATGAAAATAAGAATTTTCTCATAATACTTATTTAACGATATACCAAGGCTATCAAGTTTTTGTCCGAAATAACTGGCAATCCCAAGTCTAGAGGGGGGATCAAAATCAATTATCGGGATTGGATAGACGATAATTATTTCCTTTCATCGTTGTGATAGCGAAAGCTTTTTCGAATGTCGCTGATATAATCTAAAGTGGGCGGACACGCCGAGGAGGTGATCTCCATGACGCTGCGCCCCTCTCCTTCAAAACGTCCCAAGAGCGGCGGCCAATTCAGCACCATGACTATCGCCCCAAACCGCCGTGTCCGGCGCCACTCCCGGAAAGTGCAGTTTTCCTTATAGGAAATCTTGTTGCCGTCATCACTATGGCACTTATGCCGCTCGGGATTGAAATCATTTGAGGCGGCAAAAAGCTGCAGTGCGCGAGACGGAAAGCGGCCTGGCAGACCCTGTCCAACAAAAATTACTGCCGCTAAACCACAGCCGGTTATCATGGCCGCCGTGCCAAGTTTGAGAAATGGGAGGCTATTGACCGTGTGATCGAGCAACGGCTGCTCAACATAACGCCACGAAAGGACCGAGGCGAAAAGTGCCAAACCATTGACGGCCGTGACCTGTACAAAGGTCAAATCGGCACCGTACCAATTTCGCGCGAACGCCAAAAATGGCCAGTGCCACAACAGCAAGAGACCATGTATGAAGCAGCGGTTTTAGTTCGGACTCCCAGCGAAATACCCAGAATTAAACATAAAGTAGAAATTAGATACGAGAAATATTGTCGATATCGCAGTTCTGGAAAGTTCTTTATAGCCATCCTGTGAAAGAAAGAAAAATACAGCCAACAATACACAGAACAACATAACATAAAGCGCCGTAAAAATTCGTCTTACAGGGCGCCTGTAAAATTGCGATATAGAAAATACACCTTTTTCATTCTCATTAATAATTATTTTGGAGATAAGGTATCCTGAAATAACAAAAACAACATCTACACCAATATATCCACCTGGAAGAGCTGCCTTGCTGGAATGATAAAGCACAACGGATACAACAGCGATCGCTCGTAATCCTTGAATATCGGAGCGGTAGCGCCCGATTGCCGGATGTCGCATTCTTGTCGGAAAACGATTTATTTGGCATGAAAGCGAGCTATGGCGGAAACTAAGTGACGGCGGGAGGAAGTCGGCGCCCCCCGAAATCCAATAGACAGCGTTACGCCAAAAGAGTAATGAGATCATATGTCGCATATTTTGGGAAATATGTTTGTTCATATTTGTTAGAGCGTATTTGTTAAAGCATGATCCAATCGGGACGCGGCGGCCATGAGCAAATCGAGCTGAGGCGATCATGGTCTTAAGGTCACCTGCGATTCCGAAGCTGACCCGCAGCCGGATTTTCCGCGCCCCGCCGCAAGTCCATCATGTCGCCCCGCGCACAACAGGTTTCCGCACATAAAAAGCAGCACCTAAGTTCACCACGCCAAGAGCGGCGAGGAGCACCGGCTCGGTCACGCCGGCAATCCGGCTTTGCAGCATGGCGGTCGCGAGCACCCCCAAGACAATGAAAGCGGCGTTGAGGATATTCACGCCGCCAACGATTCTCGCACGGCGGTCCGTAGCCGCATCAGCCTGGATCGCGGTGAAGAGCGGCACGACGAAAAGCCCGCCCGCGCAGGCAAGCCCGGCGACATCGAAGCCGATGCGGATACCTGCGGCGGAGCGAAAGAATTCGGCGAGCCCCACTTCCACGGTTGCCACAGGCAGGAAAAATGTCGCGGCGCCAAGATCGATCAGAAGAGCTGCCATGCCGAGCGCGGCGAAAGGAACCGGCTTCAAATAAATACGCCCATGCGCGATCACCGCCGCTGCGATCGAGCCGATCCCGATGCCGAGCGCGAACAACGCGCTCACCGCCGTCTCGACCTCGATGCCGCCGCCCGTTTTGTTGCGGACGACGACCGGCACCAGCGAGAGGGCGACGGCGCCGCTCATCCAAAACCAGGAGACCGCCAAAGTCCTTGCCCAAAGCGTTGCATCTTCCGCCACTTCGCGAACGAGGGCGAAGGTGGATGCGAGAACATTAGGGTTCGCGCGAAGTCCGGGCGCCGCGCGTTCGACCGAAGGAATAAAAAGACTGGCCGCGAAACAGGCAGCCGCAATGGCCATCAGTTGAAGGACGGTTCCTTCCGGCGCGCGTCCTTTCGCGGACAGGCCGCCCGCGATAAGCCCCAGAAAGATCGCGACGAAAGTCGCGGCTTCGACGAGAGCGTTGCCCGCCATGAGTTCATGTTTGGCGAGGAGGTCGGGGAGGATGCCATATTTGACCGGGCCGAACAAAGCCGAGATGACGCCGAGCCCAAACAAAGCCGTATAAAGCAGCGGCAATGACGATAGAAACAGGCCCTCGGCGGCAATCATCTGGACCAATATCTCCGCGAATTTGAGACGCCGCGCGAGCCATGCCTTGTCATGTGCGTCCGCCATTTCGCCGCCAAGCCCGGAGAGGAGCAGCGACGGCGCCATGAAAATGCCAACCGCGAGCGTGATCAGCGGCCCTGCCCCGCTTTCGCCGAGCCTGAAAAGGATCAGCATGGCGAGCATGTTGCGCACGAAGTTGTCGTTGAAGACGGAAAAAAACTGGCACCAGAACAAACCCGCGAAGCGGCGCGCCCGCAGCAAGCCAGCGAGCATGGCAAAGGGCGGGGCCGAAGCCGGGATGTCGAAATTTTCGCTCATGTGCGCAAAGGCTCGGCGTGGCCGACGATTCTGACGATGCCAGGGAAGGCGCCGCGCATTTTGTGGTCGAGAGCGTCGACATAGTCATGCACCTCTCCGACACTAAGGTAGGGGCTAACCCGGCAATGATAATTGACGACCAAGCCGTCCGGCGTTTTTCTCACCCGGACGCTATGCACATCGCGGATTGGTCCGTTTGTGGACATTTCCGCGAGGACAAGAGCGACTTCCGCGCGGATTTCCTCAGGCACGGGGTGACCCTTCAATTGGCGAGGCTCCAGGGGTTCGATGTGGCTCTCGACTTCAATATCCGAACCGAGTTCGCGACCGATCTCCATCTCCAGTCCGCTGGCGATCTCATGCGCATTGCCATGTGCCATGCGGCCATCGAGTTCGACGTCAAAACTGATCGACGTCCGCCCATCGATTTCCTGCAGGGTGACGTGATGAACCGGAACATGGCGCTTGGCCGCGATCAGAAGAACACGTTCGAGAATCGTTTCGTCATCCAGCGCGGTCGGCCGCGCGGTAACCGTCAAAGCAACTTCGGGATGGCCGGCTGCGATGGCCGCCGCGACATTCGCCTCGATCGCGGCGGCATTTTCGAGCGGCAAGGTGCGCGATACCGTGATCGCGATATCACCAAAGACCTCCGCTCCGGCCGGCCGCAGCCGGAGAGCCTCGACCGCGATCACGCCCGGAACGGATTGCGCGATCGACCGGATTTGCGAGGTGAGGCCTTTCGGCGCCGTATCGACGAGCGTATTGACGGTGCGGCGGCCGATCTTGAGGCCCGCCACCCCGATGAAAAGGGCAAGCCCCAGCGCCGCCAGCGCATCGCCTTCCGGATAACCGTAAAAAGCAGCAGTGATGCCGCAGAGCGCCAGGCCAGAAGCAACGATATCGCTTGAAAAATGCATTGAGTCGGCAGCGAGCGCCTCGCTTTTCGTTGCCGCGGCGATCCGCTTCAACGAAAGCCAGCGCGCGAAATCCACGATCATCGAGACGATCAAAACCGCGAAGACGATGGGCTTGGGATCAATACTGGTGTCGTGGCTCC
>VDMG01000217.1:25404-37879 GCA_006514895.1 Beijerinckiaceae bacterium
CTGGTGAGGTGGCTCGCGAGCCGCGAGAACGCCTCGATCAAAATAAAAGCGGCTAGGGCGAACAGGAACCCGGTTTCGACGAGGGCCGCCAGGGCTTCCACCTTGGCATGACCGAATTGATGCTCCTCGTCGGCCGGTTTGTTGGCGATCCGTATCGCGACATAGGTGAGGATTGTCGCCGCCACATCGGCGAGGTTATGGCCAGCCTCGGAGAGAACCGCTAAGGAGCCCGAGGCGAGACCGGCGGCGAATTTCGCCGCCGTCATCAGCGTGCTCACCACGATCGAGGCAAGCGCCGCCCTTTCCTTGAGCCGGTGGGCTTCGTTCATCGACTTTCCCCGTTCCGACGCCGCTTGCGTCCGCGCATCAGGCCCAATCGCTCCGGCGAAGAATCTATCAGACCCTCGTGAGGAGCGGCAAGACCGGTGTTTCGTGCTATAGTATCGGAAAAGCGCGCCTTTAGCTCACGGTTGTTCCACCATCCGGCGCCGCGCGGGCCAGCGCGAATATCAAGCTGCATGCCAGGCCGCAAAATGGGATAGGATCATGGAATATCTGCACACGATGGTCCGCGTCACGGATCTTCCGCAATCGCTCGATTTTTACACCAATAAGCTTGGCCTCGTCGAGACGCGGCGAGTCGACAACGAGGCGGGCCGTTATACCTTGGTCTTTCTAGCCGCGCCGGGGGATGTCGATCGCGCCAGGGAATCGAAAGCGCCCCTCGTCGAGCTGACCTATAATTGGGACAAGGAGGTTTATACGGGCGGCCGCAATTTTGGCCATTTGGCCTATGCTGTCGAGGATATTTACGCGGCATGTGACAAGCTCATGAAGGCGGGCGTCACCATCAACCGCCCTCCACGCGACGGCCATATGGCTTTCATCCGGTCGCCGGACAATATTTCGATCGAACTTTTGCAAAAGGGCTCGCCATTGCCGAAGCGCGAGCCTTGGGCTTCGATGCCCAACTCGGGAGTTTGGTAGGTTTTGGCCAGCAGGCCTCTTGCTTTGAAGGCGGGCGAGCTGACAAAACTCGCGCCGCTGTCCGTCTCCGCTTATTTCCTCGATGTCGATGGCACGCTGCTTGAGATTAAGCCGCGCCCCGAGGATGTCGCCGCGGATGAAGTTTTACGCGCGCTGCTCACGGAACTCGCGGCTGCCACGGGTGGCGCGCTTGGCCTTGTCAGCGGACGGAAGATTGACGATCTCGATCGCATTTTCACGCCGCCTATGTTTCCAGCGGTGGGCCTGCACGGCGCGGAAATAAGGTTTCCCGACGGCGCGCGCCTCGCTCCGCCAGCGGGCGCGATGGAGGCGGTGCGGCTGCCTCTCGCCAGATTTATTGCTGCCCATCCAGGCTTAAGACTGGAGGACAAAGGCGCGGCGCTCGCGGTCCATTTCCGGCAAACACCGGAGCTCGCCGGCGAAGTCCTCGAATTCTTGGCCAAGCTCGCGCAAAACAACGGTCTTGCCATGCAGCCAGGCAAAATGGTTGCCGAACTCAAGCAAGCGCATCACGATAAGGGGAGCGGCATCGCCACCTTGCTTGCGAACCCGCCTTTTGCCGGCCGCATGCCGGTCTTCATCGGCGACGATTTGACGGATGAAAGCGGGTTTTTGTTCGTCAACAGACAAGGCGGGATTTCGGTGCGCGCCGGGCCTGCCGGGGCCGCCACGCATGCGCGCTATCTTCTGCGCGATCCGCCCGAGGTGCGCGCGGAGCTTTCCCGGCTTTTGGCCGGTCTTTAACCCATGAGAGCTTGGCCATGAGCCCTATTGACAGAGCCATCATCGATTTCATCAAGAGCCGCAGAGGCATCATCAGCATCAGCCTCGCTTTGACGGTTTGCGGCGTCATTTTTATTCTTGTCACGGGCCGTTACGACCTCAGCTGGTGGGTTGCCATAGCCATCATGCCTTGGATCGAGCATTGGTTTCGACGCCGGAAAAAATGACACGGCTCACGTGGAACCCGATCGCTTCGGGCTCTTCGGCGGCGTTGGGATCAACGGTTTACGTGTGCTGAGGCCGAGGGATTTGAGAGCCGCGGAGAAAGTGACTTTCTCCAAGGAAAGATGCACGAGTTCCTTCGAACGAGCGGCTGGCAAGAGAACGTCGTGCATAAGGAGCCGATCGAACTGAGCGGCGACTTGGGCGAGCGGAAGTCCATCCACCGAAACGTTGATTTTGCTCCCAAGACCGAGTTGCAGACCGGACGATGTTGATTCCCCATCAAAGCGTTCGCAGGTGCAAGCATCTTCCTCATACACATAGACGCAACCGCATCCGCCGGGGCACGATATTCTGCATCTAGTCTAGGGCCGGCGCTACAATTGGCCATGATCGTCCCTCCCTTCATCATCGAAAGCATCACGCATGACCGGCATGACAAGGAGAGATCGAGATCTCTTGTTGTTCGCGAGCCAGTTCCGCCGGACTTTTCTGAAAACGCTTCCGAATTTAACCTTATCTTGTCTCTATCCGGCTCTTAATGCAAGGCAAAGCCAGCGATGAGATGCCGTGCATTATTCCGCCACCGCCTTCTGCCGGTAGCCGAGATGATCGTTCAATAGCTCGATCAGATGCGCGGCCGCTTCCGGAATGACCGTGCCGGGCGGAAAAATCGCGGCGACCCCGGCGTCCCGCAGCGCGTCGAAATCTTGCGGCGGAATGACGCCGCCGATCGCAATCATGATGTCCGGGCGGCCTTCTCGCGAAAGCGCCGCGCGCAATCGCGGCATGAAGGTCAGATGCCCCGCGGCGAGCGACGAGACGCCGATGATGTGGACATTGTTTGCGATCGCCTGTCGCGCGGCCTCCCCGGGCGTGGCGAAGAGCGGCCCGGCGATGACCTCGAAACCAAGGTCCCCGAGCGCGGAAGCGATCACCTTCTGACCGCGATCATGCCCGTCCTGGCCGATTTTCGCGACAAGAATTTTTGGCCGCCGCCCGTCATTCTCCCGGAAGGCCTCCACCAAACCTTTGACGTGCAGGATAGCTTGTGATCCCGGCCCCGCTTCTTTCGCATAGACGCCGGACACCGTCGCAATTCCCGCTTCATACCGCCCAAACAGCTTTTCGAGCGCGAAAGATATTTCGCCGACGGTCGCCTTGGCCCGCGCGGCCTCGACTGCGAGTTCCAAAAGATTGGCATTTTCGCGCGCACCCTTGGTCAAGGCATAGAGCGTGGCCTGCACATGCGCGGCATCGCGCGTGGCTTTCAGGTGTTCGAGCTTGGCGATCTGCCGCGCCCGCACCGCGCCCGTATCGACCCTCAAAATTTTGATATCGTCTTCGGTCTCCGGTTTGAACTTGTTCACCCCGATCACTGTTTGCATGCCGCTGTCGATCCGCGCCTGTGTCTTGGTTGCCGCCTCTTCGATGCGCCGTTTGGGGATGCCGGCTTCGATGGCCTTCGCCATCCCGCCGGCGGTTTCGATCTCTGCGATATGAGCCATTGCCAATTCAGCGAGCGCGCCGGTGAGATGTTCGACATAGTATGAGCCGCCCCAGGAGTCGATGACGCGCGCGGTGCCGCTTTCCTGTTGCAAAAAGAGCTGCGTGTTGCGCGCGATGCGCGCCGAAAAATCAGTTGGCAGCGCCAGCGCTTCGTCGAGCGCGTTTGTATGCAAAGATTGCGTTTGGCCAAGCGCTGCCGCCATCGCCTCGATTTCCGTGCGCATGATATTGTTGAAAACATCGCGCGCGGCGAGCGACCAGCCGGAGGTCTGCGCATGGGTGCGGAGCACCAGCGATTTGTCCGATCGCGGATGAAAAGTTTTCATGAGCCTCGCCCAGAGGAGGCGGGCGGCGCGCAGCTTCGCAACCTCCATGAAGAAATTCATGGAGACGCCAAAGAAAAACGAGAGTCGTGGCGCGAAGCGATCGATGTCGAGGCCGGCCTTGAGCCCGGCGCGCACATATTCGAGCCCGTCCGCGAGCGTATATCCAAGTTCGAGATCGGCGGTCGCGCCCGCCTCCTGCATGTGATAGCCGGAGATCGAAATCGCGTTGAATTTCGGCATATGCCGCGAGGTCCAGCTAAGAATATCGGAAACGATGCGCAGCGATGGGCCGGGCGGGTAGATATAGGTGTTGCGCACCATGAATTCCTTGAGAATATCATTCTGGATCGTGCCAGCGAGGCTTTCCGGCCGCACGCCTTGCTCTTCAGCTGCCACGATATAGAGCGCGAGCACCGGCAGCACCGCGCCGCTCATCGTCATCGACACCGATATTTCGCCGAGTGGAATTCCGGAAAACAGCGCCCGCATGTCGTCGATGGAATCGATCGCGACCCCGGCCATGCCGACATCGGCGGCGACGCGCGGATGGTCCGAATCATAACCGCGATGGGTGGCGAGATCGAAAGCGACTGAGAGACCTTTTTGCCCGGCGGCGAGATTGCGCCGGTAAAATTCATTCGACTCCTCGGCGCTGGAGAAACCTGCGTATTGGCGGATGGTCCAAGGCCGCGCCGCATACATGGCGGCATAAGGCCCGCGCAGAAAAGGCGCGATGCCGGGAAAGCCATCGAGGAAATCGAGCCCTTGCAGATCCGTTGCGTGATAAACCGGCGCGACGCTTATGCCTTCGGGCGTCAACCAGGGCTGGCCGCTGTCATCCCCGGACTGGACCGGCGTCCGGTCAAACGGCAGCTTGGAAAAATCGGGAACGCGGCTCACGGGGCAAAGCCTCCCGGCCCCGGCGGGATCGCGCGAGGGATAGGCAGACTATAGTCTGCCGCGCCTTACAAGGCCATCATTGCCGCGAAATCCGCGCTTGGTGGTGCGGCTAGCCTTGCCGGAGTGCCCGCCACGAACCGGCGCATTGCATGGTCGGCGAGGACCAGGTGCCCGAGCCAGAACCCCTCATGAGCCTTCCGGTCACCGTGGCGACCTGGCCGAAGCGCTGGAACGCCAAGTCCACGGTGCCGCCCCCGTTGATCTTGCCGGAGGCTTGCATCGGCGAATCCCCAGCCGAGCTGACGCGGCCGCCGGACACGGAAATCATCCAACGGTAGGTTTTGTCGCAATCGCCTTGCCGTGTCGTGATGTCGACGGCATAGATCCCGTCGGGATTTTGCGTTGCCGCCAATGCAACCTCCGCATTCGCGGCGGTTGCCGAGGCCGCTCCCATGAGAACGGCGGCGAAGAGACGTGAATTTCCTGCCGGAGTCATTTGGTAGTCTCTCTTTTAGGCCTCTGTTCTTCTAGCTTAATTATTCCCGCCAATGCCGCCAATTCTTGCAGAATAGCCAGAGCACTGCGGTGCCTGCAAATCAATTCGTTAACCTTAATCTCTAGCATAGCCATTGTAGCTTCCCATGGCTCGCGTCCCACGAGGTAAATGCGTGCCGCCTCTGCGTCACGGAGTCGCGCGGCGAATTCGATCAAATGCTGCGTCGAAACCGCTCGCGGCGCGCAAATACAGACTATTTTGCAGCCGGAAGCACGGAAAGACTCCGCCGCCGCCAGCGGAGTTCCGGGCCCATCATTGCTGATAGCCTCGATGCCCGCCGCTCCGAAAAAATTCGTGGGGAAAGTAGCAGCCGCGGTAAAGCCCTGGGTTTCCCCAAGGTTAGCGAGAAAAATTTTCGGCCGCTCCCCGGTTGTACGGAATTGCTCGTCCGCAGCCGCGCGCAATTTTTCGTAAGGCTCCGCGTCGCGCCGTGAAGGCAGCGCAACGTACTCTTGCGCCGCCGGTTCTACATTGGTCCCCATTGGAGACGGTGCGAGCACATGGACCGGCGCTTCAGCGAGGGATGGAAACGCGCTCGTCCCAGTGATCGCAAGGGTCTGATGCGCGATGGCCTCCTGCCTTGCCGCCGCAGCCGCGGCAATCTCCCGCTGCGGCACGCCGGCTTGCAGACTCTTGAGCATCCCGCCCTGTGCCTCGAAACCTTGAAACAAACTCCACGCGCGTACGCAAAGCGCATCCGTCAGCGCTTCAAAACTCCCGGCACCGGCGGTGGGATCGGCGACCCTTGCGAGGTTCGACTCATGGATGAGAATCAGCTGCGTGTTGCGGGCGATGCGCCGCGCGAAATCATCGGGCAGGCCGAGCGCCAAAGTGAAAGGCAGGACAGTCACCGCATCGGCGCCGCCAACGCCCGCGCAAAAGGCGCCCATGGTGGCGCGCAAGATATTCACCCAAGGATCGTAGCGGGTCATCATCCGGAAAGCGGTCTCCGCATGCAGGCGGAGTGGTTTTGGGGCAAGACCACAGGCGGACTCAACGCGCGCCCAGAGACGCCGCAAGGCGCGGAATTTGGCAAGGCTCAACAATTCATTCGCGTCGGCCACGAGCAAAAAAGCGATTTCGTCGCGTGCGTCTTCGAGCGAAAGACCCTCTGCTTCGAGCATCCGCAAATATGCGACTCCCGTGGCGATCACGCAGGCGAGTTCCTGGGCTTCCCCCGCGCCCGCCTCGTGATAGGGCCGCCCATCGGCGAGAAGCAGATGCCGGGCAAAACCAGTGCCGCGCAACAGCGCATGGGTCTCGCGCAAACCCCGCGCGGGATCGGCGGGCAAGCGGCCGGAGCGCGCGAGATGTCCCATAGGGTCACGGCCGAAATCCACATCGAGCGCGGCCGAGGTCAAACGGCGGTCTCGCGCGATCGAGCGAAAGGAAGCCGCGAGTTCCAGCGCCCGCTCGCCCGCATCGAGGCGAAGCGCGGTGCGATCGAGATCAATTCCGGCAAGCGCGGCATCGAGGTCGCGCACTCCTTCGATTTTCAGCCCAAAACCGCGTGCGGAAATTGCTTCTGAAACAGTCAGCGTGAGCGCATCGGCGCCGCCAATGAGGTCCGCGCGGGCCATTTGATTGGCGGTGTCGATGTCGGGATGATCCATGCGTTGCGAGATTGTCCACGCGCCCGGCTTTTGGCGTCGCGCGTGGCCCGCTTCAGAGGCTGGGCGTTGATAGAGCGGCGCGATGTTCAGCCCCTCGAACGTCGCCGAGATCAGGCTTTCAAAGGGCCTTCCGTCAAGCGCGCGCTCAACAAGGCTTTGCCATTCCGCCTCGCTGGCGGGGGAACATAATTCAGCACTCTCGTTCCCGGCCATCTACTCTCCCGACTCCGGCGTCACCTGAACCCCAATGCCCCAGCGCATTGGCGCGCTATTGAACCCCGCCGAAAGCCATAGTCATAGGCGTATTCCGAGTTCTGGCTCAAATCTCATAATTTCTGCGCGCGATGCCCCGCCAGATCTATGAAACCACGCGCGGGACGCCTGCTCGTCCCAGAGGACATTCGAGCGCCGCCCGGTCCCAATTGCCGGCACTGGCAGCCGCCTCGTAGGTGCTTTGCAAAAATTCGAGGAGCGTCTCATCTGGCGATTTGGCGGTTCGCACTGCATCGTAGGGCAGGATGAACTCTCGCAGCGCCTCGCTGTAGAATGCGGCCTTCGGCTGGACGGCGGCCGCGTGGAAGCCTGCAGGTTCTGGATAAGCATAGGAATAAAACGCCGGGTATTCGATGACCCCGCCGCCCGGCCAGAAACCTGCGCTGCTCACCTCATGGGAATAGGCCTCGCACACGAGCTGATCCGGAAGATTGGGAACGCCGCCCGGATGAAGAGGCGCGCGGCGGCCGGAAAAGCGTGTCACCGCCAGATCGAAACTGCCCCAGAAGAAATGCACGGGGCTGCATTTGCCGATGAAGCCGGTGCGGAAAAGCTTGAACAGGCGATCGGCCTGCAAAAGGACCCTCCAGAAGCGATGCGCATATTCAAGATCGTAAGCAGCATGCACCCGGTCTTCGCTAAACCGAATTGGATCTGGCACCTCATTGGGCCGCTCGTTGATTTTCACCCTTATTCCAAGGTCGGACAAAGCAACCATCACAGCCGCGTAAAAATCCGCGACCGGCTGCGCCCGGAGGGGTATTTGCCGCTGCGCTCCGTCGCTCACCTCGACACGAAGCAAATGTTCGATGAAATCGAAGTCGATCTGAAAAATGCGTTCGCCGAAAGGAATCGGCGAGGTCGTAAGCCCGCGTGCCGTCAGGTAAAGCGTGACGTGCCAGGAGTGATTGAGCCACGGAGTCAGCGACAGCCGAATTTTGCCAACGATCTGGGTCCACAACTGAAGCGTCGCACAGGTCTCTCGCCAGACCTCATAGGGGAGATCCGGCCATGCCTCGAGATCTCCTGCGCGCGACACCACGTCAGCCTCCGAGAAATCTATGCCAGCCCGGTTACCCGTGACAGCCGTAGCCGAGGCAAATATAGGGCAATTTACCGCGGCTAGAAGACCTGCCGGCTTTAGACGGGGACTTCGCGCCACGCCTGACAGGCCTAGATGATCTTTTCAATCCGCCGGTCGGGCACAAACCAGAGGAGCGCAACGGCGATATAGAGCGCGATCGCGATCCATGATTGAACGAAGGCAAGCCCAATCGCCGCAGCATAGGTCGAGAGGGAAAGCTTGGCTTTCAAGTCGCTTCCGACGGCGCGGGCCAACCTCGAATCCGCGCCATTGATCGCGATCAGCATCCGCTCCAACAAAAGATAGCCGATCGAAGCCATCACAAGAACAAATCCATAGGACGCGGTCGGCAGCGCGGCAAAATCGGTCTCATCCATCCAACGGATCACGAACGGTACCAAGGAAAGCCAAAACAGCAAGAACATGTTCGCCCAAAGAGCCCAGCCATCGACCCGCTCGCTGACCTGCAGCATGTGGTGGTGGTTGTTCCAAAAGATGGCGACATTGGTGTAGCTCAGCACATAGACGAGAAACACCGGCAGGCCAGGCGCGAGCGCGGCAAAATCGGTGCCTTGCGGCACCTTCATCTCCAACACCATAATGGTAATGATGACGGCGATCACCCCATCGGTGAAAGCTTCAAGCCGGCCCTTGTGCATCACGGACCTCTCTGCCAATCGCCGCGCCTTGCGAAGCTAAGTTCAGCCAAACTTCTGTTGGAATTGTACAGCGCAGTTGACGCCGGGGCTTAAGACTGATGTCAGGCTGCCGACCAGGTCGTGATCGCCTTGATCATTAGCCGCTTCGCAAGCAGAGGAACGACTTCGAAAAATTCGTTTCCACGGCAAGAATAGCGCTTCGATAGACCTTTACGACGTGGCCGCTATAACGAACTTTTGCATGAAAGGGCCAATGTCCTTTCGTGGAGGCCGGGTCGCTCTTACGCAATTCATATCGATATGGGCCTGGGTGAACATCGAAGCGAGAACGACCCCTTCCGGATTGGTCGCGAACGCATAATCCAAAAGCATTTCGCTCGCCATGAACGGAGGACCGTATGCGAGCTGGGAAGCAAGCGCCCCGAGACGGCCGCCGTCCCCGACCAGGAGATGCGATAGGCGTTCGTGGGCGCCCAAGCCAAACACGCCGTGCGTGATGAAAAAAAAATTTGCGTCGCCGGCGAGCGCGTTCTTCACGCGCGCAAGCGTTTGCGAGAAAGGACTATCGGAAAGCTGAGCGATCTTATAGACCCCTGGCGCGCGCGTTCCAGCAATGATCGCCTCTGGCTCCCCGGCGATCGCGACGCAACGCACGTAACCCTTGTCGACGATGCGCCGCAATTCGCGCAAAATGCCTTCATTGGTGCAATCCTGGGGGCTCGGCTCGTCCAGAGCCAACACATCGATGTAGTCGGTCCGCAGGCGCCGCAAGCTCTCGATGACCGAAGCTTCGATCTGTTCCGCGTGCAGCCTGTCTTTGTTCCAGATCCGGCTGCCGCTGGCCTTCATTCTGCTCAATCGCGGAAGCGCTTTCGCCATTCCGCGTGCCACTGGCCTTAGAAGGCGCATCAACGGCGAAACCACAGGCCTTGGAACACCGAACTTCGTACAGATCGCCACGCGGTCCCGGCGGCCGCTCAAGAATTTTCCGACTATTCCCTCTGCCTCACCATCACCGTAGGCAGGCGCGACGTCATACCAGCTAACGCCGCGCTCGAACGCATAACCGAGCGCCCGCAGCCCTTGTGTTTCGGATACTATTGATCCAAGCGAGGCGCAGCCGAAGCCCAGAGCCGAAACCTCGCGGCCGAGACCTGAAACGAAGACCGTTCTCACGCGGATCTCTCCTGCTTGTTCATCTCAAGATGCCGATGTTCGCCTGTTCAACGCCGCCTGTTTGCGTTCGTTTGGCCAACCGCAAGGCAAAGGCACGATCGCGTAGGCCGGAGTAACATATCCTGACGAACGAAACACAATCGTCGGGCAATGAACAAATATATAAATTTGCGACCCCATGTACACGGCAATTTTGATCTACCACGGTTCAGCTCCGCGCAACCCTTATACGCGTGAGTTCGACGCGGTGCAGCCGTCAAAACCTTGCGCGAGCGCCATCCGACACCTAAGACTTGGCATCAACATCGTCGAAAAGGCGAATCTTGCGCAGTTTGAGCCGGCGTGCGGGATTGCCGGCATAAACCGTCCAAGGTTCGAGATCGCGAAACGCGCATCCTCGCGCCCCGAGGACTGCGCCTTCGCCGATGGTGACCCCGGGGCCGACGAAAGCCTCAGCCGCGACCCAGGCCCGCGCTCCGATCATGATAGACGGGGCCGTGGTCTGAAAATGCGGATCTTCAATATCGTGGCTCGCCGCGCAGAGGGTCGACCCCTGCGAAACAATCGCATAATCCGCAAGCGTGATTTTTGCGACCGAATAGACGGTCACGGACGGCGAAATTCGCGCATAGGCCAACTTCAAGGTGCGACGGATACCAGATTCTGGCACTCCCATAGACAAACGCCTTTGGTGCGACCTTCGCGCCGAAGAGCGAGAGCAAAAAAAGCCGCCAGCGGTTCGCGGGGGGCGGAGTCCAAGCCGCGAGCAGGAGCCAAGTGAGGCTCCAGAAACCCCGGAACGCACGGTTTTTCAAGGAGTAGGTCGGGCCGCCCGCGAAGGTGCCGTTCCCCCTTGCATCGAGAATTTTCAACTCAGTTCCCCCGCAACGCCTGGCAGCTGTGGCGCCATTCTGCTGATATCGAATTTTTCCAAAAAACCCTGGCGGGCGCGTTGACCCATGGCTTGCTTTTCCTCGGGCGACAGGCCGAGGAAATGCTCCAGCAACCGGGTGACCCCCTCCAGGCCCGGCGAATCAGGAAAAATCAAAGCATCACGCGGGCGAACCCAAGCAAAGGAGCCAATTGCTTCTAAAGGGGCCTTTGGCGCGGTGGCTAACCTGCCATCGGCCGCCGTCGATCCTGCTTAAGCCCAGTTCGATCGAGAGCTCCTCGCCGTTCGCGAGGCGAACCGACGCGCCTATAGCCATCGCTCGCCGTGAAAGGTGATCCGATGAAACCGTCGGCGCGACCCGGTCGCCCCTCCCCGATCACGACGATGCGGTCCTACCGGTCCATTCCGCGCCGAAGCAAATCGATGCCGGCTTCGATTTGTGAAAGGCTGCGAAAGGACATGGCGTCGCTGCGGGCCGAGGTAGATCGGCTTCGCGAAGCGATGGCATCTCTCAGGCGGCGCGGCCACCCAAGGCGGCGGCAATGATTGATGCCGAGAAAGCCGCGGCGGCGGTCGATGCAGCCAAGCAGAAGCGCATCGAAGAGCGCGAGCTCGCCAGGCGGGAGCACGCCGAGTTCCTGGCCAAGCAAGAGGCCGCCAAGCAAAGAAGGACATCGCGTTCGCTGAGTGGGAGGCCAAGGAAGCAGTGAGACGGTGCGAGCTGACGCGCGCTACTAAAAGAAAGCGGAGGGCATCGCTCACCTCTGAGGAACTGGCGAAAGAGCGCGAAAAGAAACGCATCCGCGAGAAGAAACGGCAGGACGCGCTCACACCAGAACAAGCAGCCGAACGGCGCGAGAAGGGGCGTATCCGTATGAGAAACTGGAGGGCAGCGAACCCCGAGGAAGCCAAGGCTAGACACCGGAAATATAATAGCCGGCGGGTCAAGGCAAAGCTCGGGGGGCAGCCGTTATGAGGGGCAGGGCGAAAAGTCATTAGCCCTCATCAAGGCTGTTAAGGAAATCCTGGAGCACACATGACCTTCGCGAGCCGCATTGATAAATCATCCTGTCACTACGCTCGCCACCTCAGTGCTCACCTTTCTGCGTTAGTTCAATGACTTGCAGGAGCATGCGCATTCGACGGCTAAGCTCGAGAGGTGTATTCGTGGAAGCCTGTTCGGCGTCAGCGCCTGTGAGACAGATTAAGCGGGTTGAAGAACGGAGGATTTCTGGCTCATCGTAACCATCGAGGAGTGGAGATGAGCCAGAAATCTGGAACCGCCAAATTGTCCTCCGAGCGGATCGTGAAGGACATTCGCCGGGCGACGCGCAAGCAATATTCGGCCGAGGAGAAGATCCGCATCGTGCTGGACGGTCTGCGCGGCGAGCACAGCATCGCGGAGTTGTGCCGGCGTGAAGGCATTGCCGAGAGCCTGTATTACACTTGGTCGAAGGAGTTCCTGGAGGCCGGCAAACGGCGCCTTGCGGGCGACACGGCGCGGGCGGCGACCAGCGGCGAGGTCAAGGACCTG
>VDMG01000220.1:0-17454 GCA_006514895.1 Beijerinckiaceae bacterium
GCAGAAACTACTTCGCCGCCGCAGGATATGGATTCACTTGAGTGTCCGATGCTAGTCGCCCGCTTCCATAGCGTCCACTTCGCGGACCACTCCGCTTGCAATAAAACCTCGGGCTTCCTTTCGCTTATCCTTCGAGACGCTTGCTCCGCAAGCTCCTCAGGAGCAAGGAGGGGATTGGGCTTAAACGATCTCGACGGTCGCTGCTTCGAACAGAGGCCCGGCGCTGGCATGGGCGCGAAAGGTGCTTTCGGGCAGCATGTGCACTTCGTTTGTCTCCACGCGGGCGAGCAAGGCTTCGATGCGCGCCCGCGAGCGTGTAAGAAGTTCCGGGTCGAGGCGGCCTTCGTTGATCGCCGTGACGATCGCTTGGGCAAAGCCTCTAGCTCTGCCGGAATCGGTGAAATGTGCACAGACCATCACCATGTCGCAGCCGGACTCGAGCAAGCGCACCGCGGACTCTGGTCTATCGAAAACGTCTTTCATGGCGCCCATGCCGATGTCGTCGGAGATAGCTACGCCCACAAACCCGAGTTCCTCGCGAAGAATGCCGGTTAAAAAACGGCGCGAAAGCGTGACCGGCGTCTCGGAATCGATGGAAGGATAGAGAATATGCGACGTCATGATCATGGAGAGCCCGGCTTTAATTGCAGCGACGAAAGGCTTTAGCTCGCGGGCGCGCAAGGCTTCGAGGCCGAGCGGCTGCGAGGGCAGGCCGAGATGGGAGTCGATGCTGGTATCGCCATGCCCCGGAAAATGCTTGCCGCAGGCGAGGACTTTTTCGGACTGCATCGCTTCGATGAAGGGCAGGGCGGCCGCGATCACCGCCTCCGGCGTTTGGCCGAAGGCGCGGGTGCCGATGACCGGATTCTTGGGGTTGGTGTGAATGTCGAGCACCGGCGCGAAGCTCAGATTAATGCCGAGCGAGGCGAGCTCACGTCCCATCGCGCGGCCGACTTTGGCCGATTGCTGCGCCCAACGCGCAGCATAGGAGAAGCGCGTGATAGGCGGCGGCGTCCGGCACACGCGGCCACCCTCATGATCGATCGCGATGAACATGCGCGCGCGGCCGGTGGCTTCGCGAATAGCGGCGATCAGCCGCGCGTGGCTTTCAAGCCAGGCCTCATAGGGAAGATCATGGCGGAAATTGCTCTTGAAGAGAATGGCGCCGGCGGGCCGGAGATCGGTGAGAAGCGCGCGGTCGTGATCGTCCAAGACGGGCAAGGGTCTGAGGCCGATGAGGAAATGATGGCCCACGGAGGTGATGTTTTCGCGGAGCATGCGGCTTCACCTCGATCATCCGTGCGATTGTTCAAGCAGCTTTGCCGCTGAAAAAAACTTAAGCTGAATTTGGCGTCGCGCCGCGGAGGTAAATTTGCGTCATGCCGCCGAAGGCCAATCCGAGCGTGCCCCACAGGACTGCGCGCGCGCCGATCGACGCCAGGCGAAAATTCCAAAGAACATTGGCCGGAAAACCGGCCGGAACTTCATCGACCGGCGGCAAAGCGAGGGCCGCGATGCCCGCAACCGCGATGAAGACGGCGGCAGCAAGCAAAGCGCCATTCCAAGCGCCGAGCTTCTTCGCGAGGAACGGAGCCAGTGTCGTGGCGAGGACCATGGCGAGGAGGGAAATGGCGAGCATGGCGAAATAAAGCAAGGTCCGCGCGCCGATTGTCGCCGCCGCGCCGATCGCTGGCGGATTGGCCGGATATTTCAGCTCCGGCACGAGCACGAGCGCGGCGAAGCCGGCAGTCGCGAGCAAGGCGGAGAGGGCGCGCGGATCGAAATGTCCCGAGCGCCCAGAAGCGAGGGCGAAAACCAAGCTGAACAAGCCGCCGAGGGCGGCGCCATAGACAATGCTCGCGGTGTAAAGACCGGCGCCGCGCTGCACGTTGCGGCTCACGATTTCCGGCTCGGGCGGTTGTCCGGCCGCCTGGTCGGCGGCGCTTTCAAAAGCGATCGCGCGCTCGATCGAAGGCTCCCCGGCGAAGGATGCGAACCCCGCCGCGAGCAACCCCGCAAGGAGTCCCGCGAGCAATCCGCGCAAAAGAAGAGCGCTAACCACGTGCCCGCTCCTTTAGTGACAAGGAAACGCCATGATGTGGCGCCCATCATGCACGAATTCATGCAGGTAATGGCCGGAGATCAACGACGTCGCGCCTTGCTCGGCACCGACGAAATAGATGACGAGGAGAGCCAGAATACCGGCGAATGCTGCCCAAGGGAGAATCTCACCGATGGGGATTGGAACCGGCCGAGTAGAAGGAGCATGGATCAAGTTGCTCATGTCTTGCCTCACAAGTCTTGCCTCACAAGGATCGATCGTTGGCTTTTGCGCGTGCCGCTTGGGAATGGAAGCCGCGCACGAGCCGGGCGCATGGGGGAAATTCTACCCTAGGAGCGGTTGGAATGTCTGTCAACGCGGCGTGAAGCCGAGCGAAGGTTTGTTCCATCGGAGGTTATTCGTACTTGGCCGCGTGCGCGGATTTGATTAGGATGACGGCGCACGCGAGCGCGAGGACACTTCAACATTGCCACAACAATAATTGTCTTGCCTTTCCGCCAGCTAATCAGGCAAAGCTGCGCGCCGACGCCTAGGGAGCCCAAGTCATGCGTTCGCCTAATACTGCAAAGACCGCCTTAAGAAGCCATCGTGGCTTGTTCGAAATGGCCGCCGCGGCCGGCCTGACAATCGCGGGATTTCTCCTGGTGCTCGGCGAGCCGCCGGTCCCGGTTCTGGCGCAATCCGCGAGCGTGCCTGTCAATGAGCTGATGGCAGGCGAGGCTTTGCCCGACCTTGCCATTGGCTCCAGCGACGCGCCGGTCACGATTATCGAATATGCGTCGATGACGTGCGGGCATTGCGCGGGATTTTACGACACCACCTTTCCGGAGTTGAAAAGCAAATATATCGACACAGGGAAGGTCCGTTTCATTTTGCGCGAGTATCCGCTCGACCCTTTGGCGGCAGCGGGATTCATGCTCGCCCGCTGTTCTGGGGATGACAAGCGAAACGCGGTCGTCGATCTTTTGTTCGCCCAGCAGAAATACTGGCTCGTCCCGGATAAGGCGCTCGAAGTCTTGGCCAATCTTCTCAAGCAAACTGGAATGAGCCAGGGAAGATTCGAAGCTTGCCTCAAGGATAATGACCTCCGGGACAAGGTCTACAAGGTGCATGATCGCGCGACGGATAAATTCGGTGTCACGGCGACGCCGACCTTCTTCATCAACGGTAAGAAAGAGAACGGAGAGATGCCTCTGGACGCACTCGCGAAACTGATCGATCCCTTGCTGAAAGGCTAACCGGTCCGGCCAAAAGCCGACTTGAGCCGCCGGAAGATCATGAGCTGGAGCATCAAAACATGTCGAGCGAAACGCGCGCTTCGTCCGACATGCGTCCCTGATCCCATGGCGGGTCGAAAACCACCGCGACAGTGACGCCAAGCACGCCTGGAACCGCGCCGGTCGCCGTCTCGATCGATCTTGTGAGTTCGGCTGCCACCGGGCAGCCTGGCGCGGTCAAGGTCATATCGATCTTGACCAGGCGATCGCCGCCTATGTCGACTTTGTAGATCAGTCCAAGTTCGTAGATATCGCACGGAATTTCAGGATCATACACGGTCTTCAGGGCTGCGACGATGTCATTTGTATAGCGCGCGCGTTCATCTTCCGGCACCGATGGATCGAAGAGCCACTGCGGCTCGTTCGGCATGATTTCCTGCTCTGCAACGGCTTCTTGGGCTTCGATGGATTGGGCTTCGGCCATATCCGATTCCTCATGTATCATGCAAATAGGCCTTCGGCTCTGATCAGGGCCTCAGTAAGCTTGTCGATTTCCTCGAAAGTATTGTAGACCGCAAACGAGGCCCGGCAGGTCGCGGTGACGCCGAATCGAGAAAGAAGCGGCTGGGCGCAGTGGGTTCCGGCGCGCACGGCGACGCCTCTTCGGTCAAGGACCGTGGCAATGTCATGCGGGTGGGCGCCTTTCATATTGAAGGAAATGATGCCGCCCTTGTTCTTCGCGCGGCCGTAGATGCGCAGCGAATTGAGCCGGGACAGACGTTCGTGCGCGTAGTCGCTCAAAGCCATTTCATGCGCATGAATGTGCCCGCGACCGACCCGCCGCACAAAATTCACCGCGGCGCCGAGCCCGATTGCCTGCACGATCGGCGGGGTGCCCGCCTCGAAACGATGCGGCGGCTCGTTATAGGTCACGCGATCCTTGGTAACTTCCTCGATCATTTCGCCGCCGCCCAGAAAGGGAGGTAATTTCTCCAGCCACTCCTTTTTTCCGTAGAGCGCGCCGACGCCGGTCGGCCCATAGAGCTTATGGCCGGTCAGGCAATAAAAATCGGCATCAAGGTCATCCATATCGACGTCGAGATGAACCGCGCCTTGCGAACCATCGATCAAGACGGGAATGCCGCGCTCATGCGCGATCCTAACGATCTCCTTCACTGGCGTCACCGTGCCGAGCACGTTCGACATATGAGTCAGGGCGACGATCTTGGTCTTCGTCGTCAACGCCTGTTCGAACGCCTCGAGCAAGAAATTTCCCTCGTCGTCGATATCCACCCATTTGAGGACGGCGCCCTTGCGCTCACGCAGAAAGTGCCAGGGAACGATATTGGCGTGGTGCTCCATGATCGAAAGGACAATCTCGTCGCCCTCCTGAATGAAGGCCTCGCCGAAGGAGGCCGCGACCAGATTGATCGCTTCGGTCGCCGATTTCGTGAAGACGATCTCGCTTGTGGAGCCGGCGTTGAGGAAGGCGCGCACGCTTTCCCGCGCTGCCTCATAGGCTTCCGTCGCGGCATTGGCGAGATGATGCAGGCCTCGATGCACATTGGCGTATTCGTGATAAGTCGCGTGCACCATGCGCTCGACGACTTCCCTCGGTTTTTGCGCCGACGCGGCATTATCGAGATAAACCAGCGGGTTGCCATAGACCTCGGTCGCAAGGATTGGGAAATCCTCGCGCAGACGGGAGACATCGAGCGGCGCGTCCACGGCACTATGTTTGTTCATGCCTGGCTCCTGTCCGGGATACGCCAACTATGCCGGGATGAAAGCCAAGCCTTCACCTTGCCGCTAAAATCATGGATCAATCCCGCATGCCCGATGCCGCCGATCAACTCGCTCGCGAAAGCTTCCAACAGAAGCGCCTCGGCTTCGGGCAGGGGTAACCCTCTCGTTTGCAGGTAGAACAATTGGTCGATGTCCAAGCCGCCGCAGGTGGCGCCGTGCCCGCAGGCAACATCGTCGGCGAAGATTTCGAGCTCGGGCTTATTGTTCATCGCGGCCATATCGGACAAAAGCACGGCCTTGCAAAGCATTTTGCCATCGGTCTTTTGGGCGCCCGGCGCGACATGGATCTTGCCCTGGAATACGCCTGTTGCTTCCTCGTCGAGAATATATTTGAAAGTCTCGCGGCCCATGCAGCCTTGCGCCGCGTGCTCGACCTGCAATGTCGTATCGGCATGTTCGCGGCCGCCAAGAAGGGATACGCCGCTCAGCGAGGCTTGCGAACCGTCGCCTTCGAACCGCAGAAATATCTGGCGGCGGACAAGGCCAATGCCGGAGACGAGGGCGAAACTGTCGAACTTCGCCCCGGCGCCGATCCGCGCCATCATGGTTTCGAGCCGCACGCTGTTTGCGGCGGTTCCCGTCACCATCGCCGTATGAGCGAGCCTCGCCCCGTCGCCGAGGGAGACGATCAGACAGGCGTTGGCTTGGCTAGCCTGGACCGTTCCGGCGCGGTTTGCGGCATGGCCCCATTCGGCAAGACGAATCGACGCGCCAGCCCCCACGATCAAGGCCGAGCGGGAGAAATGCGCCGAGGAGATCTGCGATGCTGTAGCATGAATAAGGTTGAGGGGCTTTTCGACTACGGTCCCAGGCGCCACCTCGATCACGACGCCATCCTGCATCAGGGCCGCGTTCAATGCGACCATGGAGTCCCCTGCGGCAAGGTCTTGCGAAGACAAGAGCGCGATCAGATCGGACCGCCCTTCGCTCAACACCGAGGCAAGCGAGCGGACCTTTATGCCTGCGGGCAAACCGCCGGATAATTCCGGCACGAAGAAGCCATCCGCCAGGACCAGACGCTGCCCCGGCGCATCGGCCGCCGCAAAATTCTTGCGCAGCGCGTCGATGGCCATGGCGTCAGGAGGCGTAGCGACCGGCAAGGCATCGCGCATGAGGGCACGCAAATCGGTATAATGCCAAGCCTCGACGCGGCGATGTGGCAGGCCGGACGCACTGAAGATCTTAAACGAGTCTTCGCGCCATTTGGCCACGGCGGCGTTGCCGGGCAGCCTCGCCTTGGAACCATCGAAGGCGTTCGCCAGGGATAATTCGGCGGGCGTTCTCGCGTGGATGATTTCAGCGCTCATGTGAACCTTGATGTCTATGCGACGGCCGGCTCAGCGTTGTAGTCGCTGTATCCGTTCTTTTCGAGCTCGACCGCCAATTCCTTGCCGCCGCTGCGCACGATCCGGCCCTGCGCCATCACATGCACCGTGTCCGGCACGACATAGTCGAGCAGACGCTGATAGTGGGTAATGACGAGAAACCCGCGTCCGGGCGCGCGCAGCGCGTTCACACCTTCGGCAACGATACGCAAGGCGTCGATGTCGAGGCCTGAATCGGTTTCGTCGAGAATGGCGAAGGAAGGCTCAAGCAGCGCCATCTGGAGAATATCCATGCGCTTTTTCTCGCCGCCGGAAAAACCGACGTTGAGCGCGCGCCTGAGCATATCCTGGCTGATCTTGAGCTTGCCGGCGGATGTCTTGACCCGTTTCATGAAATCCGGGGTCGAAAGCTCTTCCTGCCCCCGCCGCTTGCGCTGCGCGTTCAAGGCCGCCTTGAGAAAGGTCAAGGTCGCGACGCCTGGAATCTCGATTGGATATTGGAAGGCGAGGAAAAGCCCCTTGGCGGCTCGGACATCCGGCTCAAGATTTAAGAGGCTCTCGCCATTCAGCAATATGTCGCCGGTCTCGACCGTATAGTCCTTGCGGCCGGCTATGACATGCGACAATGTCGACTTGCCGCTGCCGTTCGGCCCCATGAGCGCGGCAACTTCCCCGTCCCGGACCGTGAGATCGAGATCATCGAGAAGTTTGCGTCCGTTGACGGAAACGTTGAGGTTGTTCACTTCGAGCACGATTTTCTCATCCTCAATTGAATACGAGGTGTGACAAACAATTTAGGGCTTGCCGATCGAATTTTCGCACGCGCGCGACGCGAAAATTCCTTCCCGGCTCTGCTTATTGTCAAATGCTTGCCAAGGAGCTGGATGAAGCCAGGCCAGCCTGTTGCATCGCCCGAAGGGAGCGGTCAGCCGACGCTCCCTTCAAGCGAAATCGCGATCAATTTCTGCGCTTCCACCGCGAATTCCATCGGCAGCTGCTGCAAGACATCGCGAACGAAACCATTGACGATCAGAGCCGTCGCCTCCTCGCCCGAAAGTCCGCGCTGCATGCAATAAAACAGCTGGTCCTCGGAAATCTTCGAGGTCGTCGCTTCATGCTCGAATTGCGCGGTGGGAGTTTTCGATTCGATGTAAGGCACCGTATGGGCGCCGCTTGAATTGCCGATGAGCAGCGAATCGCAATTGGTGAAATTGCGAGCGCCCGTGGCTTTCCGGTGCGCCGAGATGAGACCGCGATAGGTGTTTTGCGATCTGCCCGCCGAAATTCCCTTCGATATGACGCGGCTTGTCGTGTTCTTGCCGAGATGGATCATCTTTGTGCCGGAATCGACCTGTTGGCGGCCATTGGAAATCGCGATCGAATAGAATTCGCCGCGCGAATTGTCGCCGCGCAGGATACAGGACGGATATTTCCAGGTGATCGCGGATCCGGTCTCGACCTGCGTCCAGGAAATCTTGGAATTGGTGCCCCGGCAATCGCCGCGCTTGGTGACGAAATTGTAAATGCCGCCCTTGCCGTCCGCATCGCCCGGGTACCAGTTCTGCACGGTCGAATATTTGATCTCGGCATCGTCAAGGGCGATCAGCTCGACGACGGCGGCATGCAGCTGATTCTCGTCGCGCTTGGGCGCCGTGCAGCCCTCGAGATAGGAAACATAGCTGCCCTTGCCGGCGATGATCAGGGTGCGTTCGAACTGGCCGGTGTTTTGTTCGTTGATCCGGAAATAGGTCGAGAGCTCCATCGGGCAGCGGACGCCCGGCGGGACATAGACGAAGGAGCCGTCGGAGAACACGGCGCTGTTCAGGGTCGCATAGTAATTGTCGGTCGTGGGCACCACCGATCCCAGATATTTTTGAACGAGGTCCGGATGCGAATGCACGGCCTCCGAGATGGGGCAGAAGATCACCCCAGCCTTGGCGAGTTCTTCCTTGAAGGTGGTGACGACCGAGACGGAATCGAAGACGGCGTCGACCGCTATTCTGCGCTCCGGGCTGATGCCCGCGAGAGCCTCCTGTTCGCGCAGCGGAATTCCGAGCTTCGCGTAGACCTTGAGAAGCTCCGGATCGACTTCGTCGAGCGACTTCGGGCCGGCAGCCGTCTTGGGCGCCGAATAATAGTAAATATTTTGATAATCGATCTTAGGATAGTCGACCCTAGCCCAGCGCGGTTCGAGCATCGTCAGCCAGCGCCGGTAGGCGCCGAGCCGCCATTCGGTTAGCCAGGCGGGCTCGTTCTTTTTCGCTGAAATGAACCTGACAGTCTCCTCATTGAGACCCTTCGGCGCCTTGTCAGATTCAATGTCGAAGGAAAATCCATACTTATATTCACTGACGTCGATCGCTTTCACGCGATCGACGGTCTCTTGGACCGCGGCCATGCCATTCTCCTCACCTTGGCGGTTTCAAGGACCGCTGGTTCAGACGCCGTAAGCTATTGAGTCTTCTAGCGTATCTTGTCCTTGTAGCGTACTCTAACACTCGGCCCGGTCAGGCGGCGGACCTATCCCGCCTTGCCCGGATTGTTTTAACCGTCCTTTCAAGCGCCTGGACGAAGGAAACGCAATCTTCCCGCCGCGAATTCCAACCAAGGCTAACCCTGATGGCGCCCATTGCCAGCTCCGGCTCGACACCCATCGCGCTCAAGACGTGCGACCGTTTCACCTTCCCCGACGAACAAGCCGAACCCGACGATACCGCAAAATCCTCCATATCCAAAGCAATAAGCAACACTTGCGCCTCGATGGAAGGCAGAGCGAAGCAAGATGTATTCGGCAATCTTTCCGCCCTGGCGCCAAAAAACACCGCGCCAGGGGCAACGCGTGCGATTTCCGTCTCCATCTCGTCCCGCCAGAGTGACAGGGCCGTGCCTTGCTCCCCAAGCCGGGCCTTCGCGGCCGCGAGGGCAGCGGCCATTCCGGCAATGCCGGCGATGTTTTCGGTTCCCGCGCGCAACCCCCGTTCTTGGCCGCCGCCGCGCAGGAGCGTGTCTTTGATTTTGATATGGTAAGAGTCAGAGCCAAAACACAGTGCCCCAGCGCCTTTCGGGCCGCCAAATTTATGGGCCGAAAAGACCAACGCGTCGGCGCCCAAGTTGCCGAGGTCACAAGGGATCTTGCCCGCCGCCTGAACCGCATCGCAGACCAGAAGCCCGCCAGCCGCATGGATTATCCCGGCCGCCTCTGAAACCGGTTGAATAACGCCAGTCTCATTGTTGGCGGCTTGTAGGGCGAGCATCACGCTGCGCCCTGCCGCCTGCGCTCGCGACAGCGCCTCGCCAAGGGCATCAAGATCGAGCACGCCCAGAGGCGTCAAACCGGCAAGTTCAAGTTGTGCGGGCGCGAAACGGTGGCCCGCGAGGACCGCCGGGTGTTCCCCAGCCCCGGCCAAGAGCAGGTCGAACGGCTTTGATTTTTCGCCTCCAGTCTCGACATGGGGCGTCAGCGCCAAATTCAGCGCCTCGGTTCCTCCCGACGTGAAGACAACGCCTTTCGGCGCGACGCCGGCAAAAGCCGCCACCTCGTCACGGGCGGCTTCGATCAAAGCTCGCGCCGCCCGCCCTTCGGCATGAATGGAGGAGGCGTTGCCGCAAAGGTCGAAGGCGGCGCACATGGCCTCGCGCGCCGCCGGATGCAGGGGCGCCGTGGCGTTATGGTCGAGGTAGATGGGAGTCCGCGACACGAAAGACTTCCGCAACCTGATGATTCAAGCGGCCGGGCGCCCCCAAACTCCTTGCCATCCAAAGATGCTTGCCAAAAGCGCTTGCAATCCAATGGGGCATACGTGCTAGAAGACCCCGATGGCTTCCCGGGATCGTCAGTTTTCGCAGAGTCGAGGGGGTTAGCGTTTATTGCGCCCAATTGCCACTTATTCTTCTTAGGCGTCACTTGGCTCGCAAGTCAAGACAGCGGGCCGCGTGCGCCGCCAGCGTGGTGCCGTGCGGGAATGTGAAACCGCATGGTAAAATAGTGCTTCGTACCTAGTGGTCACGGGCTAAAGCGTGTTCTTAAATAAAAGTGCGGACTTTTTGGCTAGGATCCTATGAGAGAACAAATACATAGGTGACCATCAACGGTCGCACTTGAAGCGATCGTGGTCCCGGATCGTGGATGTAGCATCCGCCTTTGACTTTTAAGGCTGCTTGCATCGCGAAACCGCCCAATTGGAGTAGAGTCAGAATGCCCGAGGTGATGTTCAATGGCCCCTCCGGCCGCATCGAAGGCCGGTTTCACCCTTCGCCAGTGCGTGGCGCGCCGCTCGCGATCATCCTGCACCCGCATCCGCAGTTTGGCGGGACGATGAACAATCAAATCGTCTACAATCTTTATTACACTTTCGCCGAGCGCGGCTTTTCCGTGCTGCGTTTTAATTTTCGCGGCGTCGGGCGATCGCAGGGCGGCTTCGATCATGGTCAGGGCGAATTGTCGGATGCGGCGGCCGCCCTCGACTGGGCGCAGGCGATCAACCCCGAAGCGCGCTCCTGCTGGATCGCCGGAATCTCGTTTGGTGCCTGGATCGGCATGCAGCTCTTGATGCGGCGGCCGGAAATCGAAGGTTTCGTCGCGATCGCGCCCCCCGCCAACCGCTTCGATTTTTCCTTTCTCGCACCTTGTCCTTCCTCGGGACTTTTCGTGCATGGAGATCAAGATCGCGTCGCCCCCTTGAAGGAAGTCACCGGCCTTATCGAAAAGCTCAAAACCCAGAAGGGCATATCGATAGAGCATGCGGTGATTCCTGGCGCCAACCATTTCTTCGAGAATTGCATTGAGCCTTTGACCGAGGAGGTCGGATTTTATCTTGATCGCCGCCTTGGCAATCCGCCGAAACTTCCGACGCCGACGCGCAGCGAACCGGCCGAGCGGGGCTGAACCGGAGGATTTTGGCAAGCCGGCGCATCCTGGCGTTACTTTATTGCTTGCGAATTATCTTTCAAAATCGGCGGCCCTTTCCGGAAACAATCCTGCAACGAGGTGAAAATGAGCACGGTCCATGATTTTACGGCCAGCTCCCTTGAAGGGCGCGAGAAACCTCTTTCGGATTTCTCGGGGCAGGTGCTGCTCGTGGTGAACACCGCGAGCAAATGTGGCTTTACGCCGCAATATGAGGGACTCGAAGCGCTCTACCGCAAGTTACATGCCCAAGGTTCTACCGTTTTAAGCTTTCCATGTAATCAGTTTGGCGGGCAAGAACCTGGTGATGCGGCGGAAATTGCCAGATTTTGTTCGCAAACCTATGCCGTAACGTTTCCGATGTTCGGCAAGATCGACGTCAATGGCACCGGGGCCCATTCGCTGTACCGCTATCTCAAGGGCGAAGCCAAGGGCGTATTGGGAACCGAGGCGATCAAATGGAATTTTACGAAATTCCTTGTCGATCGGAAGGGCAAGGTAGCCGCTCGTTTCGCGCCTTCGGTTACGCCGGACGCGCTCGAAAAGGAAATCGAGAGGCTGCTTTGAGGGCGCGGGGCTGAGCGATCGTCGCAGCCGGCGAAGCCGTGCGAGCCGCTGACACGACGCCTTTCCTTTATTTCTGAAGACGAAAACCCGCCGGCATCATTTTGGTATGCGTATCAAGGAGGTGATCTGATGCCCTTGCGGCTCGATACGCGGAGCCCGGATTTTGGCGCCGCGTTCAATGCGCTTCTTGCGATGAAACGGGAAGCCGCGGAAGACGTCGACCAGACGGTTTGCGCGATCATCGCGGAGGTTATCGCGCGGGGCGACGCCGCTCTCATCGGCTATTCGCGGAAGTTCGATTCCGTCGAGTCGGAGAAGCTCGGTTTGCGCGTGAACGACGGCGAAATCGATGCGGCGTTTGAATGCTGTACACCGGAGGCGCTCGACGCGCTGCGCTTCGCGCATAGCCGGATTGTTACTTTTCATGAGCGGCAAATCCCGCAAGATCTGCGTTTTACCGACGAACTCGGCGTCGAACTCGGCTGGCGCTGGCGCCCCATTGAGGCGGTGGGGCTTTACGTCCCGGGCGGCACGGCGAGCTACCCGTCTTCGGTTTTGATGAATGCGGCGCCGGCCAAGGTTGCTGGTGTTGGCCGCCTCGTGATGACCGTGCCGGCGCCGGAAGGACGGATCAATCCGCTTGTTTTGGCGGCGGCCAAGCTCGCCGGCATCGATGAAATTTACCGGGTCGGGGGAGCTCAAGCGATCGCGGCACTGGCTTATGGAACTCAGACGATCGCGCCCGTCGCCAAGATCGTCGGTCCCGGCAACGCTTATGTCGCCGCCGCCAAGCGCAGGGTTTTTGGAACCGTCGGCATCGACATGATCGCCGGACCTTCCGAAGTCCTGATCATCGCCAGCGATTGCGCCGATCCCGAATGGATCGCCGCCGATCTCCTCGCGCAGGCCGAACACGATGAGGCGGCACAGTCGATCCTGATCACCGATAACGCGGGTCTCGCCAGCGCCGTCGAGACGGCGGTCGAGCGGCAATTAACAAGTCTCGCGCGACGAAAGATCGCGGCGGCGAGCTGGCGCGATTTCGGCGCGATTATTCTGGTCGCCGATCTTCAGGAAAGCATCGCGCTGGCCGACCGGCTTGCTCCGGAACATCTCGAAATCATGACCGATGACGCCGCAGTTCTCGGCGAACGGATCCATAATGCGGGCGCTATTTTCTTGGGCGCTTACACGCCCGAGGCCATCGGCGACTACGTGGGCGGTTCAAACCATGTATTGCCCACCGCGCGTTCGGCGCGGTTTTCCTCCGGTCTTAGTGTCCTCGATTTCCTGAAAAGAACCTCGCTATTGAAGTGCGGCGCCGCCAGTCTCGAAAAGCTCGGACCGGCCGCGATCACGCTCGGGCACGCCGAGGGATTGGACGCGCACGCGCGCTCTGTGGCGCTGCGAATCAGCCATCGGACGCCATGAGCCGGAACGATCCAAAGGCGCGCAATCGCCTCGTTTCCGTGAGCCTCGACGAGGCTTCGATCAGCCGCGGCGCGGCCGACCAGGAGCACGAGCGTCAAATCGCGATCTACGATCTAATCGATGAAAACAGTTTCGCATTGCCTGGCCGTGACGCCGGTCCCTATGGACTGAAAATCGCCTTGCAGGACGCTAAGCTCGTTTTGGAGATCGCCGACGAAAACGGCACCCCTCTCGTCGCGCATATTTTATCGCTGAGCCCGTTCCGCGGTCTTCTCAAGGATTATTTTATGATTTGCGAAAGCTATTACGCGGCGATTCGAACCGCGATGCCGAGCCAAATCGAAGCAATCGACATGGGACGGCGCGCGATCCACAACGAGGCGGCGGAAGTTCTCCTGGAACGGCTGAAGGGCAAGATCGAGTGCGACCGCGACACGGCGCGGCGGATATTTACGCTCGTCGTTGCGTTGCATTGGAAAGGCTGAGCGAAGGCGCGCTGCGCCGGGGCGCCGTCGAGATGAAACCCGCCGTCAAAAACCGCCCGCAATCGGTGCTCTTCGCCTGCACGCGGAACATCGTCCGCTCGCCGATGGCGGAGGCCCTAGGCAGGCATTTCTTCGGAAAGGAGATCTATTTCGCGTCGGCCGGGGTCAAGCGGGGCCAAAGCGACGGCTTCACAATCGCGGTGATGGACGAAATCGGGATCGACTTGACCAAACACCGGCCTCATACTTTCGAGGATCTCGAAGACGCATGTTTCGATGTCATCGTGACGCTCTCGCCAGAGGCGCATCACAAGGCACTTGAATTTACCCGCTCGCTCTCAACCGACGTCGTTTATTGGCCGACGCTCGATCCGACGGCCATCGAAGGGTCTCGCGAACGGATTCTCGATGCCTATCGCGAGGTGCGCGACGGCCTCCACGAACGCATCAAAAGACTTTTGGACTACCAACCGATGGGAAATCTTTGAAGGCAGGCGGGATTTCGCGGCAAATTTCGAAATGCGCCGGCAGTTCAGCTGACCTGTCCTACGGAATTCTCTTAAAGACCGTCACTGCCCCATTCTCCGAGTCTACGAGGTCAAACTGGTTTGGCGTGAGCTGGCGAAACGTTGCCGAATACTCTCTGCCGTTCTTCATCCTGATAATGACTGTTCCCTCGGTCCAAAGCTGAAACGTTAGGTTCCGTGTTACCCGGGTCGGCGGAGCCAGCGGAGCTCATGCCCATCGTTTTGTCAGTTCGAAACACGATGTGCCAGGGCGGCCGGCCGCCTGCCATTCTCCCACGACCGTATCCATGTTCGCATAGTCCCCGGCTTTCTAGCCAGTCGGCAAATTCTTAAACCACATGTAGCCTAAGAAACCCAGGAAAAGAAAGCAGACTACGGCGGGGGTACGAAGGGCATCGAGCCGGTTAGTATCGGTATTCTTTGGTGAGATGGATGATGAATTCATCCTTACCTCCAACAATCGAAGCAAGAGAACGGCAGAAACTTGGGACGCCTGGTTGCTTAGCTCAAGAACGCCGGAAAAGCATTATAGAGCGCGGCCAAAATTCGCCAAGGCTGTCGCCTGTTAGCGTGGCAAACCCAGTCGGTTTGCCTTCCCTTCGCGGCCAGCGCCTGCTATGGCGGCGCCATGACGACTCACATGCTCGAAAGAATCCGCAATTTCTCCATTGTCGCTCATATCGACCACGGCAAATCCACGCTCGCTGACCGGCTGATCCAGGCGACCGGCACGGTCGCCGCGCGTGACATGGTCGATCAGATGCTCGATTCGATGGATATCGAGCGCGAGCGCGGCATTACCATCAAGGCGCAGACGGTGCGCCTCGAATATCAGGCGCAGGACGGCAAGACTTATGTCTTGAATCTGATGGATACGCCTGGCCACGTCGATTTCGCTTATGAGGTCTCGCGCTCGCTTGCCGCCTGCGAAGGCTCGCTGCTGGTGGTGGACGCCAGCCAAGGGGTCGAGGCGCAGACGCTCGCCAATGTCTATCACGCGCTCGACGCGGGCCATGAGATCGTGCCCGTTTTGAACAAAATCGATCTGCCCGCCGCCGAGCCCGAGCGCATCAAGCAACAGATCGAGGATGTGATCGGGCTCGATGCGTCGCAGGCAGTGCTGATTTCGGCGAAGACGGGGCAGGGGATCGATCAAGTCCTGGAGGCGATTGTTACCCGCCTGCCGCCGCCGATGGGCGATGAGGCTGCGCCCTTGAAGGCATTATTGGTCGATAGCTGGTACGATGCCTATCTCGGCGTCGTCGTGCTCTTACGCGTCATCGACGGCACCCTAAAGAGGGGCCAAAAAATCGAGATGATGGGAACAAATGCCCATTACGAGATCGACAAAATTGGAGTCTTCCGGCCAGGCATGCAGGATGTGGCGGAGCTTGGTCCCGGAGAAGTCGGCTTCATCACCGCACAAATCAAGGAGGTCGCCGACACCAGAGTCGGAGACACGATCACCGCCGCACGCCACCCTTGCGCCGAAGCGCTGCCCGGATTCAAGCCCGCGCAGCCCGTGGTTTTCTGCGGCCTGTTCCCCGTTGATGCGGCGGATTTCGGCGACCTCCGCGCGGCGATGGGGCGGCTTCGGCTGAATGACGCCAGCTTTTCCTACGAGATGGAGAGTTCGGCGGCGCTCGGCTTTGGGTTCCGCTGCGGCTTTCTGGGTCTCCTGCATCTTGAAATCATTCAGGAGCGGCTGGAGCGCGAGTTCAATCTCGATCTCATCGCGACGGCGCCCTCGGTCGTCTATCGGATCGTGCAGCGGGATGGCCAAACGCTCGAACTCCACAATCCGGCTGACCTCCCCGATCCGACGAAGATCGAGGCAATCGAGGAGCCTTGGATTCGCGCGACGATTTTAACGCCGGATGATTATCTCGGCGCGGTTTTAAAACTCTGCCAGGAGCGGCGCGGAGTGCAAGTTGACTTGAACTATGTGGGCAAGCGGGCGATGGTTGCCTATGATTTGCCGCTCAACGAAGTTGTGTTTGATTTCTACGACCGGCTGAAGTCGATCTCGAAGGGCTATGCGAGTTTCGATTATGCGATCACCAGCTACCGCCCTGGCGATCTCGTCAGAATGTCGATCCTCGTCAATGCCGAGCCGGTCGACGCGCTCTCCATGCTGGTGCATCGCGACCGCGCCGAGGCGCGCGGCCGTGTGATGGTCGAGAAGCTGAAGGAGCTTATCCCGCCGCACATGTTCCAGATCCCGATCCAGGCGGCGATCGGCGGAAAGATCATCGCGCGCGAGACGGTGCGCGCCCTGCGCAAGGATGTGACCGCGAAATGCTATGGCGGCGACGTGACCCGCAAGCGCAAGCTGCTGGAAAAGCAGAAGGCGGGCAAGAAGAAGATGCGGCAATTCGGCAAGGTCGAGATTCCGCAAGAGGCCTTTATCGCGGCGCTGAAGATGGACAGTTGAGCGCAACGGTAACCTTGACCCGTCGTGTGCCATCCGTTGCAGATACGCCGAGGCAATCACATCATTGTGAGAAACGCCTTTGATGCAACTCAATGCTGCGTGCTTTAGGAGAGTAGAGTGAGCATCGTTGGATAGAGGCTGAAGACGCCCGAAATCGAGATAAGGAAGACGTCCAAGGCCAACGGCCTGAAGCGAAAGGGCGGTTTTGCCTGTCTATCACGGTTCCTTGAACCCTCTGTAAAAGGAGTAAACGGTGCATAGTTTCCCCTTTGGAGCAGATGCGCCAGAGGGGGAAATTATTTGGGAGGTCTGAAATATCATGATAACACGAGGATTAGCTGCGTGGCTGCTTGCCACGGTTCTGTTCACCTCGGCCGCCTATGCCCACGGCGGGGTGGGTATGGTGGACAACAGATGTGTTTTGCGGATTGGCCCGGATATCATGTTCTTCACCGGATACCAGCCGCAAAGTTCCCGAGATGAGTTTTGTGACGATATTCCAAGCATTGGGCAAACGGTTGTTGCGCTCGACATGCAAGATACCGAGCTCCGCAACATGCTCACGGAAATCCGCATCATCAAGGACGACGGAACCCATACGCGGATGAATGGGCTTCCGTTCTTGACGGATGCGGAGCTGGCGAACAAATCCGCCCTCGATTCCGTCTCCATCAACTATGTGTCGCCAAAGAAA
>VDMG01000220.1:17464-18881 GCA_006514895.1 Beijerinckiaceae bacterium
GAAATATCCGACGGGCACGCTGACCTTCGAGCACACCTTCCCCGAGACCGGGAAATTCATCGGCATCGTGACGGTGGAAAACGACCACGGCCAGAAATATGTCTCCCAGTTTCCATTCTCGGTGGGTCAACCCTTTGGTCAAAGCATCGGGCTCTATATCGTAATGGTCGCGTTACTCGCCGGTGGGGTTGTTGGTATTTGGTACTACGGCGGGAAGCAGAAGAAGCCGGCTATCCCAAAAAGCCCGGCGTGAAGAACTCCGGCACGGTAGGCAATACGGTTTGGCCGGACAACTTTTGCGGAAAACAACCGTAGGTCGGGTCAAGTGGACCTTCGCCTTCTCGTTACTGAGCGGCGAGAGCGAGCGGCTCCGCGGCTAGAGCTGCTTTCAGATTCTACGGAATCAGAAAGCAGCTCTAGATCTTTGTTTTATCGCATTTTCTTGACGCGAACCGGGATCCACTCCTGGAAGGACTCTTGTTCCAACAAACACAAGCTGCCGAGTTTTCAGTTTCCGCACCGCAACCTTGCCTCAAAGAAAATTTCTGGGCCAGATCATCGCGCGCCACATATGGGCGACGGGGGAATTGTCGAATCCCAAGCCTTCTTTTGGCTGCCGGAAATGCCGGCCGACAATGTCCGTGAAGATTTCCAGATCGACCGTGGCGTTGGGATCGAAGGCGTAGAGATCGTTCTGCGTGACCATGCGCGACATGCCGTACCATTTGTGGGCTCTGGCATATGCATAGTCCGCGCAAATATAGGGCTCGGGCTTATAATCCTCGCCGAAAATGTCGATATAGTCCTGCGGATATTCATAGCCGACGGCAGGGTCCGGGAAAAACCGCAAGGCCTGGTGATAGCGCACGGCAAAGGCAACTTCCTCGTCGACGTAAGGCGCGATGAGCTGCGCCCCCCAGTAGCCATGGTCACCCCCAAAGAGGCCCACCATGGCGATATCGTGCAGGAGGCAGGCAAGCACGCCTTTTTCATCGACGCCAGCCTTCAGCGCGAGATTGGCGCTTTGCAGAAGATGACTTGCGGCGGCGGCGTGATCAAACCTGAGCTTGAAGAAATCGAAAAGCGTTGGCGCCGCCGGCATTTTGGGCAGAGCGGGGTCATCGCCCATCATCACCTTGCGCTGCCCGCGCTTATCCGGCGCGAGGGCCTCGAAGCGGGTATGGTATTCCGGCGTGCCCATGGTCGCGAGCGCCGATTTGATCACGATTCTTTCAGGAACCTGCTCCGGTTCCGCTGCCAATTTATACGCGGTCGGCGAAGCGGTCTCGTGTCCGTCGTTCATCCAGCCTATTTCCCTTCCGGCAGTCTATGCGCCTCCCGTGCAAATAATTGTGGTTGAGAGGCCTCGCAAGGGGGCGATTCATGGACCACAAAACAATTGGACCATCATTATCCC
>VDMG01000252.1 GCA_006514895.1 Beijerinckiaceae bacterium
TCCCGGAGGATGCACACGTCCCGGAGGATGCACACGTCCCGGAGGTCGCACACGCGCCGGAGGATGTCCCTGAGGATGCAGAAGAGCCAGAGACCGCCGTCGCGCCTGAGGTGGCGAGCTTCGCGCCGGAGGCGGCTTTTGCAAATGCCCCCGGGCCGGGCGTCTACACTGCCGAACCAGCTAGTGAACAGACGAAGCCGAGCTCTCGATTTCCCACGCTTGCCGCGCTTGCCGCGACGGCTATCGCTGGCGGAATTCTGGGCTTCGGCGGAACATTGGCGCTGCGCCATTTCGACGGCTCGAATACCAACACTGTTGCCTCCGACGACCGTATTGCCGCGTTGAACGCGCGCATTGATACGATCGAGGGCAAGGGCGATGCCGCCTCCACCGCTTCCCGCACAGCTCTCGCCGCGCTGGAAACCCGCGTGGCTGCCGCGGAAAGCGCTGCGAACAAAGCCGCCGAGTCCGCGAATTCGGCTGAGGCCGATTTGCAAAAATTCGCGTCCCAGCCGGCGGCGAAAGAACCAACGGCCGCCGCAAATCCCGCCGAGGTCCCCGATCTCGGACCGCTTAATGCACGAATCGGCACTATAGAGCAGAAGCTCGGTTCGCTCGAAACCGCGCCTGCAGCGCCCAAAGCCGAGCTTCGTGCCAAGCAGCAGGACCGCGAGAAACCAGCGGCCGAGCCGGCCCCCAGCGCGCAAGCGATCGCGATTGTCGCGGAAAGCCTGTTGCGGAAGCTTGACAGGGACGGACAGTTTTCGGGCGAACTCGCCGCGCTTGAAAACCTCGGCGTCACCGCGGATTCTCTTGCGCCGCTGCGTGCGCTCTCCACGTCGCCTGCCACGAGCGAACGGCAGCTAAGCGCGCAATTTGCGGCTCTCGCCCCGACGATTATCGCGAGCGACCCCGGCAACCAGCCTAGCGCCGATGAAGGTTTCCTCGACCGCGTGACCCGACATGCCAAGGGCCTGGTGCATGTTCGCCGGGTTGGCGACGCCGAGAGCATGGACACGGAGAGTCTTGTCGAGCGGATTGAAAAAGCCCTTGCGGACCACGATCTTGAAGCCGCGTATAAAGCGTGGACGGATTTGCCAAGCCCCGCCACAAAGGTATCCGAGAGCTGGGGTAATGCTGCCAAGGCGTGGGTCGATGCTATCAACGCCGCGAGATCGATCGAGGCCGAGGCCGTGGCGGTCCTGGGCAAGTCAAAATCATAATTTCCCCCCGCTGCGACCGAAATCGAAGCCCTCGACGAGAAAAAAATGTTTCGGGTTCCGCTATACCTCCTAATTCTCATGGCCCTGGCGTTTGGCATGGCTTGGCTCGTCGACCGGCCTGGCGAGATCATGCTGACCTGGCAAGGCTACCAGATCGAAACTTCGGTTTTGGTAGCGCTCGGGATTGTGCTCGCCCTGGGCGCCGCGCTGATGATGAGCTGGAACATTCTGCGCTTTGTCTTTGGGCTTCCGCCCGCATTGTCCATTGCCAACCGGGCGCGCCGCCGCGAAAAGGGCTATGCTGCCCTATCGCGAGGCATCATCGCCGTAGGCACGGGGGACGCGAGGCTCGCCATCAGAGCCGCCGCCGAGGCGCAGCGACATCTACCGCAGGAGCCCTTGGCTTTACTGTTGAGGGCCGAGGCCGCCCAGCTTGCCGGCGATCACAATGCGGTGGAAGCGGCATTCAAGGAAATGACCCGGCGCAACGATATGCGGCTGCTCGGCTTCCGCGGCCTGCATGCGCATGCCCATCAGCATGGGGATATCGACGCGGCGCATCATTATGCCAGCTCTGCGCATAATATCGCTGCTTTGCCTTGGACGGCGGCCGCGGTTCTTGAAAAGTATGTCACGGCCAAGGATTGGGTAGGCGCCTTGGCGGCGCTCGATAACAGTGGAAACTTGATCGACAGGACGACAAGGGACCGGCAACGCGCCGTGCTCGCGACAGCGATCGCGCTCGACAAGGAGCAGACCGAGCCGGACGAGGGGCTCCGTCTTGCCCGCTCGGCGGTAAAACGTGCACCGGATCTTGTGCCGGCGGTCGTGCTCGCGGCTCGGCTCCTGGCCCGCCAAGACAGCTTCCGCAAGGCGGCGAAAATGATTGAGGCGGCGTGGCGAATGGCACCGCATCCAGACCTCGCGAAGGTCTACCTCGATCTGCACCCGAACGAGTCCCACGCCGATCGTCTAGCAAGAGCGCAGACCCTCATGAAGCTTGCGCCACGTGATTCCGAGAGCCACGTGGTGCTAGCCGGCGCCGCGATTGCCGCATGCGACTATAAGACTGCGCGAGAAGCCATGCGGCCTCTGATCCAGGCTGACGAGCGTCCGACGGCCCGGATCTGCCTCATCATGGCGGAACTTGAAGAGGCGGAGCACGGCGACTCCGGTTTTGCGCGTGATTGGCTGACGCGCGCGACACGCGCCCCGCGCGATGCGGACTGGATCGCCGGCAGTATCATATCGGATCACTGGTTGCCGGCCTCACCGGCGACGGGAAAGCTTGACGCCTTCGTCTGGCGGAGACCAGATGAACGTCTGAGCGCTGGCGGGGAGGCGGACGAAGCGATTTTCAGACCTGTTTTAAGCGCGGCCGAACCGCCGATCCTGATCGAAAAGCCTCGCATGACAATTGCTGGGCCCGAACCGGAAAATCCAGGTGGCGGCGCCAATCAAGAAAGTGCGAGAGCGGGAGCTCGCGGCAAAGCAGCCCCCTAGCGATTTTCAAGCGAAGCAGATACCGGTTCGCGTCAAGAAAATGCGATAAAACAAAGATCGAGAGCTGCTTTCTGATTCCGCGGAATCTGAAAGCCGCCTGGCCGGAAGATAAGCCCGCCCGCCCAATTGCCACTGCTTCGATGGCCCTCCTGGTCTGTAGCTCTTGGCGCGGCTCCCAGCCGGCGTAACGACCGCGCTCCCGCCTGCGTCAAACTCGGCCGGGGTCGCGCTCGGACCCTGGCAAAAAATCCTGTTCCTGCTGGTGAATAAGCGTTTCCAGCACCTCGCCCACCATCCCGAGATGGTCGCTGGAACCCGCGAACTGGCGTTTCAAGTCGACGAGATAGGTCGTCGCGGCGTTAAGGCGGTTCGCCAGGAGGCGCGCCACGAGCCATGACAGGTGGGATGAGCGCGGAAAAATTCTGCCGCGTCCTGAATGACATGGACCCTGATGTCACCTAGCGCCCGGGCAGTGGCGGTGTGCGGCACGCCGAGCAGGACCGACATTTCGCCGACAAGCGAACCCGGCTCGTCGAGTACGGTGACCTCGGTGCCGCCGCGCAGAACTTCGATACGGCCTTCCACAAGCACATATACGCGGCCGTTGTTCTGGCCCTCTTTCAGTATGACGGATCCGCCTGCCATGTGTTCCAGGGGAACGGCACCGCAGTGGTCGAGGATGGCGCGCATCAGCCTGTTTTTACCTTTCCCGGAAAACTTCGCCCCGAGATGAGTTTTGCTTGCCGGCTCTCATCGAATCCAAGCGCGGAGCGATGAGACGCGAACAGTTTAGACCCCGCAACGGCGCGCCGCCAAGAAAAGAAAACCAAGAAAACAACGGGATGGAGACCACGCGCGATCGGACTTTAAGCGAGTCTAGCCTCGAGTAAAACGAATGCGGCCCTCAAGCGATCATGCTTTTCAAGGCGTCGCTGTCGCGGCCAAGCGTCGCGAGGACCTTGGCGGCGATTCCTTTTGCGTCCAGGCCCGCGCCTGCATAAAGCTTTTCCGGCTTGTCATGATCGAGAAAGCGGTCGGGCAGCACCATCGAACGGAATTTTAAGCCCCGCGCGCCAATGCCGTCCAGCGCGCCCTCCTCGGCGAGCGTCTGCATCACAAAGGAGCCAAAGCCGCCGATGGAACCTTCCTCGATCGTGATCAGGACTTCATGGTTCGCGGCGAGACGGAAGAGGAGATCCTGGTCGATGGGCTTGGCGAAGCGTGCGTCGGCGACGGTCGTCGAGACGCCATAGGTGGCGAGATCCTCCGCCGCCTTAAGGGCCTCGGCCAGGCGCGTGCCGAGGGACAGGATCGCGACTTTATTGCCTTCGCGCATAATCCGGCCGCGGCCGATCTCCAGGGCTTTTCCAAAAGCCGGCATGTCGATTCCGACACCCTCGCCGCGCGGATAACGCAAAGCGATGGGACCCTCGTCATAGGCCGCGGCGGTTGCCACCATATGCACAAGCTCGGCTTCGTCGGCCGCCGCCATCACCACCATGCCAGGCAGGATTCCGAGGAAGGAGACGTCGAACGAGCCCGCGTGGGTCGCGCCATCGGCGCCGACGAGGCCCGCCCGGTCGATGGCGAAGCGCACCGGCAATTTCTGGATCGCGACGTCGTGGACGATTTGATCGTAGCCGCGCTGGAGGAAAGTCGAATAAATGGCGCAGAAAGGCTTGTAGCCTTCGGTCGCAAGGCCGCCCGCGAAAGTGATCGCATGTTGTTCCGCGATCCCGACATCGAATGTGCGCTCTGGAAAGACCTTTTGGAAAATATCGAGGCCCGTGCCACTCGGCATAGCGGCGGTAATCGCGACGATCTTGTCGTCCTGTCGCGCTTCCGCGATCAAGGCATCGGCGAAGACCCGCGTATAGGAAGGCGCGTTCGCCTTGGGTTTTACCTGGACGCCGGTGACGACATCGAATGTGTTGACGCCATGATATTTGTCGGTGGATGCTTCGGCCGGAGGATAGCCCTTCCCCTTTTGTGTTACGACATGGACGAGAATTGGCCCATTGTTTGAATCGCGGACGTTTTTCAATACCGGAAGCAGATGATCGAGGTTGTGACCGTCGATAGGCCCGACATAATAGATGCCGAGTTCCTCGAACAATGTCCCCCCTGCCCAGAAATTCCGGGCGAATTCCTCGGTCTTGCGTGCCCTGTCATAGATGAACTTCGGCAAGTGCCTGGCGAGCTGCTTTGCTGTTTCGCGCACGGAGCGGTAGGTGCCGCCAGACACGAGGCGCGCGAGATAGGCGGACAAGGCGCCGGCCGGCGGCGCGATTGACATATCATTGTCGTTCAGAATGATGATCAGGCGCGAATGCATGGCGCCCGCATTGTTCATCGCTTCATAGGCCATGCCAGCGGACATCGCGCCATCCCCGATCACGGCGACGACATTGGATCTCTTGCCGGAAAACGTGTTGGCCACCGCCATGCCGAGCCCGGCCGAAATCGAAGTGGAGGAATGCGCCGCACCAAAAGGATCGTATTCGCTCTCGGAGCGTTTGGTGAAGCCCGACAGGCCGCCCCCCCGGCGCAAGGTCCTGATCCGGTCGCGCCTTCCGGTAAGTATCTTATGAGGATAGGATTGGTGGCCGACGTCCCAAACCAGTCGGTCGTTCGGCGTATCAAAAACATAATGCAAGGCAACCGTGAGCTCGACCACACCCAGTCCCGCCCCGAGATGGCCGCCGGTCACCGAGACCGCGTCGATCGTCTCGGCGCGCAGCTCGTCCACGACTTGGGCGAGATCGCTTTCATTCAAGCGCCGCAAATCGGAGGGCGAGGCGATCGTGTCGAGCAAGGGGGTTTTCGAAGGTGTCGTCACGGGCGCCTCTTTCTAGCGAAAGCAGTGAAACGCTGTAGAACCCAAGAATTAGGAAACTTCTGCCAAGCCGGACTTTCCCCTAGCCGAACTTGATGAATCGTGAATAGCGAACAAAAGCGTCACCTGCAACGCCAACCGTTTCTGGGTGCGGCGCGTCGCGGCTTTTCATGCGTCGCTGCGACTTTTGCATCACAGTTGCTTAACAATCCGGCAGGGATTAGCCAAATTCACCTTGTTTTTCCGGCTCCGAGGCAAAAACCAGCGCTGTCTTGTCCCGAAACAGACTTGACCGAATTGCGTCTAGACCAGTGGCTCCTGAACTCTTTTGCCCGCTTTCCGTTTCCTCAAGCGGAACTGAATGTTGCGCTAGAGCGCATGCAGATTTCGCCGAATCAGAAAGCGCTCTAGATCTTTGTTTTATCGCATTTTCTGACGCGAACCGGTGCCTTCGCTTGAAAATGCTTTAGTGTCGTGAGCGGTGTCTACCCCTCTTGCGGATGTCGGCGGACTTGAATTCGATCTGAAGGAACTTTCTCATGGCCTTTTCGAACGATCCCTCGCCTTTTCGGGACACGCCGCGGGATTTGAAAACGGCGATCGAAAGCCTTAGGCCTCGCTGGGGCTGGATCGTCGCTTTGGGCGCCTTGATTGCCGGTATGGGCGTAGCCGCGCTGATCCTTGTGGTTTCGGCGACCATCGCCTCGGTCTATACGATCGCGATTTTCATGATCCTAGCCGGCGGCGCCGAGATCGCCACCGGCCTTAGTGCCAAGACATGGGGCCGGTTTTTACTTTGGATCTTCGCGGGACTTGCCTATATCGTCGTCGCGGCCTTTGCGCTTGCTCAGCCCTTGGTCGCAGCGGCTTTCTTTACACTGGTGCTCGGCGCTGGAATGATCGCGACAGGGATAGTCCGGATCTACTTGGGGATGCATCTCGGTGCTCCAGTGCGCGGCCCTGTTCTGCTTGCGGGCGGGCTTACGGCGCTTGTTGGATTGTTGATCGTTGCGGGCTGGCCGGAGAACAGTTTCGTGATCTTGGGCGTTCTCCTTGGCCTCGATCTCTTGTTTTGGGGCGCGGCCTGGATAAGCTTTGGGTTGCGCTTGCGCGCTTTTGAATAGGCGATGCATAAGCCGCCCGGGTCAAGTTGCTTTACGCTCGCCGGTGGAATTTCCCTTGCGAGCCCAGGTTGGCCGCAAGGCGGCAACATCGCAAAAGGTTGACGATGGCAAAATGGGTTTACACTTTCGGTGAAGGCAAGGCCGAAGGCGAGAGCGGACTAAAGGACCTCCTCGGCGGCAAGGGGGCCGATCTCGCCGAAATGGCGAGACTTGGGCTGCCGGTTCCGCCCGGTTTCACGATTACCACCGAGGTCTGTTCTTATTATTACGCGAATGGAAAGCAATTTCCTGCGGGCCTTGCGGACGAGGTCGAGGCTGCACTTGGCTATCTAGGCCGTTCCACCGGCTGCTCTTTTGGCGATGAGCATGATCCGCTCCTCGTCTCGGCCCGCTCCGGGGCGAAAATCTCGATGCCTGGCATGATGGATACCGTTTTGAACCTCGGCCTCAACGACATGGCTGTCGAGGCTTTGGCGAAAAGCTCGGGCGACACACGTTTTGCCTATGATTCCTACCGCCGGTTCATCCAAATGTATGCGAGCGTGGTTTTGGGCATCGAACACCACATATTTGAAGAGATCTTGGAGTATTACAAAGAAACAAAGGGCGTAACTTTCGATACGGAACTTTCGTCCGGGGATTGGCAGAAGCTTGTCGCCGATTTCAAGTCCAGGGTCGAAAGAACCTTAGGCAAGCCTTTTCCGCAAGATCCCCGCGAACAGCTTTGGGGCGCCATCAGCGCCGTCTTCGATTCCTGGATGACTCCGCGCGCGGTCAGTTACCGGCGATTGCACAGTATTCCCGGAAACCTTGGCACTGCGGTCACTCTTCAGGCCATGGTCTTTGGCAACATGGGCGAAACGTCCGCGACGGGTGTCGCCTTCACGCGCAATCCCTCGACTGGGGCGAAGGAACTTTACGGCGAATTCCTGGCCAATGCGCAAGGTGAGGATGTCGTCGCGGGCCTCAGAACGCCGCAATATATCACCGAGGCGGCGCGTATAGTGGCCGGGGCGCAGGAGCCTTCGATGGAAGCCGCAATGCCCAAAGTGTTCGCCGAATTCGTAAGCGCGGCCGATCTCCTCGAAAAGCACTACCACGACATGCAAGATATGGAATTCACGGTCGAGCGTGGCAAACTTTGGATGCTGCAGACACGCAAGGGCAAGCGTACCAGCATAGCCGCGCTCCGCATTGCCGTTGATATGACCAATGAAGGATTGATCGATCAGGCGGAGGCCATCACGCGCGTTGAACCCTCCTCGCTCGAACAACTTTTGCATCCAGCGATCGATCCCGACGCCCCTCGCGAGATCATCGCGACCGGTCTGCCAGCTTCACCAGGGGCGGCCAGCGGCGAGATCGTGTTCAGCGCCAGCGAAGCCGAGGACATGAAGAACGCCGGCCGCAAGGTCATTTTGGTGCGCATCGAGACGAGCCCAGAGGATATTTTGGGTATGCACGCGGCCGAAGGAATTCTCACGACGCGCGGCGGCATGACGTCCCACGCGGCGGTTGTCGCGCGTGGAATGGGTAAGCCATGCGTTTCCGGCGCCGGCGCGATCCGGGTCAATTATGCGAAAGAGACGATGACGGCGGCCGGCCTTACCTTCAACAAAGGAGATATGCTAACAATCGACGGCGCCACCGGGCAGGTGATCAAGGGCATCGTCGAGATGCGTCAGCCCGAACTTTCGGGCGAATTCACAATTCTTATGGCATGGGCTGACGCGGTACGCCGCTTGGGTGTACGGGCCAATGCCGACACGCCGCGGGACGCGCATGTGGCGCGAAAGTTCGGCGCGGAAGGGATTGGTCTTTGTCGCACCGAGCACATGTTTTTCGAAGGCGAACGGATTGTCACAGTCCGCGAAATGATCCTTGCCGAGGATGAAGCTGGCAGGCGCGCGGCGCTTGCCAAGCTGCTGCCGATGCAGCGCGCCGATTTCACAGAGCTTTTCGAGATCATGTCAGGTCTGCCGGTGACGATCCGTCTGCTTGATCCACCACTGCATGAATTTTTGCCTCGTACAGATGTGGAGATTGCGGCCGTGTCGGAGGCTATGGGCATTCTGCCCGAAAAGCTAGCTCAACGCGCGGCTGAATTGCAAGAATTTAACCCGATGCTGGGTTTTCGCGGCTGCCGGCTTGCGATCGCCTTTCCCGAGATTGCCGAAATGCAAGCCCGCGCGATCTTCGAAGGGGTGGTGGCGGCCCAGCGCAAGACTGGCGTCGCCGTGCGGCCGGAAATCATGACGCCGCTCGTCATCGACGAAGCGGAGTTCGATCTTATCAAGGCATGCATCGATAGGATGGCGCAGGCCGTCGCCACTGAGGCCAACGAGACCATTGCCTATAGCCTCGGCACGATGATCGAGACGCCGCGTGCGTGCCTGCGCGCTGCTGAACTTGCCAAGACCGCCGAGTTCTTTTCGTTTGGCACCAATGACCTGACCCAGACCTGCCTTGCGTTATCGCGTGACGATGCCGGATCGTTCCTTGGCGACTACGCAGCCAAGGGGATCCTCCCGGCGAATCCTTTCGCCACGATCGACCAGGAAGGTGTTGGCGAATTCATCGAAATCGCCGTCGCGCGCGGCCGCGAGAAGCGGGCGGACATCAAAATCGGAATCTGCGGCGAACACGCAGGCGATCCGGCCTCGATCGCGTTTTTCGAGAAAGCCGGCCTCACTTACGTCTCTTGCTCGCCCTTCCGGGTGCCAGTCGCCCGGCTTGCCGCGGCGCAGGCGGCGCTTCGCTATAAACCCGGAAAATAGCAGGCATGATTTGATTGGAACGGCGGGTAGGAGCCAGCGTGTCACGTTGCCAAACAGCCACGTTGCAAGTCTCTAGGCACGTCAGCTTCATGCCCGCAGCGGTGACTTCACGCCACATCCAAACGGCCAATTCCCTGCTTCCATCAATTCGTCTGATGACAGTTGGTTTTTTGACGGTGAAGACATCACCCTTATGATATGGTTGGCGTCGCACCGGCCCAACGTCGAGTTCGCAGGCAAGCTTCCCCGAATGCAATATAGTTCGATGTAAATGGACACCAAATGCAAGTGCCGCTTGATAACACTTTTGAGAATTCCGAACCGTCGGAGGCCATTCGGTCCGAAGTCGAAAAGCACGCCAGACAGCTGGAAAAATTCCACTCACGAGCTGCAACGTAGCGGTTATCGCGCCGCAAACGCGGCATCGGAAGGGCGATCTGTTCAAGATCGATATTCGTATTGCGATGCCGGTGCATAAAGACATTCTCGTCACCAAAACGCATGGCGATGCAGCCGAGCACGAGCACGTCGCGGTTGCGATCAAGCATGCCTTTAGCGCGGCTCAGCGCCAGATTGAGGATGCCGTTCGCGAGATGCGCGGTCAGGTCAAGCCGCATGAACCGGAGGATCATGGCCGTGTGTCGAAGTTCGTAGCCGGCGACGATTATGGGTTCATCGAGACCGCCGACGGCCGCGAAGTCTATTTCCATCGCAACAGCGTTCTCGAAAATAAATTCGACCGTCTAACCGTCGGCTCAGAAGTTCGCTTCGTCGAGGAGATGGGGGAGAAAGGCCCGCAGGCGAGCACGGTTCGTCTCGTCGGTAAACACCATCTGCTTTAAGCGAGAGTAATCGAGATGGCCGACGTCCTCCCCTAACGGAGGCAGTTCCCGCCGAAGACGCCGATGAGGTGGCCGCCGTCGGCAATCACATGGCTGGGGCGGCTTCCGCGCCCGGCCGCTCCTTGGGCAATCGCGCCAAATGTGCGATGAGCGCCGGATCCAGCAAAATTGCCATGCGCTCCTTCGGCTGCAGCCACGCAATTGCTTCATCGATGGTTTCGGCGTCCGAGAGCTTGGCGCCGGCGAGAGCCCATTCGGGCGAGATATTGCCATTCCGCCGTTTTTGTTGGCGTGGGAGAGAGGCTACGTGGAACGCGCGGAACCGGGGATCGGCATGCAGCAAGTAGAGCCCTTTCGGGCCTTCGGCGTCAAGGTGGGCGCGCTCACCCGCCAAAAAATTGGCGCGCACGACGACGGGCGGCGTTATGCGCTCCTCCGGAGTGACCAAGAGACCGGCGCGGCGCAGGGCGACGCCGGCACCCCGAAGGCCGGTGCCCCACGACAGAAAAATCGCGAGGATGAGGCCGAGGATCGTCGGCGACATCCAGGCGACAAGAGAGGGTGAGATCGAAAGGCCGGCGACAAGGCTCAACACTCCCAGTGCGACATGCGAGCGGTGGCGGCGCACGATGTCCTTGAAAGGAATCGAACCATCGTCGCGCCGCTGCGGGTCCCAGCCGGTATCGAGGCCGAACACAAAATGCATGACGTGCCCAGCCTGGATCAGCATCATGATCGGAGCGAGAAGGGCCGACATGATAATTTCAAATAACGCCGATGCGAGGAGCCTCAACGCACCGCCGGCGTTCCGCCGTGTCGTGCCCTGGATCAAGCCAAGGGCCAGCCCGAGAAACTTGGGCAGCAGGAGGATCGTCATGGTGAGGCCGAAAAGCTCGAGCGATCTTTCGGGGTCGAACCTCGGCCAGGCCGGGAACAAAGTGAAGCTGCTCGGGAAGTATTCCGGCCTGATGTAGCTTGCCTGCAGGACGATGATGATACCGACAATGAGTTGCGCCATCCAAAGCGGCGACGCGGCATAGGCCATGATACCCGTCACGAAATGCTGGCGCGACATCGGATGCAGGCCTTTCGCGAGCAGCACCCGCGAATGCTGGAGATTACCTTGACACCAGCGCCGGTCGCGCGTCGAAAGATCGATGAGCGAGGGCGGACATTCTTCATAGCTTCCGCCAAGGCTTGGCAGCATGTAGACCGCGTAACCGGCCCGCCGGATCAAAGCGGCCTCGACAAAATCATGGCTGAGGATGTGACCGCCCAAGGGAGGCCGCCCGCGCAGAACCGGCAAGCCGCAATGCGCGGCGAATGCCTTGGTGCGAATGATCGCGTTATGGCCCCAGTAATTGCCGTCGCGCCCCATGGAGACCGAGACGCCCGCGGCGATCACCGGCCCATAGATGCGCGCCGCGAATTGCTGGAGGCGGGCAAATAAAGTATTGCGGTTGACAATCAGCGGGATGGTTTGAATGATGCCCGCGTCGGGGTCCGCCTCCATGGCCGCAGCGAGTGCGATGATGGTGTTGCCGGTCATCAAACTATCGGCGTCGAGCACCACCATGTGCGGATAGCGGCCACCCCAGCGGGTGACAAACTCCTCGATATTGCCGGATTTGCGATTGAGGTTTTTGGGCCGATGCCGGTAGAACAGGCGGCAAGATTGGCCAAGCCTCTCCCGCATGGCGAGATAAGCTTGCTCCTCGGCGACGAAAATTTCCGGATCGGTGGTGTCAGACAGAAAGAACCATTCGAACGCGTGGCCGAGGCCGCTCGCCTCGACTTCTTCGATCATCGCCTCGAGGGCGGCAAAGACGCGCGCGGGCGCCTCATTGTAAATCGGCATCACGATCGCCGTGCGTTGGCGCAAGGCAACTGGCGGCAAGGGCGGCTTCCGCTGAACCAAGAGGAGCCAGACAAATCCGGCGAAGGCGCTCATGCAGGCGAGCGCAATCCAGGAGAAATTGGCAACAAAAAGTACCAGAAGCACCCATTCGAGCGGCGTGACCCCGCCGACCTCGACCACCTTGTACATTTCGTAGGCGCCGTAAGCGGTCAAGCAAAGGCCGCCGCCGAACACGAAAAGCCGCGCCAGCCAGAAGCCAAAAACCGGGTGGCGGGTTATGTCCTTGTGACGTCCGGCGCCGTCGAACTGGGTAAGGCTTTGCGCTGGCATCGCGAGCGGCGCTTCGGGCGGCACGCAGGAAGAAGCGTCCGGCGCCAGCGCGCCGTCGCCAGGACGAAGCTGCGTCACCACCGGCTCTGTTTGCCTTGGATTGCTCAGAGCGTCCATCGGAATAGCCAAGTTTCGCTTATGGGCTTGCCACCCGCCTCCAGCACAAGGCGTATTTCTGAATAGGATTCGTTACCGGGATCGATCTCAAACACGATCCGGCGGGATTTTTTGTCCCCCGAAGTAAATGTTCGTAGCTCCACGATCGATCCCGGTGCAGCGTTCAAATTTGGCTTCATGGCTTCCGCGTTTTCGGGAATGCTTAAAATGTCGCCAGCGAACTCAACAACAAAACGACGGCGTTTCGATGACGAACCCCGCCCCGAGCGCGACTGCGTGGCGATCGCAAGCGGCGGCTGCTCCGGCGGGTTCCAGCACCAAAACTGCCGATAGGCGAAAAATGTTTCACTCCCGGCGGCGAGCTGCTGCTTTGGCTTCCAATAGCCGATGATGTTGTCGTTGGCTTCCGAATCCGAAGGAATTTCGACGAGCTGAACGCCACCCGCGGACCAATCGCCAATCGGTTCGATCCACAGCGAGGGGCGGGTCTCGAAGTGCTGATCGTCGTCCTGGTAATGATCGAAATTGCGGTCGCGCTGAAGAAAGCCGAAGCCACGCGGATTTTCGTCGACGAAGGTCGAAATTTGCAAAGTGTCACGATTTGCCACGGGCCGCCACAGCCATTCCCCCTTGCCGGTCAGCATCTGGAGCCCGGTAACCTCGCTCACGCTCGGACGCAGATCGCCGTCGCAGCGCTCGTCGATCGGGCCGGAGAGATGCGTCGCGCTCATCGTGGCGAGGCCCAGATTATCGACAGCCGCCCGCGCGAAAAGAGCGCATTCCGTGTCGATGATCGTGGCGTCACCTGGCCGGAGGGTAAAACGATAGGCGCCGGTGACGCTTTCCGAATCGATCAGCGCGTGAATGACAAGCGCCCCCGCGGCGAGCGTCGGACGTTCGATCCAGACTGAGCGGAATGCCGGAAATTCCTCGCCGCGCGGATCGGCGGTCTTGATCGACATGGCCCTTGCCATGGTGCCCAGGGATTGGCCCGGCGCCACGGCGCGAAAAAAGCTCGCCCCCTGGAAAATGGCGAGCTCGGAAAAACCGCCCGAGCCTTGCGCGAGCACACGGAAACCAGAAAAACCTATATCGCCGGTTTTGGCGGGGACGGCGAGCTTGCCGAAGTCGAAGAGGGCCGGATCATAAATAATGCGGCGAGCTTTGGCTTCCGCCACCAGACTGATTTCCATCGGGCTCGAAAAGATGGATCCGCGATGCAAGGGCTCGATCGCGAAACCGGTATTTTCCGCCGCCCAGATCTCGGTCCCCGGGCGCTGACGAATCTTCGCATATTGTTCATAGTTAAGGTCGCGAAACACGCTAGGGATATCGTCCGCAAGCGGCTTGAATGGCCGCTTCGACAAGGTTCTGGCGGCCTCCGTGACCGTGCCGGGATCGAACGGGGCGGGTTCTCCTAGGGCAAAGCCCTGGCGGGGCGCTTGCGCGGGCGGTTCTTGCGCGGCGCAGGGCGTGGCGATTACCCCCGGCACCCGGAGGCCAAGTGGGGCCCCGATCCCGCCAAGGACCAATTTCAAAACATCCCGGCGCTCGACCATGAATCCGACTTGGCCGGCGCTTTGTCGCGCCGTAACTCTAGAAAACGCTTTCGTTCGATCTCTATAGCCGATAATCGGGCCAACGTAAGTTCCCTTTTCGGTCATTTCGGGCCAATGATCATTTCCGCCCTCAACGTGATTCGGCCCGCCCGGCCAGAAAGACTGCCAAGGGGTGCAAGGAGTGGAAGGGGTGCAAGGGGTGCAAGGGATGTTTGCGTCTCTCTGGCGCGGTCGCGCAAGACCGGAGGCAAGCACATTTTCTAATTTGCGAATATAGACTGTTTGCCTTGCGCCGTGCAGGTGCGGGCCGCTCTCATTCAAATAGTTGGAGCCTCTTCGGACGTCGAACCTGTGCCCGCTTCGCCTGAAAATGCTCCAGCCCGCGGAGAAACGTGTTTCATGCTCCCTCTCGATTTTCAAGGCCGCACATGTCTTGCCATCGTTCTCGCCGCCGGTGAAAGTTCAAGGATGCGCTCGGCGCGTCCCAAGGTGCTGCACAATCTTGCCGGCCGGTCCATGCTTGCCCATGTTCTGAGTTCTCTCATGGAGGCTGGCGCGGATCGAACCATTGTCATTGTGGGTCCAAACCACGGCGCGGTCGTCGCGGAGGCCAAGGCAATCGCGCGCGATGCCGAAATCGCGATCCAGACGGAGAGGCTTGGAACCGCGCATGCAGTGCTTGCCGCGCGCGAGGCGATCGCCAGAGGCTACGACGACCTTCTTATTGTCTTCGCGGATACGCCTCTGGTGCGCCCGGAGACTTTCGCCAAGATGCGCAAGGCTCTTGGGGGAGGCCAAAACGCAGTTGTCGCCTTGGGGTTCAAAACAAAACAACCAGCGGGGTATGGAAGGCTCATCCTGGAGGATGGCGCGCTTAAGGCCATAAGAGAGGATCGCGAGGCGAGCGAGACCGAGCGGAACATCGAAATCTGCAACGCAGGTCTGATGGCGCTCGATGGAAACCGCGCCTTGGCGCTTCTCGGTGCCATTGGCAACGCCAATAGCCAGAAGGAATATTATCTGACCGATATTATCACCGTTGCCAGATCGAGCGGTCTTGATGTGGCCGCCGCGATCGCCGCCGAGGACGAGGTGCTGGGTGTCAACGACCGGGCGCAGCTCGCCGCCGCCGAGGCCAACCTGCAAGCGCGGCTTCGCGCGAAAGCGATGCGGGGAGGCGCGACGCTGATCGATCCTTCGAGCGTGACCTTGGCATTCGATACCGTGCTCGGCCGCGATGTCGTCGTCGAGCCTCATGTCGTCTTCGGTCGCGGCGTCAGCGTCGGCGAGGGCAGCTTTATCCGTTCGTTTTCGCATCTCGAAGGCGCGGCCGTGGGTCAGAATGCGATCATCGGCCCCTTCGCCAGGTTGCGTCCCGGCGCCGACCTTGCGCATGATGTGCACATCGGCAATTTCGTCGAGGTGAAGGCCTCCGAGGTCGGCGCCGGAGCGAAGATAAACCATTTGAGCTATATCGGAGACGCAAGCATCGGCGCCAAAACGAATATTGGCGCGGGCACGATTACTTGCAATTATGATGGCTTTTCCAAATTCCGCACGGAGGTCGGCGCGCATGCGTTCATCGGCTCGAACAGCGCCTTGGTGGCGCCGGTCAAGATCGGCGATGGTGCCTATATCGGGTCTGGGTCCGTGATCACACAAGACGTTGCGCCCGACGCGCTGGGGCTGGCGCGGGCGCGGCCAATCGAAAAGCCAGGCTGGGCCAAGGCTTTCCGGGAAAAGAAGCGGAAATGAGCGTGGTTTTTTGAGGGATTTGCTTGACCATGATCGCGTTAAGTTGAATCGCTCATGGTCTCTATGTCTTTGTTTTGCCGCATGATCGTATCCAAAAAGTTCTGCAACTTTTCTGCAGATCATGCTCTAGGCGGCAAAGGTCCGATTTAACCCAAAACGAAAGATATTTTTCAATGTGCGGAATTATTGCAATGCTAGGCCGGGGGCCGGTTGCCGGTTCCATTCTGGAAGCGCTGAAACGGCTCGAATATCGCGGTTATGATTCCGCCGGCATCGCGACTTTGGAAACGGGCCAGCTGACCCGCCGGCGGGTGAGCGGCAAGCTCAAGAATTTGGAGCTTCGTCTCGCCACTGAGCCGCTTTATGGGCAAATCGGCATAGGCCATACTCGCTGGGCGACGCATGGAAAGCCAGTAGAGAATAACGCGCATCCGCATATCAGTGGAAATGTCGGCGTCGTGCACAATGGGATCATCGAGAATTTTCGCGAGCTGCGCGGCGAATTGCAAGCCAAGGGCCATGAATTTTCCTCCGAAACCGATACGGAGGTCATTGCTCATCTCGTGAGTGAAGCCATGCGCGGCGGCTTGGGGCCGGCCGAGGCCGTGGCATCCAGCATGCCGCGTCTCAAGGGCGCTTTCGCGCTCGCCTTGATTTTCGAGGGCAAGGACGATCTCTTGATCGGCGCCAGCCGCGGCGCGCCGCTGGTGGCAGGCTTTGGCGAAGGCGAGAGATCTGGCGAAATGTTTCTTGGTTCCGACGCGCTCGCCCTGGCTCCTTATACCTCGTCGATCGCCTATCTGGAGGACGGAGATTTCGTCGTGCTGACGCGCGCATCCGCGAAGTTTTACGATGAGCACGGCAATCCGGCGGAAAGGCGAAGGATCAAGTCTCCGGCTTCGGCCATGCTGGTCGACAAGGGCAATTATCGTCATTTCATGGCGAAGGAAATCCACGAACAGCCGGAGGCCGTCGGCCGGACCCTTGCGTATTATCTTGACATGTCAGCGGGGCGGGTCGCGCTTCCCTTCGACTTGCCGGCCGACGTGACAAAACTATCGCGCTTGACGATCTGCGGATGCGGAACCGCATATTATGCCGGGTTGACCGCCAAATATTGGTTTGAACGCTTCGCGAGACTTCCGGCCGATGTAGAGATTGCCTCCGAGTTTCGCCACCGCGATCCGCCTTTGGAAAGAGGCGGCATCGCCCTTTTCGTCTCCCAATCGGGCGAGACCGCCGATACTTTGGCTTCATTGCGCTACGCCAAGGCGAAGGAACAGAACGTCATATCGGTGGTTAATGTCGAGAGCTCCACCATGGCTCGCGAGAGCGGCATAGTCGCTCCGACCCTTGCCGGTCCCGAAATCGGCGTTGCTTCAACTAAAGCCTTCACCTGTCAGCTCGCGGTTCTTGCCTGCCTTGCGCTGGCTTTCGGGAAGGCGCGTAACACGATCGACGAGAAGACGGAGGCAAGGCTTGTTTCCGAACTCATGGCAATCCCCGGGTTGATCGCGCAAGCGCTCAAATCCGAGAGCGCGGTCGAGGTTCTGGCGCGCGACATCGGCAAGATGCGCGATGTGCTTTATCTCGGCCGCGGCACATCCTATCCCTTGGCGCTCGAAGGCGCGCTGAAACTCAAGGAAATCTCCTATATTCATGCCGAAGGCTATGCGGCAGGGGAACTCAAACATGGGCCGATCGCGCTGATCGACCAGGATATGACAGTGCTTGTCATCGCTCCGAATGATGGCGTGCTCGAAAAAACGATCTCGAACATGCAGGAAGTCGCAGCCCGCGGCGGCAGGCTGGTCCTGATTGGCGACAGCCGTCTCGCCCGCGATTTTGCGAGCGAGACAGCGGCCACCATTGTCATGCCGGATGTCGCGCTCGACTTCGCCGCCATGGTTTACGCGGTGCCGATCCAATTGATCGCCTATCATACCGCCATCGTCATGGGCAAGGATGCCGACCAGCCTCGTAATCTCGCAAAAAGCGTCACGGTGGAATAGGCTCTGTCACGGAGGAATAGACTCGGCGGCGCTTGCAAGGTCAAGCGCCGCGAAACCGCTTGCGGAGCAAATCAAAATATTCACCCAACAAGCCGCGCCGTCACCATGCAATAAAGCATCGGCACCGACAGGACGAAATTGGCGCGCGAAGTCAGCATCGTGAGGCGCGCAGCCTTCGCCTTTTCATCGTCGTCGGCGGCAACGAGGCCGAGCACTTTCTGCTGATTTGGCCAGATGACGAACCAGACATTGAAGGCCATGATGAGGCCGAGGATGGCCCCGGTTAAAATCGTCAGGTTGATGACCGCGCTGCCGCTAGAAAAAACGATGATACCGGTCACTACCGTTGCAAGCGCCGACCAGCGGAACCAGAACAGCGCCTCGGGCGCGATATATTTGCCGATGGCGGGTTTCAACTCGGCGGGAATATTCGGCATGGTGGGAATTTGCACCAAGTTGAAATAGTAGAGAAGCCCGATCCAGGTGATCCCCGAGACGACATGGAGAAAGGTGAAGAACGGCCCGAAATAGGCCCCACCTAAATCCGCGTGGTGATAAAGAAGGAGAAGCAGGAACGCCAGGCCGGCGCCGACTGCCAGCGCGCGGTAGTGTTTTTCGAGGATGGTAGATAGCTTTTCGAGGATGTTCGAAACGGATTCGTTTATTTCAACCATGTCAAGCTCCTGAACCCAAGGGCAACCGGAAGTTCGCCGCGATGGCGGCGCGAACCGGTAACCGGCTCATAAGATTAGAGCTGTTGCTCTCCTTTTGCCAGAACCTCATCACATTGGCCGGTGGATAGGGTGCTCTGCCTCACTCGCCTCGCTGCTTCTTCCTGACGCCGATGGGCTCGCCCGCGGTCTCGAGCAGAGGAAAGACCATACTTAAGCACTCCATCAAATTGTAAGTATTACATAAATG
>VDMG01000112.1 GCA_006514895.1 Beijerinckiaceae bacterium
GCGCTCAATGCCCGCCTTCGATGATACCTTTTGCCGCCGGGCATTCCGCATAGCTTTTCTTACGCGGGCTCTCTTGCTTTCAACCGTTGCCTTGGTCGCGCGTTGCTTAGCGGCCTGCTCTTCCGCCGCCGCGCCCTTGTAGGGAAGCAAGCCCGCCTTGCGCAGAGCCGTCGCGGTTCCGTGGGAGACGCCCGCCGCGAAATCCTTGAACCGCGACATGGTGACGAAGGCGGTTCGCGCTCCAACTTTCGCGATTGTCTTGGGGACTAGGTACGCGCCTCCGAGCGAGAACCGTCCTTTGGAAGCGAGCTTTTCTGCGACAGTGACGCTGCGTAGTGCCGATCTAGCGGATTTAAGGATATTCAATTCAGCCTGGGTCGCGGGGCTTTTTCTTTTCATTTGAGTACAGCTTTTTTCGACAACCGTAAGAGATAATCAGGGTCGGCAAGCCCATCACATGCTTGATCGAAAATCCGCTGCTTGCGATTGATCAATGCCAGCATAAAACCATCGACCGTCGCGTTAGCGTAAAGATATTCGACGGTCACATGGCGAGATTGGCCTAGCCGGTGCACACGGTCTTCGGCTTGCACCATGACCGCTGACGTGAAGTCGAACTCGATAACGAGTACGGCGCTTGCGACGGTCAGCGTGATCCCAAGACCGCCGATGCGCGGTGACGTGATGAACAGCCGATGCTCGGGGGAGGTTTGGAATAGCGCGACTTGCGCATCCCGGTCCTTGGTCTCAGCGTTGAGCACAACAGAGATTAGCGGAAAGGCGGCGGCGATCGTTTCACGTACTGTGCGGTGATGCGCGAAGACGGCCAGCTTTCCATTCGTCGTAAGGATTTCTTCGATGCGAGCGATCGCAGGCTTGATCTTACATAGACCGGCGGCGTGACGAACTCCGGCGAGACATTGAAAGGATGTGTCTTTGAGTAGCGAGGGATTTGCCGCAATCTCAGCGGCCAAAGCCTGCTCACATTTGGCGTATCCGGTCAGGTCGGCGGGATCGATCGTAATGCGGGAGACGGTTCTTGCTTTTTGGGGAAGGGACAAAACTTCATGCTTCATACGGCGGAGCATGATTTTTTCGGCGTAGAGTTTTTCGTGCAGTTCGTCGAGGTTTGAGGCGCCGGATGTGTCCCAACCGTAAGCGCCTATATAGCCTTCGCAATAGCGTTCGACGAAAGCACGCCAACTGCCAAAGCAGCTTTTCAGCTTTCCAAGCATATTGATAAGAGCAACAAGATCGAGTGGCCGGTTTACGATCGGCGTGCCGGTTAGGAGATACCGCCGGTTACACGCCCAAACGATTTGCAGCGTTGCTTGAAACCGCGCTGTCCGGCGATTGCGGCACATATGTGCTTCGGCGGCGATGACGGTTTCAGGTTCCCAATCGAGGATGCTTTGGCTCCATGCGCCAGCGATGTCATAGTTTATGATGACGAAATCGGCGTCAGGCTCGATTGAGCTGGGAACCCTCCCGGACAGCGTGAGAATGCGAGCGTCCGGCCTCTCACACAAAATCTCCCGGCGCCAATTGGCTTTGACCGTTGCGGGACAGAGGACGATTGTCCGGCCTTCGGCTGCCCGGATGCTGGGAAGGGTCTTGCCGACGCCCATGTCGTCGGCGAGGATGACACGCCGGTTTTCCCAGCAAAACGCCTGGGCTTCAAGTTGGTGCGGTTTGGGAGTTTGACGAGAATTTTCGTCTTGCGCTTGCCGCGCCGGAGCGTTGCGCGTTATGCGGCCACGGATGGTCATTGGCTGGCCTCCGCGTATGAGCGGAGAGCCGCCTTGTTATTAATTCTTAATCGTGGAGGTTTTCCGCCGCCTTCGCCGCCGCTATCGCCGCTTTCCGCTCCCGCCCGTTGTACAGCGTGACGGCGTGGCGCCCGGCGGCGGGCATTAGCCCGGCGTGGCGCTGACGTACTACGGCGCGTCAGCCGGGCTTGCGGCTTTGGAGCCTTGAAGGTCCCCTTCGGGAATTTTTTCTTAAATTCCGGCGACAGGCCGCCATTTCTTACGGCCATGTCAACAAAACCAAATTCGGCTTGAATATCGTCGTCGGCGACGTTATTGAATGGCATAGCAAGGACCTTGGCCGGTTCGTTGTTAGGTCCGCCCAATTGTGCCGGGGCGGAGCGTTCAAATCAGATGCTTCCACATGCAATCGAGCGCCCGGTTCACGCCGGGCGTTTTGCTTGCGGTTAACCTGTCCGCTTCCACGGGCTAACGCCCGGAATACGGCCACGCTGTTCTACGGTATCGGCGAAAAACTCACGGCAATTGCGGCGCAGCGCCTCGGCCTTCGACACTCCGAATTCGGCCGATGGAGAGTGGGCCGAAAATTCGCACAAAGCACGGACCAAAAACGCCTCTGTCAGGCTACAAGATTTTGAATGCGATTGCTGATTTAAAGAAGATGTTTCCTAACGCGATCTTCGTGACGTTTGCGTTTGGCTATGACGTTGCGCAAATTCTACGCTGTCTCGACGCCGATACTGCCGGAAGATTGCAGGCGGGCGAGATCGTCATTTCGAGCGTTGATGACGACGGCGCACCATGCGAGGAAGTTGTCGAACAGGCCGTATTTTTCTGGAAGGAATTCGCCATTTCATAGCGGCGCGGCAAGATGTTTAGGGTTGGTCGGCTTAACGATCCGGCCAATCCCTACAAATATAAGGAAATAACCGACCCCGAGCGGCGGCAGGCTTATATAGACGCGGGGCGTAAACCCGTAGTGCGCGAAATCGACTATAAGGACGACCCGGTCACACTGAACGATACGTTCGGATTTTTTCAAATGTCGTTCGTCGATGCCTATGAGGGGAGCGGCATTTCCTTCACACTCGAAGAGGCAAAAATTATTGTCGAGGGCAAACGCAAACGCAACATCATGGCGTCGCTGCCCATGGACCAAGTCGTCAGGTATCAGGGGATGGAATTACGAATTCTGTGCCGGATGATGGACAAGCTACGGCAGACTACAGACAGCCTCGGGCTCGATCTCCCCCATTGGCAGGGCGCGGGTTCGATCTCGATGGCGATGGCGAACAAGCACCGCGCGAGAGAGTTTTTATCCGAGTATCAAGGCCGTCAATTATTTGCCTGTTCAGGAGTGGGCTCACCACTGCTTCGCAGGCGGCCGTATTGAGATGATTATGCAGGGGCGTGTACTAACAAGAGACGCCGCCCGACAAACCAAAATGATTTACGGCTACGACATTACGAGCGCATATCCGAGCAAGCAATTTGTTCTGCCTGCCATGGCGCTGCCGATAGAGTGGGAGTTGAGGAAGGATGGTTCGTTGGGCAAGGTCACAAAGCGGATCGAGGGCAAGTGCGTGTGGCGCGAAGGGGCGGAGCTGACCGAGGACGTCATCAAGACGATGTCCGTTTATTCAATGATCGAGGTGGAATTCTCGTTTCCTGAAAAATGCTTTGATCGCAAGACTAAGAAATTGCGTGACGCGCCTTGGTATCCGCTGTTTTACCGCTATGAAGACGGGTCGATTTTGTTCCCGGCCAAGGGCGTCGGCCGGTACTATCGCGGCGAGACGCTGCAAGCCTTTGACTGGGTCAGGCAAATGCGGCCTGATATGAACGAGACCCAGCATGCTCGAATGATCAAAATTCGCGGCGCTTTCGAGTTTGTCTGCCCGACGATTGACGATCTGACGCCGGACCAGTTAGAGGCGATGAAGACCAATTGCCCGAGCGCCCGGATCGGCGAAGACGGCCTGGTCTACCCGTTCCAGTACATCAAGGATTACTACGATCAGCGCGCGCGGTATCCGAAGAGCGACGCGAGAAATCAAATTCTGAAGCTCGGCATTAATGGGAGTTGGGGCAAGACGGCGCAATCCGTCGGCGGTCGCAACGGTATGCCGCCGGGCAGCGCATCGCCCTGGTACGCGGGCGTCGTGACGAGCGAGACGCGGGCGCAGTGTGTGGACGCTATGCTGCGGGCGCCCTGGAATATCATTCACGTGGCGACCGATGGCATCCAGGCCGACGCGCCGCTTCATATCGAAAGCGAGAAAAAGATGCTGGGCACGTGGGAAATGGATACGTTTACGAGAGGTGTCTACATCAAGCCCGGCATCTACGCTTTCGCCAACGATTTTGAGAGGGTGGAAAAAGACGAGGTCACGTCGTTGGATACGCTGGTCGCGGATCATATTTTCAAGGGTAAGTCGCGGGGCGTGAGTTTGCGGTCGGTCCTCGGGGAGGATGATGCCGAGGCAAAACGGAATATTCAAAAAGAATGGTTCGATTACCTCGATGATCTGGCCCTCGACTGTTATAGCACGGCGCGGCCAACTGCATCGCTGCCGCACAAGAAACTCGTGACGTTCGGGCTAGCGGCTTCCAATCCCGAACTATGGCCGATGTGCGGAAATTGGGTCGAGATACCCGTATCTTCAAAATGAATGAGGCGGGCATCAAACGGGGAACGTGCTTTGATCCAGATAGGGTACAAGGTCTCGTGATCACGCCGGTCGCCATCAACAAAACGCCGAAGGTCTTGTCGAAGAAACATGAACCGGAGTGGCTAGATCAAAAGAACGAGGCCGTTCTCCGGGACTTGAACGAGAATGCGGATTTGGCATTGGCGAACGACTGGGATTGCTGTTGGGACGTTGGAGAGGATTGACCATATTCTGTTTATCGGGCTCGCAGGCGCAACCGTAGTGTCGCGGGGCGGGCGGCTATATGTTCGCGACCGTGGCGAATATACGGAAGTCGACCCCGCGATCCGCGTCATTGTCTGCAGTAGCTTTGGGTTTGTCATTACGTCGGATGCGATCGGGGTTTGTGTTCGGCGTCATATCGAAATTATTGTCACTGATTATGCGCAGGATTTTGTTGCGATTTACGCGCCGTATGCTCCGTGTTTAACAAGCCGTGCTTCTCTGACTATGCGTGTGCGGCAGTTCGCGGCGGTCGCGGATCGGGGCAAGAAATTACGGATCGCCAAGGACGTCGTACGGCGTAAGATAATGACAGAGCATTCTGATCAGACCCGCTCTCCATTCCTTGACGATCTCGCCGTGTGTAAGTCGATCGCCGACGTGCGCCATATCGAAGCAAAGTCGGCGCAAGAATGGTGGCGACAATGGAGAGATTTTGAAGTGAATTTTGTGAAGGGGTTCACCCCGCCCAGACAGTGGCGAACTTTTCAAACGAGGTACATCGGGCGCGCGCAAGGTAAGACTGGTGAATTGGCGAGACAATTTACGCCGCGTTTTGCAGAGACGCCTTTACAAGCTCTTCATAATTTTGCCGTTGGAATTGCAGTAGCGCGAATAACCCGCGTGATTGCTGTTCGTGGCCTCGATCCATGTTTTGGTTTTCTGCATGATGGGAGAAAGCCGGGGCGGTTTTCCATGGCTTGGGATACGATCGAAACTTTAAGACCTGCGCTGGCGACGGCGGTTTTCGACTATGCGGCGAAGAAGGTGTTCGAGAGAGCGGATTTCGCTTCGCAGGACGGAATAGTCCGCCTCTCTTCGTGGATCGCCCGTGAATGTGCGGCGATTGCGTGCAGGACAGCACCGCTTACACTACTAGTGCGCGAAGTCAGAAAGATTGAGAGTTTGTTGTAGAGAACGACCGTCCCGACCGCCACAATGCTCTCCCTCATCCTAGCCCCCCTCCCCACCTTCCGTCCCTCATCCCAACCCGCCGCGCACCGCCTAGTGCATGGGCGGAGCCCAGACCCAGCCGGGCAGCTCGCCATGGGTATGGGCCATAGAGCCAGAGCGTAATCCGGGATAGGGCAGGTCGAGCAACCTGATCGTCATGGGGTGCGGGACCCGGCTGGGCATCCCCCTAGATATAGACGGTTAGTCAGGAGTGATAAGATTTATCAGGAAAAAGATGCCCCTCACGTCGGCCGCGGGGCTCTCGTGAAACGTTTTGGTACGAAACGCCCGCGAAACCGGACAAACGATCAACGCAGCCCGCCAAAGACGACTGAATAATCAAACGGCAACGCCCGCGATACCGCCTTTCATCACAGCCAGGGCCGCTTGAACCATTTGCCCGTCAACATCCCTCTCCGGGTTAATGTCGGCAATCCCAAACGCGGCGACTTTGGGATAGGCCATGAGGATCTCTAGAGCGGCCGCCAATTCCGTGCTCGTGGGACCATCGGGTGCCGTGAGCCACATGGAAGCTACCTCCGATTCATCAAGCGCATCCACATCAAAATGGACGTAGATCCGATCGACGATGCTGCTCAGGCGCTCCATTGTCGCGCGAAGCTGACTGAACTCCCCTTTGATATCAGCGACCGGCACGATCTCGATACCGGATTGATCGATCAGCTCCTGTTCGAGAGGATCGTTGGCGCGCACACAAACCATCACGACGTCGTGCGGGGCAACCGGGGGATCAAGTCCGCCCTGTTTGCGAAGCCGTTGCAGACAGAGTCCCGTGGCAATGGCGACAGGCATGCCGCTGAGCATCCCGCTCGGAGTCGTTTCGGGTGTGTTGCAATCGCCGTGCGCGTCTATCCAAATCAACCCGAGGCGCGTCGAAGGTTTGCTCATCTGCAGCCCCGCCAAGGCACCGATGGCGGCGTAGCAATTGCTTTCCAAAATGAGCGGAAAAGCTTGTCCCTGCGCTGCTTCAAAGACCAGCCTGGCAAGCTGCGCATTGGCGCAGAAGATCCTGTTCCAGGCACCATAGGCCGCTTGTTCGTCCGGGGTTAAAGTGACGTGGAAAGGACCGGCCACGCCGTGCCCTTGTTCCCGCAACCAATCCGCTAGCCCCGCCCGCAACAGCGCGCCGGGTCCCGCCGCGGTACCCTTATCTGTATCCAGGCTGTAGTTGAACGTAATGAGAGCAAATTTCATCTTTCACCCGGCCAAAAAATCAAACCGGCTCGTCAAATATGGATCGATCGCTTGTCGACCGCGAGCGCCGCTTCGCGGACCGCTTCGGAGAGCGTCGGATGGGCGTGGCAGGTGCGCGCGAGATCCTCGGCCGAGCCGCCGAACTCCATGAGCACGCAAGCTTCCGCGATGAGCTCGCCCGCCGCCGCGCCGATAATATGGACGCCAAGCACGCGGTCGGACGCAGCGTCGGCCAGGATTTTCACAAAGCCTTCCATGCGCCGCATCGCCCGCGCGCGGCCGTTGGCGGTGAAAGGGAATTTTCCAACCCTGTAGGCAATGCCCCTGGCTTTGAGATCCTCCTCGCTCGCGCCGACGGTCGCGATTTCCGGCATGGTGTAGACGACGGACGCAATGGCCTCGTAATTCACATGGCCGTGCTGGCCGGCGATGATCTCGGCGGCCGCGATCCCTTCGTCCTCGGCCTTGTGGGCAAGCATGGGGCCCCGCACGACATCACCGATCGCATAAATGCCCGGCACATTGGTCGCGAAACGATCGTCGATGACAACCCGGCCGCGATCCAACGCAACGCCAACAGCTTCCAGACCAAGCCCGTCCGTGACCGGGCGCCTGCCAATCGCAACGAGCACGGTATCGGCCGCAAGCACCGAAGCATCGCCGCCGCCGGAAGGTTCGATGCTGACAGCCAAGTCCGATTTCGTTTTGTCGACCTTGGTCACCTTGTGGCCGAGATGGAAACGAAATCCCTGCTTCTCCAGCATGCGCTGAAACTGCTTGGCGACTTCGGCGTCCGCGCCGGGCAGGATGCGATCCAAAAATTCGACGACGGTCACTTCCGCGCCAAGGCGGCCCCAGACCGAGCCGAGTTCGAGACCAATGACGCCTGCGCCCACAATGAGAAGCTTTCCGGGAACGCGATCCAACGACAGGGCGCAGGTCGAGGAGACGATCATCTTCTCATCGATCTCGATGCCCGGCAGTTGCACGACATCGGAGCCTGTGGCGATGACGATATTTTTGGCCTCAAGGCTTTGGGTTGAGCCGTCCGCCGCCGTAACAATGACCTCGCCCGGGGCTTTGATCTTGCCCTGCCCGATGAAAGCATCGATCTTATTCTTCTTGAAGAGAAAGGCGACACCGTTGACATTGGCGGCGACGGTGTCGGCCTTGTGCTTCATCATGGCGGCGAGATCGAGTTTCGGCTCGCCGGTGATCACGCCAAAGCCCGCGAGATCATGCGCGGCCTCGCTAAATTTTTCGGAAGCCTGGAGCAGCGCTTTTGACGGTATGCAGCCGATATTGAGGCATGTGCCGCCATGCGTCTTGCGCTTTTCGACGACCGCGACCTTGAGGCCAAGCTGCGCCGCCCGGATCGCGCAGACATAGCCGCCGGGACCGGTTCCGATAACGATGAGATCGTAGGCCATAAGGTCTATCCCAATTAGCCGGCCCCCGGCCGGTGGCCCCAGGCCTGAATGATGCGCGGTACTCCCGCCACGGTTCGCGGATTGTCCGCGAAGCGATAGAGGTCCTGTACCAAGGTGTCGATTTCCTGCCGCGAGGCAAGGCCATCCTGCATGATGGCGTCGGCGATGTTTTCCAAAGTGATGGCGTTCAAAAGCTTGACCTCGCCCTTCGTTCCTATCGGTTGAACAAGGGTCATATCCACCTTCTCAAAACCGCCGTCGGTCAAAAGGAACGGCAAGCGTGGTCCGATGTTCGGATCGCCGCCGCGTCTTCGCACCAATGTGCAATAGAGTTCCTTGTATCGTTGAAACGCTTCGGATTCGGGATAGGTGAAATAGCCGTTGAAGTCTATGTCCTCGACAATGACGAGGCCGCCGGGACGCACATAGCGATAAAACGCCGCGACGGCGCGGGATGGGTCGTCGAGATGGGTGAGCAGGAAGCGGGCATAGACAACGTCGAAGACAGAGCCAATGTCCTCTTTCATGGTTCTTATGTCGAGCAAGCGGAACTCCACATTGCGAATGCCTTTTGCATCCACTTCGCGGCGCGCGATGTCGAGTTGCGTCTCATCGATGTCCGCGCCGACGGCCTTGCCGCTCGGGCCTATGCGTCTGGCCAACTCCAAGGTGACGTCGCCACTGCCGCAACCAATATCGAAGCATTGCTGCCCGTCTTTGAAGCCGAAGCGATCAAACAGTGACGCCGTGCTCGCGTACATGATGCGGGAGAGTATCCTTAGGCGCTCCCTGCCAGCGACGCCTCCGCGAATGACGTAATCCTTACCCTGCACCATAACGATCTCCACCCGGGAGGGACCCGACGGTCCAGGTTTCAAATTATCTTTGGAGCTGGGTCGAGAGCGCTATGGAACACCGACTCGATTCTCCCTCTTGGCGAAATAGTGCCGGCGCGCCGGCGAAACTGGTCCGGCCCGACGCCGGAACCGTGAACGAAATTTGCGCCCTCTTCAAATATCCAGCACCAGGCGGGCCGGGTCTTCCAGCGCTTCCTTGACAGCAACCAAAAAAGTCACCGCGTCCTTGCCGTCGACGAGGCGATGATCGTAGGTGAGCGCGAGATACATCATCGGGCGAATTTCGATCTTGCCGCTAACAACAACCGGGCGTTCCTGAATTTTGTGCATGCCCAAAATGCCCGATTGCGGGACGTTGAGGATCGGCGTCGACATGAGCGAGCCATAGACGCCGCCGTTGGTGATGGTGAAAGTGCCGCCCTGCATCTCCTCGATCTTGAGCTGCCCCGCGCGGGCACGCTTGCCGAGATCAGCGATCGTCTTCTCGATACCGGCGACGGAGAGCTTATCGCAATCGCGCACGACGGGAACGACCAGGCCCTTGTCGGTGCCGACGGCGACGCCAAGGTGATAGTAATTCTTGTAGATGATATCGGCGCCATCGATTTCGGCGTTGACAGAAGGCACCTCCTTGAGGGCGCCGACGCAGGCTTTCACGAAAAATCCCATGAAGCCGAGTTTCGCGCCGTGCTTCTTTTCGAATGACTCCATATGGCGGGCGCGCAAGGCCATGACTGCGGTCATATCGGCCTCGTTGAACGTCGTCAGCATGGCGGCGGTGTTTTGCGCGTCCTTGAGACGGCGCGCGATGGTTTGCCGGAGCCGCGTCATCGGAACGCGCTCCTCGCGATCTTCCTCGGCGGCCGGCGCCGGAGTCCGCGGCAGCGGGGCAGGGGCAGGAGCCGGCGGAGCCGCGGGCTTCGCGATATAATCGAGGACATCGCCTTTCAGGACCTGGCCGCGCTTTCCGGAGCCCTCCAGAATAGCCGGATCGAAGCCATGATCGGCGGCGATCTTGGCGGCGGCGGCCGAGGCAGGCATCGAGGGTGCCGGAGCGGACGATGCGGGCGCGGCCGCCGCGAGGGCAGGCGCGGGACTTTGAGACGGCTCCGGTGCCGCTAGCGGCGGCGGAACCGGCTTGCCTTCGGCCTTGGGGGTCGCGGCGAATACAGCGTCCCCGATCTGGCCGAGAAGCGCTCCGGCGGCGACCGTCTCGCCATCCTTGGCGATGATTTCGGTGAGAGTCCCAGATGCCGGCGCGTTGACTTCGAGGGTCACCTTATCGGTTTCGAGTTCGACGATGGGTTCGTCCGCCCGGACCGGCTCGCCCGCTTTCTTGAACCACCGTCCAATGGTCGCCTCGGTGACCGATTCGCCCAAGGCCGGCACGCGGATTTCAATTGCCATATGGTCCGTCCAAAGCCATCCGGCTTTCTTTGAAGTTCACCGATATGAAACGAAAAACAATTCCCTCGTGATTCAAGCCGCGAAAATGTCGTCCATGAAGGCCTGCAATTGCGCCACATGCTTCGACATCATCCCGGTTGCGGGAGAAGCTGCGGCGGGTCTGCCAGCGTAAAGCGGCCGCTTGCATCTGCCGCCCGCCTGGGCCAGCACCCATTCGAGATAAGGATCGACGAAGTTCCAGGCGCCCATGTTCTTTGGCTCTTCCTGGCACCAGAAGATCTCCGCCTCCTTGAACCGCGCCAGAGCCGAGATAAGGGCTTTGAGGGGGAAGGGATAGAGCTGCTCGACACGCAGCAGGTAGATGTTGTTGATGCCCCGCTTCCCGCGCTCTTCAAAAAGATCGTAATAGACTTTGCCGGAACACAACAGCACCCGGCGGATTTTGGCATCCTCCACGAGGCTCGGCGTCCTCTCCGGCACTGTCTCGGCGTCATCCAACAAAATACGATGGAAGGAGGCGCCGATCGCGAACTCGTCAAGCTTGGAGACCGCGCGCTTGTGGCGGAGAAGCGATTTCGGCGTCATCAGGATCAGCGGCTTGCGGATGTCGCGCTTCAACTGGCGCCGCAGGATATGGAAATAATTGGCGGGCGTCGTACAATTCGCTACTTGCATATTGTCTTCGGCGCATAATTGCAGATAGCGCTCGAGCCGCGCCGAGGAATGTTCCGGCCCCTGGCCCTCGAAGCCATGCGGCAACAGGCAGACGAGACCCGACATGCGCAGCCATTTGCGTTCGCCGGAGGAAATGAACTGGTCGAACAGGACCTGCGCGCCATTGGCGAAATCGCCAAACTGCGCCTCCCACAAAACGAGCGCATTGGGCTCGGCCAGCGAATAGCCATATTCGAAGCCAAGCACGGCCTCTTCCGACAGCATCGAGTTGATGACTTCGAAATGCGCCTGCTCGTCGCGGATGTTGTTCAGAGGGATGTAGCGTGCCTCCGTCTCCTGGTCGATCAGGACCGAATGGCGTTGCGAAAAAGTGCCGCGCTCGCTGTCCTGGCCGGAGAGACGCACCGGATAACCTTCGTCGACAAGCGCCGCGAAGGCAAGCGCCTCGCCCATCGCCCAGTCGATCCCCTCGCCGGTCTCGATCATTTTCCGGCGATTGTCGATGAGGCGCCGGAGGGTGCGATGGAGTTCAAAATGCTCCGGAACCGAAGTCAGGCGAAGACCGATTTCGGTGAGTCTCTCGCGGTCAACGCCAGTGCGGCCGCGGCGATCATCCTCGGCGCCGGGCGGAGCCGCTCTGAGACCGGACCAGCGGCCGTCGAGCCAATCGGCTTTGCCGGGCTTGAAGGATTGGCTCGCTTGCATCGAGGTTTCAAGATGGTGCCACCAATTGGCTTGCAGCCTGGAGACCTCGCCATCGGTCAAAACACCTTCCGCGACGAGTTTCTCGGTGTAGATTTGGAGCGTTGTTTTGTGGGCGCGGATTTTCTTGTACATGACCGGCTGGGTGAACGAGGGCTCGTCCCCTTCGTTGTGACCGAATCGGCGGTAGCAGAACATGTCGATGACCACCGGCTTATGGAATTTTTGCCGGAATTCGATCGCGATCTTCGCGGCATAGACGACGGCTTCGGGATCATCGCCGTTGACGTGAATGATCGGCGCCTCGATCATTTTGGCGGTATCCGACGGATAGGGCGACGACCGCGAATAGCGCGGCACGGTGGTGAATCCGATCTGATTGTTGATAATGAAATGGATCGAACCTCCGGTCTTGTATCCTTTAAGTCCGGAAAGGCCGAAACATTCGGCGATCACGCCTTGACCAGCGAAGGCCGCGTCACCGTGGATGAGGAGAGGCAGCACTTTCGTGCGCTCAACAACATCGTGCAATTGATCCTGCTTGGCGCGCACCTTGCCAAGAACGACGGGATCGACGATCTCGAGATGCGACGGGTTCGCGGTCAGCGAAAGATGGACCCGGTTGTTGTCGAAGTCGCGATCGGACGACGCGCCAAGATGATATTTGACGTCGCCGGAACCCTCGACGTCGTCGGGGGTAAAGGAGCCGCCCTTGAATTCATTGAAAATCGCCCGGTGCGGCTTCCCCATGACCTGGGAAAGCACATTGAGGCGGCCGCGATGCGCCATGCCGAAGACGATATCCTGGACCCCCAAGGCGCCGCCGCGCTTGATGATCTGTTCGAGCGCCGGCACCATGGCTTCGGCGCCGTCAAGGCCAAAGCGCTTCGTGCCCGTATATTTCACGTCGAGGAATTTCTCGAAACCCTCCGACTCGACGAGCTTCGTCAGAATGGCGCGCTTGCCTTCCTTGGTGAAGGTGATTTCCTTGTCCGGGCCTTCGATCCGCTGCTGCAACCAGCTCTTCTCGGCCGGATCGGAGATATGCATGAATTCGAAGCCGATGGTGCCGCAATAGGTCCGCCGCAAGATCTTGAGCATCTCGGGAATGGTGGCAAACCGGAGCCCAAGCACGCCATCGATGAAGATTGTCCTTGTGTAGTCGGCTTCCGTGAACCCATAGGCCGCCGGATGCAGCTCCTCATGGTCTTTCGGCGGCTCGAGACCAAGCGGGTCGAGATTGGCGTGGAGGTGACCGCGCATGCGATAGGCGCGGATCATCATCAGGGCGTGGATCGAATCGCGGGTTGCGCGAAGAAGATCGTCCTGGGAGAGCAAAACACCCGCGCCGGGCTCGGCGCCTATCCGTGTCTCGATTTCCGCCCAATTGCCATCAAGCGCCGAAACGAGTTTGTCGGCGCTCGCTACCGGCCAGCCGGGCCGCCTCCAGCGAGGCCCATGCGCCACTTTCGCAACCGTGGCGCCGTCGTCGTTGATTTGCGCGAAGAATTCCCGCCAGGAAGGGTCGAGGCGAGCCGGGTCGCGCAGATAGCTGTCCTGGAGTTGCTCGATATAGGCGGCGTTGCCGCCATCGAGAAAGGCTGTCTTCGCGAAGGCCGTGTTTGGTCCGGAGCGGACGCCTGCGGCGCCGCCCGAGCCATTGGCGTTTCCATTCGAATCCCGGCGCGCCATCATTGTCTCCTTAGGGCCTAGAGCGCTATCAGATTCTTCTATCGCATTTTCTTGACGCGAACCGGTATCCTGAAAATGCTCTAGGTCTTCCGGTCAAAAGTCTTCCGGTCAAAAGTCTTGCGAACAAAAGTCTTACGATTGAAGTCTTGGAAACAAAATACTGGTGACCAAACTTTTTAACTCTGTCCGGGGGCCTCGAGCCAGAACATGGCTTTGCCGGATGATTGCACTCCATGCCCGCCTTCATACAAGCCTGGCGGGCCTTTTGCCGCGAGGGCGGGCTTCGCTTAAGCTCCCGTCCTGGCCCTTGCTCATCATCGGACCCGCTTGCTTGGACCTTGTCCAACCTACATGCGGTTGCTTCGCGATTTTCTCAAGACTTGGGTCATCCACGCAGGACGTCGGCGAGGGTCTTGCCGAGCCTTGCGGGCGAAGGCGATACGCAAATCCCAGCCGCTTTCATCGCCGCGATTTTGTCTTCGGCGCCGCCCTTGCCGCCAGAGATGATCGCGCCGGCATGGCCCATGCGGCGGCCGGGCGGCGCGGTGCGGCCCGCGATAAAGCCGACGATCGGCTTCTTGCGGCCGCGTTTTGCCTCGTCGGCGATGAATTGCGCGGCATCTTCCTCGGCAGAGCCGCCAATTTCGCCGATCATGACGATCGATTTGGTGGCGTCATCGGCCAGGAACATCTCCAAAATCTCGATGAATTCGGCGCCCTTGACGGGGTCGCCGCCGATGCCGACCGCCGTCGTCTGGCCAAGCCCTTCGCGCGTCGTTTGAAAGACCGCCTCGTAAGTCAAGGTTCCGGAGCGCGAGACAATGCCGACCGAGCCGGGCTTGAAGATATTGCCGGGCATGATGCCAATCTTGCATTCGCCGGCGGTCATGACGCCGGGGCAGTTTGGCCCGATGAGGCGCGATCGCGAACCGGCGAGCGCCCGTTTGACCTTGATCATGTCCGCGACCGGAATGCCTTCGGTGATGCAGACGATCAACTCTATTCCGGCGTCGATGGCTTCGCAGATCGCGTCGGCCGCGCCGGGCGGGGGAACATAAATGACGCTCGCCTCGGCGCCGGTCGCCTTGCGTGCCTCGGCGACGGTGTCAAAGATCGGCAGGCCGAGGTGGGTCGCGCCGCCCTTGCCGGGCGAGATGCCGCCAACCATCCTGGTGCCATAGGCGATCGCCTGCTCGGAGTGGAAAGTCCCGTTCTTGCCGGTAAAGCCCTGGCAAATGACCTTTGTGTCCTTGTCGACGAGGATCGTCATGGATTAGGCCTTCCCGGCCGCGGCGACGATTTTCTGCGCCGCATCGTCGAGATCGTCCGCGGGAATGACATTAAGGCCCGATTGGGCGATGATTTTCTTGCCGAGATCGACATTCGTGCCTTCGAGACGCACGACAAGCGGCACCTCGAGGCCGGTTTCCCTCGCCGCGGCGACGACACCCTCGGCAATCACGTCGCATTTCATGATGCCGCCGAAAATATTCACCAGAATGCCTTTGACTTGGGTGTCGGCGGTGATGATCTTGAATGCTTCCGCCACCCTATCCTTGGTGGCGCCGCCGCCGACATCCAGGAAATTCGCCGGCTCGCCGCCATAATATTTGATGATGTCCATCGTCGCCATGGCAAGCCCGGCGCCGTTGACCATGCAGCCAATCGTGCCGGAGAGCGCGATATAGTTCAGGTCATGTCTCGATGCCTCGATTTCCCTGGCGTCCTCCTCGCTTTCGTCGCGCAAGGCGGCGATCTCCGGATGTCGATAAAGCGCGTTGCCATCGAAGGAGATTTTGGCGTCGAGGCATTTGAGCCGCCCTTCCGCCGAGACGATCAGCGGATTGATTTCAAGCATCGCCATATCCTTGCCGACGAAGGCCGCGTAAAGCTGCGCGGTGAGTTTTTCCGCCTGTTTGGCGACATCGCCGGAAAGGCCCAGGGCTTTTGCGACTGTGCGTCCATGATGCGGCATGATTCCGGTCGCCGGATCGACCGCGAAACTGGTGATCCTTTCCGGCGTGTGATGCGCCACTTCCTCGATGTCCATGCCGCCTTCGGTCGAAACAACGAAAGCGACGCGGCTTTGGGACCGGTCGACAAGGAGGGAAAGATAGAATTCCTTGACGATACTGGCGCCTTCCTCGAGATAAATCCGGTTGACCTGCTTGCCGGCGGGGCCGGTCTGCACGGTCACGAGGGTCCGGCCGAGCATTTCGCCAACAAAGGTCTCGACCTCGGCCACCGATTTGGCGAGTCTCACGCCCCCTTTGGCACCAGCCTCCGGCTCCTTGAACTTGCCCTTGCCGCGTCCGCCGGCGTGGATTTGGGACTTCACGACCCAGACCGGGCCGCCCAGTTCCTCCGCCGCCGTCTTGGCGTCGGCGGCGCGCAACACCGCAATGCCGCGCGAAACCGGGACACCGAACTCCCTGAGGACCGCTTTTGCCTGGTATTCGTGAATATTCATTGCGGTCTCTTTTCCAGCAGTTCCCCTGGCGGTGAGCTGGTTGTCTGGCGGTTAGCCGTCGTCAAGCAGTTTTCGCGCCAGTTCAACCGGCTTCGCGGCAGCAAGAAGTGCCAGGGGAAAAGAGGCAAGAGTGCTTTCAGATTCCGCAGGACCAGAAAGCAGCTCTAGATCTTTGTTTTATCGCATTTTCTCGACGCAAACCGGCATCCGCTTCGCTTGCTCTAGGATTGGCAGGTTCGGGACAAAATTTGCCCAATTCATAACAGAGCCGTATGAACTTTTGCCTATTCCGGAACCGCGGCCGCCGGTTTGCCCTTGCGCCGGGGTCATCATTTTGCGAGGGCCGGGTTGATCGTCTTGCAAGCCTCGACCAGGCCTTGCACGGAAGCGACCGATTTCTCGAACATCTGCTTTTCGGTTGGATCGAGCGTAACCTCGACGATTTTTTCGACGCCATTGGCGCCGATCACCACCGGCACCCCGACATAAAGGTCCTTGACGCCATACTCCCCGTTGAGTTTGGCCGCGCAAGCAAACACCCGGCGCTTGTCCTTGAGATAGGACTCGGCCATGGCGATCGCCGCCGCCGCCGGAGCGTAGAAAGCCGAGCCGGTCTTCAAAAGGCCGACGATCTCGCCGCCGCCCTTGCGAGTCCGGTCGATGATCGCGTCGAGTCTTGCTTGCGTTGTCCAGCCCATCTTGACCAAATCGGTCAGGGGAATTCCGGCCACGGTGGAATAGCGCACGGAAGGCACCATATCGTCGCCGTGGCCGCCGAGGACGAAGGCGGTGACGTCCTCGACCGAGACCTTGAATTCCTCGGAAAGGAAATGGCGGAACCGTGCCGAATCCAAAACGCCCGCCATGCCGACGATTTTGTTCGCGGGCAGATTCGAGGCCTTCTGCAAAGCCCAGACCATCGCATCGAGCGGATTGGTGATGCAGATGACAAACGCGCCCGGCGCATATTGCTTGATGCCGGCGCCGGCCGCTTCCATGACCTTGAGGTTGATGCCGAGCAGATCGTCGCGACTCATCCCGGGCTTGCGCGGCACCCCGGCCGTCACGATGACAACGTCGGCCCCGGCGATGGCTTCATAGTTGTTTGCCCCGGTGAGTGCCGCGTTGAATCCGTTGACCGGACCCGAATGCGCAAGATCCAGCGCCTTGCCCTGCGGCGTCCCTTCCGCGATGTCGAAGAGAGCGATATCGCCAAGCTCCTTCAGGGCCGCGAGGTGAGCCAGGGTTCCGCCGATCTGACCGGCTCCTATCAATGCGATCTTGCTGCGCGCCATGTTGCTCCGTCCTTACCTCTCGTCTCATGTACCGAAAACTCTAGACCATGTGCGATTCAATTTGAAGCGCTGATGGCCAAACTGTGAACGGAGCCTTTGCCGGAAAATAGTTTCCTAGCAGAGGATGTCAAACTCGGGAATATCTAAGGGAGTCACCCGGATACCGGAGCTTTCGGATGAAACATGCGGCTATCTCCCTGATGCGCTCGGTCTGGTTCAGGTTTCCACGAGGCCGCTCGCATCGCCGGAGCCCATGGATCCAACCGATCCATGCGGCAGGGCGAGATAATCCGCCGAGCGCATTTCAATGAGACGCGATGCGGTGCGCTTGAACTCGAAAGCCACGAATCCTTCGCTGCCCGCGTAAAGCTCCGCCGGCTCCGCCTCGTCGGAGGCGATGAGCTTCACATGCCCGTCATAAAAAGGTGTCGATCAGCGTGATGAACCGTTTGGCTTCGTCGCGCTGGCCAGCGCCAATAACCGGAATCGCATCGAGGACCACGGTATGGAACTGCCGCGCGAGCGCCAGAAAATCGGCGGGCCCGAGCGGTATTTCGCAAAGATCGGCAAAGCCGAAGCGTGCCACATTGGCACATGCCTCCGGCGCATGAACCGCGTGGCCGAGCACATCGAGGGTCATTGGGGCGCCGCGCGCCGCCCCGGTCAATCGCTGAAACGCGCCGGTGAGCGCCGCCGCCGCGCTTGCGTCCGGGGGCAAGAAATAAACCGCGTGGTCCCGCAGCTTTTGCAGCCGGAAGTCGGTGCGGGCTTCGAGGCGGATAATTTGCATTCGCTCTTCGAGCATAGCAATAAACGGCAGGAAGAGCGCGCGATGAGACCATCCTGATAGAGGAGATCCGGACGCACATTGGATGTCGCGACGATCACCATGCAGCGGGCAAATAAAGCCTCGAAAAGCCGGCCAAGAATCATCGCGTCGGCGATGTCGGTGACGCTGAACTCGTCGAAACACAGAAGCGAGGATTTTTGGGCGATGGCATCCGCCACCGCCGCGACAGGGTCGTCGCCCTTGGCCGAACCATTGCGCCGCTGTTGGCGCCAAGCATGGATGAAGGCGTGGACACCAGCCATGAAACCATGAAAATGCACGCGGGATTTGCGCCCGGCGGGGGCATCGTTGAAAAACAGATCCATCAGCATTGTCTTGCCGCGCCCAGCGTTGCCCCAAATGTAGAGGCCGCGAACCGGCGTCCCTTTGTGATGAGAGCCCGTTTGGAGTTGAGTGACAACAAATGGGTGCTCGCCGTTCAACTGCCTGGCGTCAAG